>NZ_SZWP01000052.1:0-215942 GCF_005280825.1 Citrobacter sp. wls829
ATGACCTGCTTATTCGCACCTTCCCTAACTCATATGGCGGAATGGTAACCCATTATGGCGGCGCGGCGGGTCCGGTTATTTTCGGTGTGGGCTATAACGACATTAAATCGTGGTGGCTGGTTGGCGGCATGCTGACATTCTTAACTTTTATTGTGCATATCACCCTGGGCGTATGGTGGTGGAGCATGTTGATTGACTGGAATATGTTGTAAATAACACGTCAATCTTCAGCCTATTAAATTTATTGATTAACAATGCCTTTGTGCACGGTATTTGTGCGGGCGTTGTACCATGGAGTATGTGATGATTAAATTATATGAGAAAGGCGTCTTTCTCTCCGAAAACAATGAACTGTTAACCGAGGAACATTGTTCCGGGCATATCGAAAAAGATCACGCGAAAAAAGGGACTATCGCCTGGTCGATTCTGTCGGCACACAATACGTCGGGAGATATGAACAAGCTTAAAATTAAGTTTGACTCATTAGCGTCACACGATATTACCTTTGTCGGCATTATTCAGACAGCGAAAGCTTCAGGTATGGAGCGTTTCCCGTTGCCTTACGTGTTGACCAACTGCCATAACGCATTATGTGCGGTAGGCGGGACCATTAACGGTGACGATCATCTGTTCGGGCTGTCCGCGGCGCAACGCTATGGGGGCATTTTTGTGCCTCCACATATTGCGGTGATCCATCAATATATGCGTGAGATGATGGCCGGCGGCGGAAAAATGATCCTCGGCTCAGACAGCCATACGCGCTATGGCGCACTGGGCACAATGGCAGTCGGTGAAGGTGGCGGCGAGCTGGTCAAGCAACTGTTAAACGATACCTGGGATGTTGATTATCCTGACGTTGTTGCGGTCTATCTGACCGGAAAACCGGCACCTGGCGTGGGGCCGCAGGATGTCGCGCTAGCTATTATCGGCGCGGTGTTTAAAAACGGCTATGTCAAAAATAAAGTGATGGAGTTTGTCGGTCCGGGTATTAAGTCTCTCTCCACAGATTTTCGCAACAGCGTTGATGTGATGACGACAGAAACCACCTGTCTGAGCTCCGTCTGGCAAACGGATGACGAAACCCGCAGTTGGCTGGCGCTACATGGCCGTGAGCAAGACTATCGCCTGCTGAACCCGCAGCCGATGGCGTATTACGATGGCTGTATTTATGTTGATCTGAGCGCCATCAAGCCAATGATCGCGCTGCCTTTCCACCCCAGCAACGTCTATGAAATTGACACCCTCAATGAGAATCTCACCGATATTCTTCGCGGGATCGAAATTGAATCTGCGCGTATCGCGCAAGGGAAAGCCAGCCTCTCACTGCTCGACAAAGTTGAGAATGGGCGTTTAAAAGTACAGCAGGGGATCATTGCCGGGTGCTCGGGCGGCAACTACGAAAACGTGATTGCCGCAGCCAGTGCGCTACGCGGTCAATCCTGCGGTAGCGACACCTTCTCGCTGGCGGTCTACCCCTCATCACAGCCGGTGTTTATGGACTTAGCGAAGAAAGGCGTGGTGGCGGATTTGATGGGCGCGGGCGCCATTATCCGAACTGCGTTCTGTGGCCCTTGCTTCGGCGCGGGTGACACACCAGTCAATAACGGGCTGAGCATTCGCCATACCACACGTAATTTCCCTAACCGCGAAGGCTCGAAGCCGGGCAACGGGCAAATGTCAGCCGTGGCGCTGATGGACGCGCGTTCCATAGCCGCAACGGCGGTAAACGGCGGATTCCTGACCCCGGCAACCGACCTGGACTGTTGGGACGAAATTCCGACCTATGCATTTGACCCTGCGCCTTATAAAAGTCGTGTGTATCAGGGCTTTGTGAAAGGTGCCACGCAGCAGGCGTTAATCTATGGTCCCAATATTAAAGACTGGCCGGAGCTTGGCGCACTGACTGACAATATTTTGTTGAAGGTCGCCTCGAAAATTCTTGATGAAGTGACGACGACCGACGAGCTGATCCCATCCGGGGAGACGTCGTCCTATCGCTCAAATCCTTTAGGGTTGGCGGAATTTACGCTTTCACGGCGGGATCCCGGTTATGTGGGGAGGAGTAAAGCTACTGCTGAGCTGGAAAAACAGCGACGGGCTGGTGGTGTGAACAGCGCATTGTCACCCATCTTCGACCGTATTCGTCAGATTGCCGGTCAGGAAGATGTTGTGCCACTGGAAACGGGGATTGGCAGCATGATTTATGCCGTCAAACCGGGAGATGGTTCCGCGCGTGAGCAGGCGGCAAGCTGCCAGCGCGTGATTGGTGGGCTGGCGAATATCACCGAGGAATATGCCACCAAGCGTTACCGTTCCAACGTCATCAACTGGGGGATGCTGCCGCTGCAGATGACCGGGAAGCCGTCTTTCGAGGTGGGTGATTATATTTACATTCCCGGTATTCGTCGCGCGCTGGACGCATGCAGTCGCGAGATTACCGCATACGTACTGTATGAGAATGGGTCGGTCAGTGAAATTAGCCTGTATATGGAAAGTCTGACGGCGGAAGAGCGTGAAATCATCAAGGCAGGAAGTTTGATTAACGCGAATAAAACGCGTTTGATGTAAGGCTTACTGTAGACCGGATGGCGGTTTTCGTCGCCATCCGGCACATTGCCCGGTGGCGCATGCGCATACCGGGCCTACATAAAAGAATGACGTTTACTGCTTCGGCTCGGCAACCACTTTGCTACCCACACCGCGGTTGTTGTATTCCCACATGCGGTTAAAGTTGGTGTCGTTCAGGTTACGCTGGATTTCACCTTTGTCGTCTTCCGCACCGGTGTTGCCGGTAAACGGATGCTTACCGATTACGCTGTCACCCCATGGCTTCGCCATGTTAAAGCCTTCGTTGATCACGCTGTCGCGGATCACCACCTGACCGTTGGTATTAGCATCGACATCCAGTGAGCGGCCTAACTGCGCCACGCCATCACCGGCAGCCGTAAAGCGGCTGTTGACGGCAAGGAAACCGTAATAAATGTTCGACAGCGTAGCAGGTGCGAACACGTAGGCTTCCTGCTGGGTGCGAGAATTGACGACGCGGAAATCGGTGTTTTCGAATACCACCGCGCCGCGACCAGAAACAATATCCACATCGCCTTCAATGTAGCTGTTTGTCACCAGCGTACGCGGTTGACGATCGTTTTCCAGACGGTTTTGTACACCGCTGTTGGTTACGAAGAAGGTGTTCTGACGACCCAGAATGTTGACGTTGTTGATCTGTACTTTATCGCCATCGGTACGCAGAGCAACGGCCGGATGGTTACCTGCATCCACGCTGTCGCCGAGGTTGTTTTCGATGGTCAGGTTCTGTAACTGCAGACCGTTGTTTTGTGACCAGACGACCGCAGAACACAGTACGCCAATGTTGGTACCGCGCTTGCTCTGGCAATTATCAAACATATACCACGCAGGTTTACCCGGCATATATTTGCCGCCTGGGTTGACCGTACGACGCCAGTCAGCGGTGCTCATCTCTCCGTCAATTGCCTGGCCAATTTTCACATCAAGCGGTTTTTCGCCCATGCCGTACAGCGTCAGGCTGCCCGTTGCTGCCGGGATATAAACCGTGCCCTGATATTCACCCGGCATGATCGCAATATATTGACGCTTGTTGGTGCGTTTAATGATTGCTGCATCCACCGCCGCCTGAATGGTGGTGTGGGTGACGCCCTGAGTCCCTGCCGGGCCGACAACAAAATCAGGCTGTGCGGGCAGAGAAATCGCAGAAGGGGACCACGGCGCGGTGTTTGGCGTCAGTGCAGAAAAATAATGAGCCGCGACAAAATTGCTGGCTTCATTTGCCGACAGAATCGGGCGCGAGGAGGTGCCTGGCGCGGTCTGGTCGGAAGGAATTTGATCGGGCGAGGTTGCGCTACAGGCGGTCAGCGTCACGCCAAAAGCCATTACCAGCGCCAGACGGGAAACTGATGAAATGTTCACAGGTTGCTCCGGGCTTTGAAATTTATCCATTGAAGCCTGCTTTTTTATACTAAGTTGAGCGAAACGGAAAGGCGAAAAGGTAAAAAGTTGTTTTTTATAGCAGCAATGTCGGATGCAGAACGTCCTGATATCACAATTAAATAACAATTATCGCCCTTCAGGTTGACAACATCCGCAGGATCTCAATAAATGTCTATACAACCTATGACAAGTGGTGAGTGGAATGCAGCAATTTTTCCCTGATGATGCCATCTGGCGTAACGTCCGCCTGGCGACCATGGATCCTGAACGTAATACCCCGTATGGGCTGGTGGACGGTCACGCGCTGATTATTCGACAGGGCAAGATTCGCGCCATCGTGCCTGAATCCTCGTTATACCGCACACATGACAATACCTTTGATATGCAGGGTCGGCTGGTTACGCCAGGTTTGATTGATTGCCACACGCATCTGGTTTTTGGCGGAAATCGTGCAGGCGAGTGGGAGCAGCGGCTGAATGGTGTGTCTTACCAGCAAATCAGCGCCCAGGGTGGGGGCATAAACGCCACCGTGTCTGCGACCCGCCGCGCATCTGACGATCAGCTCCTTGCTGTGGCGCGCGCGCGCATCGAACGGCTGATAAAAGAAGGCGTCACGTTGCTGGAAGTGAAATCAGGCTATGGTCTGGATTTGGTGACAGAAGAGAAAATTTTGCGCGTGGTCTCTGCGCTGGCGGCGGAAAATACCCTTGAAATCAGCCCCACGCTGCTGGCCGCGCACGCGACACCGGCGGAATACCGTGACGATCCTGACGGCTATATTACGCTGGTGTGCGAGACCATTTTGCCGCAGCTGTGGGAACAGGGACTGTTTGAGACTGTCGACCTGTTTTGTGAAAGCGTTGGGTTTAGCCTGGCGCAAAGTGAACGGGTATTTCAGGCCGCTCAGGCGTTGGGCATTCCGGTTAAGGGCCACGTTGAACAGCTGTCGTTGCTCGGTGGCGCGCAGTTGGTAAGTCGCTATCACGGATTATCGGCCGATCATATTGAATATCTTGATGAAGTGGGCGTGGCGGCGATGAGCCACAGCGGCACTGTAGGGGTCCTGCTACCCGGTGCCTTTTATTTTCTTAAAGAGAAACAGCGCCCGCCGGTGGAGTGGCTACGTCAATATAACGTGCCAATGGCGGTGGCGACGGATTTCAACCCTGGTACCAGTCCGTTTATCAGTTTGCACTGGGCGATGAACATGGCCTGCGTGCAGTTTGGCTTAACGCCGGAAGAAGCGTGGGCGGGCGTCACGCGTCATGCGGCGCAAGCCCTTGGTCGTCAGGCGACCCATGGGCAATTGAAGGCCGGGTTCGTGGCGGACTTTGTGGTGTGGGACGCCCACCTTCCGGTTGAGATACTGTATGAACCTGGCCGCAACCCGCTGTATAAACGCGTATTCCGAGGACAACCATCATGAGTCACTGGCATCCCGCATCTCCCGCGCTTTGGCAAGGTCGCGATGATCGCGCTGAGTCACCCAACGCGCTGCGCCTGTTTCAGACTATCACGCTCAGTGCAGCGTTTAGCCCGGAAAACTATCGTGAACAGATAGCGCTGCTGGGATTCGCCTGCGATGAAGGCGTAAAGCGTAATCAGGGACGCACGGGGGCGGCTGGCGCGCCTGATGCACTGCGTAAAGCGCTGGCGAATTTAGCCAGCCACCAAGGCCATGACCGGCTGGTGGATCTGGGCAACATTGTGGCGCAAGCCCCCGATCTCGAAGGGGCGCAGCAGGCGTTACGCCATGCGGTACAGCGTTGTCAGCAGGCTGAGATGCGCACTTTCGTGCTGGGGGGCGGGCACGAAACCGCCTTTGCCCACGGTGCAGGTGTGCTGGATGCGTTCCCACGCTTAACCGTGGGCATCGTCAATCTCGATGCCCACCTCGACTTACGCCATGCCGATCGGGCCACCTCCGGTACGCCGTTTCGCCAGTTGGCGCAGCTTTGCGACGTGCAGCAGCGTGAATTTCATTACGCCTGCTTTGGTGTTAACCGGGCGGCTAACACCCAGGCGCTGTGGGATGAAGCGCAGCGGCTTGGGGTTACAGTGGTGGAGGATCTGCACTGTCAAAACGCGCAGGCACAGATGGCGCAGTTTATCTCCAGCGTAGACGTCATCTATCTGACCATCGACCTCGACGTTCTACCGGTCTGGGAAATGCCCGCTGTGTCCGCACCCGCCGCGCTGGGCGTGCCGTTGTCGACGCTGCTGAGGCTGATTGAGCCCCTGTGCCGCTGCGGTAAGCTGCAGGCGGTAGACATGGTTGAATTTAATCCCCGTTTTGACGATGATGGCAACGCGGCGCGCGTTGCGGCGCGTCTTGGCTGGCAAATCGCACACTGGTGGCACTGACGTGTCGAATAGCGTTACGCCGCCATTTTTCCACTCTCATTTTTCAGCGTAAGGAAGGCTAACGCATGCTCCCATCCCACTCCCGTTCTGCCCCGGCACCTTTTTACGAAAAGGTAAAACAGGAGATCAGTGAAAAGATTGCCAGCGGTATCTGGCAACCTCACGATCGCATCCCGTCGGAAGCGGAGTTGGTCGCGCAGTATGGTTTTAGCCGTATGACTATTAATCGGGCGCTGCGTGAGCTTACTGACGAGGGGCTGCTGGTGCGTTTGCAGGGCGTCGGTACGTTTGTCGCCGAGCCGAAAGGTCAGTCCGCGTTGTTTGAAATTCGCAGCATTGCCGATGAAATTATCGCCCGCCAGCATCAGCATCGGTGCGAGGTGCTGAAGCTGGAAAGCACACGCGCGAACGCGCAGCAGGCCACGGCGCTGAACGTTAAAGAAGGTACCTTTATTTATCACTCGATCATGGTGCACTTTGAAAACTCCCTACCTGTACAAATTGAAGATCGCTGCGTCAATGCGGAGATTGTGCCGGAGTACCTGACACAGGATTACAGTCAGACCACGCCGCACGCCTATCTGTCGCTGATCGCCCCGTTGACCGAAGGCGAGCATATTGTCGAAGCGGTTCGCGCCAGCGCGGAAGAGTGCACGCTGCTGAACATTAAAGAACACGATCCCTGCCTGCTGATCCGTCGCAAGACCTGGTCCGCGTCATCCATTGTCTCTCATGCTCGTTTGCTTTTTCCGGGTTCCCGCTATCGTCTGCAAGGGCGCTTCATGTCCTGAGCCCGATATGAAAACCGTGATTGCTGACGCAATATAATAAAAATGTATCTTAATTGTTAAAACCACCCTTGCGACAACTTGTATAGACAAGTATATATTATTTATCTATCCGAACGTTCGCGAGGAGTTTCCGTCATGTCTCACAGCAAGTATCGTCAGCAGGATATTCGTGCCCCACGTGGCACCACCTTAACGGCCAAAAGCTGGCTGACCGAAGCGCCGCTGCGCATGTTAATGAACAATCTCGATCCTGATGTGGCGGAAAATCCCCATGAGCTGGTGGTGTACGGCGGGATCGGTCGCGCCGCGCGTGACTGGGAATGCTATGACGCCATCGTCAAGGCGCTGACCAAACTGGAGGCCGATGAAACGCTGCTGGTCCAGTCGGGTAAACCAGTCGGCGTCTTCAAAACCCACGACAATGCGCCACGCGTGCTGATTGCCAACTCCAACCTGGTCCCGCACTGGGCGACCTGGGAACACTTCAACGAACTGGATGCGAAAGGGTTGGCGATGTACGGCCAGATGACCGCCGGGAGCTGGATTTATATCGGCAGTCAGGGCATTGTGCAGGGGACGTATGAAACCTTCGTTGAAGCCGGACGTCAACATTATCAGGGTAGCCTGAGTGGACGCTGGGTACTGACCGCTGGTCTTGGCGGAATGGGCGGGGCGCAGCCGTTAGCTGCGACGCTGGCGGGCGCGTGTTCGCTGAACATTGAATGTCAGCAAAGCCGTATCGATTTCCGTTTGCGTACCCGCTATGTGGATGAGCAGGCCACAACGCTGGATGACGCGCTGGCGCGTATCGACAAATACACCCGTGAGGGTAAAGCCGTTTCTATTGCGCTGTGCGCTAACGCGGCCGACGTTGTTCCGGAACTGGTGAAGCGTGGTGTGCGTCCGGATATGGTCACCGATCAGACCAGCGCTCATGACCCGCTACACGGTTATCTGCCATCCGGCTGGAGCTGGGAAGAGTACCAGGCAAAAGCGGTATCCGATCCGCAGGGTACGGTGCAGGCGGCGAAACGTTCCATGGCCATACACGTACAGGCGATGCTGGACTTTAGCAAAATGGGTGTGCCGACGTTTGATTACGGTAATAACATTCGCCAGATGGCCAAAGAGATGGGCGTGGAAAATGCCTTTGATTTCCCTGGCTTTGTACCCGCCTATATTCGTCCACTGTTCTGTCGCGGCATTGGTCCCTTCCGCTGGGTGGCGCTTTCCGGCGATCCGCAGGATATTTATAAGACCGATGCCAAAGTAAAAGAAATTGTTGCCGACGATAAACACCTGCACCACTGGCTGGATATGGCACGTGAGCGGATTAACTTCCAGGGCTTGCCAGCCCGTATCTGCTGGGTGGGTCTGGAGTGGCGGCAAAAACTGGGGCTGGCGTTTAACGAAATGGTGCGCAGCGGTGAAGTCTCCGCGCCAATCGTCATTGGACGTGACCATCTGGACTCTGGCTCTGTTGCCAGCCCAAACCGTGAAACCGAAGCCATGCGCGACGGTTCTGACGCCGTGTCCGACTGGCCTTTGCTTAACGCGCTGCTCAATACCGCCAGCGGGGCAACCTGGGTGTCGCTGCACCACGGCGGCGGGGTCGGCATGGGCTTCTCGCAACATGCGGGGATGGTGATTGTGTGTGACGGCACCGATGAAGCCGCCGCGCGTATTGCCCGGGTTCTGCATAACGATCCGGCTACGGGCGTCATGCGTCACGCAGACGCCGGGTATGACATCGCGGTGGAATGTGCCGTTGAACAAGGATTGAATTTACCGATGATTGCCGGGACGCAGGGGAAAGACTGAAATGACTAAGCTTACGTTAACACCAGGTCATCTGAGTTTTACGCAGCTACGGGAGATCTGGCAGCAGCCGGTACAATTGAGTCTGGACCCCAGCGCGGTTGATGCCATCAACGCCAGCGTGGCCTGCGTGAATAATATTGTTGCCGAAGGGCGAACGGCCTACGGCATCAATACGGGATTTGGCCTGCTGGCCCAGACCCGTATCGCCACGGAAGATCTGCAAAATCTTCAGCGCTCGCTGGTGCTTTCACATGCTGCTGGCGTTGGCAACGCGCTGGATGATGCCATGGTGCGTCTGATCATGGTGCTGAAAATCAACAGCCTGGCGCGCGGTTTCTCCGGTATTCGCCTGAGCGTGATTGAAGCGTTAATTGCGCTGGTGAACGCCGAAGTTTACCCGCTGATCCCAGCGAAAGGTTCTGTCGGCGCATCGGGCGATCTGGCCCCGCTGGCGCACATGTCGCTGACTTTGTTAGGTGAGGGGAAAGCACGCTGGCAGGGGGAATGGCTCCCGGCGACGCAGGCACTGAAAAAAGCCGGACTGGAGCCGATTACGCTGGAGGCAAAAGAGGGGCTGGCGCTGCTGAACGGGACTCAGACGTCCACCGCCTTTGCCCTGCGTGGGTTGATTGAAGCCCAGGAGCTGTTTGCTTCCGCGACGGTGTGCGGCGCGCTGACGACCGAAGCGGTGCTGGGCTCACGTCGTCCGTTTGACCCTCGCATTCATGCCGCGCGCGGACAGCGTGGGCAGATTGACGCCGCTATGTTGTATCGTCATGTGCTGACCGACGCCAGTGCGCTGTCGCAATCCCATCATAACTGTGAAAAAGTGCAGGATCCGTATTCCCTGCGCTGTCAGCCGCAGGTGATGGGCGCGTGCCTGACGCAAATGCGCCAGGTGATGGACGTACTGTTAGTTGAAGCCAACGCTGTGTCGGACAACCCGCTGGTGTTTGCCGAAGAAGGGGATGTGATTTCCGGCGGTAACTTCCATGCCGAGCCGGTGGCGATGGCGGCGGATAATCTGGCGCTGGCGATCGCGGAAATTGGTGCGCTATCAGAGCGGCGTATTGCGCTGATGATGGATAAACACATGTCGCAGTTGCCGCCATTCCTGGTCAAAAATGGTGGGGTTAACTCTGGCTTTATGATTGCGCAGGTCACTGCCGCCGCGCTGGCCAGTGAAAACAAAGCGCTGGCACACCCGCACAGCGTAGACAGCCTGCCCACGTCGGCCAACCAGGAAGATCATGTTTCCATGGCACCTGCGGCTGGTCGCCGACTGTGGGAGATGGCGGCAAATACGCGCGGTGTGATAGCCGTGGAGTGGCTGGCGGCCTGTCAGGGGATTGATTTACGTGAAGGACTGACCTCAAGCCCGCTGCTGGAACAGTCGCGTCAGGCCTTGCGCGAACAGGTTTCACATTATACCCAGGACCGTTTTTTCGCTCCGGATATCGAGTGTGCGACCGAGCTGTTAGCGCAAGGAACGCTGTTGAAATTGTTGCCTGAATTTCTGTAGCAAATTGCCTGATGGCGACGCTGATGCGTCTTATCAGGCCTACGGTCTGCCTGGTAGGCCGGATGAGGCGAAGCCGACATCCGGCACTACGCTTAACTGAACATCGCGGTAATTGACGCGCTGGCGAGCGAATGGAAATGGACGTTAAATCCGACCATCGCGCCGCTGGCGCCCTCATCGACATCAAGACGCTCCACATCCAGCGCGTGAACCGTAAAGATATAGCGATGCGTTTCCCCTTTTGGCGGTGCCGCGCCGCCGTAGCCAGCTTTACCGAAGTCCGTGCGCGTTTGCAGCACGCCTTCCGGCAACGCAACCAACCCGGAGCCGTACCCTTGTGGCAGAACCCGGGTATCCGCGGGCAGGTTAACCACCACCCAGTGCCACCAGCCGGAGCCGGTTGGTGCATCAGGATCGTAACAGGTCACGACAAAACTTTTGGTCCCGGCGGGCACATCGTCCCACGCCAGATGCGGGGAAATATTGTCCCCGTCATACCCCATGCCGTTTAAAACGTGGCGATGCGGGAGTTTGTCCCCGTCGCGCAGATCGTTACTGATAAGTTTCATGCCGACTCCTCTCGTTAGCCAAAAAGTGTAGCCAGAAAACGCACAGTTTACCGCTGATTAATCGCTAAAAAATGTTGCATTGCGCACGGCGTCGTTCACCGCCTGGGTCAGACGACGCAGTTGTTCGGGCTGGATAATATACGGTGGCATCAGGTAGATAAGCTTGCCAAACGGTCTGACCCATACGCCCTGATCGACAAAGAACTTCTGCAACGCCGCCATCTTCACCGGGTGGGTGGTTTCTATCACGCCGATGGCACCGAGAACGCGCACGTCGGCGACATACGCCGAATCCGCCGCCGGTGCCAGTTCGCGGCGCAGTTGCGCTTCGATTGCAGCCACCTGTGAGCGCCACTCGCCCGACTCCAGCAGAGACAAACTGGCGGAGGCGACGGCGCAGGCCAGCGGATTGCCCATAAACGTCGGACCGTGCATAAAGCAGCCCGCTTCGCCGTTACTGATGGTTTCCGCCACCTGGCGAGTGGTCAGGGTGGCAGAAAGGGTCATTGTCCCGCCGGTTAACGCTTTGCCGAGACATAAAATATCCGGTGTAATGTCGGCGTGTTCACAGGCAAATAGCTTACCGGTGCGGCCAAAGCCGGTGGCGATTTCGTCGGCAATCAGCAGAATACCTTCGCGATCGCACATCTTACGGATGCGCTTTAACCACTCGGGATGGTACATGCGCATGCCGCCTGCACCCTGAACGACAGGCTCCAGGATCACTGCCGCAATCTCGTGGCGATGGGCCGCCATCAGACGGGCAAAGGGCACCATATCCAGCTCATCCCACTCGCCGCCCATCCGGCTTTGCGGGGCTGGGGCGAACAGGTTTTCCGGCAGATACCCTTTCCACAGACTGTGCATTGAGTTGTCAGGATCGCAGACCGACATCGCCCCGAAGGTATCACCGTGATACCCGTTACGGAACGTCAGGAAACGCTGGCGAGATTCGCCTTTTGCCTGCCAGTACTGCAGCGCCATTTTCATCGCTACTTCCACGGCAACGGAGCCTGAGTCCGCGAGGAAAACGCATTCCAGTGGTTCTGGCGTCATGGCAACCAGCTGGCGGCACAGTGCAATGGCCGGGGCATGGGTAATGCCGCCAAACATCACGTGTGACATGGCGTCGATTTGCGTTTTCATCGCGGCGTTCAGCTGCGGGTGATTGTAACCGTGGATCGCCGCCCACCAGGACGACATCCCGTCAATCAGTTTCTCGCCGCTGGCTAAAATCAGTTCACAACCTTCAGCGCGCGCTACCGGATACACCGGCAGTGGGGAGGTCATCGAGGTGTAAGGGTGCCAGATATGGCGTTGGTCAAAGGCAAGATCGTCCGTTGTCATAATCGACTTGTAAACCAAATTAAAAAGATTTAGGTTTACGAGTCTACACGAAACTCAAAATGAAACGAACACCAATATGGCTCATTCTTCTCGCTGGACAATGTCGCAAGTTACCGAATTATTTGAAAAACCACTGCTGGATCTGCTGTTTGAAGCGCAACAGATCCACCGTCAGCACTTTGACCCGCAGCAGGTACAGGTCAGTACGTTGTTGTCGATAAAAACCGGCGCTTGTCCGGAAGACTGCAAATATTGCCCACAAAGTTCTCGCTATAAAACCGGTCTGGAAACCGAGCGTTTAATGGAAGTTGAGCAGGTACTGGACTCTGCGCGTAAGGCCAAACAAGCCGGTTCAACGCGTTTCTGCATGGGCGCGGCGTGGAAGAATCCACACGAGCGCGATATGCCTTACCTGGAACAAATGGTGCAGGGTGTGAAAGAACTGGGGCTGGAAGCCTGTATGACGCTGGGTACGCTGGACGAAACGCAGGCGCAGCGTCTGGCTAGCGCGGGTCTCGACTACTACAACCACAACCTCGACACCTCGCCGGAGTTTTACGGCAATATCATCACTACCCGTTCATATCAGGAACGCCTGGATACGCTGGATAAAGTGCGTGAAGCCGGAATTAAAGTCTGCTCTGGCGGCATTGTCGGCTTAGGTGAAACGGTCACTGACCGCGCCGGGTTGCTGCTGCAGCTGGCAAACCTGCCCACTCCGCCGGAAAGCGTCCCCATCAATATGCTGGTGAAGGTGAAGGGCACGCCGCTGGCGGATAATGACGATGTGGATGCGTTTGATTTTATCCGCACCATCGCCGTGGCGCGCATCATGATGCCGACCTCGTATGTCCGTCTGTCTGCAGGACGCGAACAAATGAACGAACAGACCCAGGCCATGTGCTTTATGGCCGGGGCTAACTCGATTTTCTACGGCTGTAAACTGCTGACCACGCCGAACCCGAACGAAGATAAAGACCTTCTGCTGTTCCGCAAGCTGGGCCTGAATCCCCAGCAAACGGCGGTGCTGGCGGGCGATAACGAACAGCAACAGCGTCTGGAACAGGCCCTGCGCACTCCAGACACTGACGATTACTACAACGCGGCAACTGTATGACCTGGCAGCAAAAAATTGACGATGCGCTGGCGGCGCGTCGTTCTGCCGATGCTCTGCGCCGTCGTCATGCGGTGACGCAGGGCGCCGGGCGTTGGTTGCAGGCAGATGGTCGTCAATATCTGAATTTTTCCAGTAACGATTACCTTGGGCTAAGCCACCATCCGCAGATCGTCTGTGCGTGGCAGCAAGGGGCCGACCGATTTGGCGTCGGCAGCGGCGGCTCAGGGCATGTCAGCGGTTATTCCATAGCGCATCAGGCGCTGGAAGACGAACTGGCACAATGGCTGGGCTATTCACGCGCGCTGCTGTTTACCTCCGGGTTTGCCGCCAATCAGGCGGTGATTGCCGCGCTGATGGGTAAACAGGATCGCATTGTTGCAGACCGACTCAGCCACGCTTCGCTGCTGGAGGCCGCCAGTCTGAGCCCGGCCATGCTGCGCCGCTTTACCCATAACGACACTCAGCATTTAGCTCGTCTGCTGGCGGCTCCCTGTCCGGGGCAACAGCTGGTGGTCACCGAAGGTGTATTCAGCATGGACGGCGACAGCGCGCCGCTGGCGCAAATCCACGCCGAGGCGCAGCGCCATGAGGCGTGGCTGCTGGTGGATGATGCCCACGGTATTGGCGTCACCGGTGAGGAAGGACGCGGCTCGTGCTGGCAGCAGCAGGTCAAGCCCGAGCTGCTGGTGGTGACCTTCGGCAAAGGCTTTGGCGTCAGCGGGGCGGCCATTCTCTGCTCTGACAGCGTGGCCGATTATCTGCTGCAGTTTGCTCGCCATCTGATTTACAGCACCAGTATGCCCCCGGCACAGGCTCAGGCGTTGCGCGCCGCGCTGGCGGTGATCCGCAGTCGCGAAGGCGACGAGCGCCGGGAAAAGCTGGCGATGCTTATCCAGCGTTTTCGTGCCGGTATGACGAACCCTGATTTGCTGCTGGCACAGTCAGACAGCGCCATTCAGCCACTGATCGTCGGCGATAACCAAAAAGCGTTGCAGCTGGCGCAGACGTTACGCGATCGGGGTTGCTGGGTGACGGCAATCCGGCCACCTACCGTGCCGGCTGGTACTGCCAGACTGCGACTGACGCTGACTCAGGCGCATGAAGCTCAGGATATCGACCGCTTGCTGGAGGTGCTGCATGACGCAGGTTGATAAGCAGGCCATTGCCGCCGCGTTCGGACGCGCTGCCTCCCACTACGAACAACACGCTGAATTACAGCGTCAAAGCGCCGATGCGTTACTGGCGCGGCTGGCGGGGCGGCAGTATGCCCGCGTGCTGGATGCCGGCTGCGGGCCAGGTCGCATGAGTCGCTACTGGCGAGAGCAGGGGAGCGAGGTCAGCGCCCTGGATTTGTCTGCGCCTATGCTGGCGCAAGCCCAGCGGCACGATGCGGCGCACCATTATCTGCTGGCCGATATTGAGGCCATTCCGCAGGATACCGCGACGTTTGACCTGGCCTGGAGCAATCTGGCCGTGCAATGGTGCGGCGATTTACGCCACGCATTAGGCGAACTCTACCGCGTCGTGCGCCCCGGCGGGACGGTGGCCTTCAGCACCCTGGCGCATGGCTCGATGCCGGAACTGCGTCAGGCGTGGCAGGCGGTGGATAACCGGGCGCACGCCAACCGTTTTTTACCCGTCGAACAGCTGGAAAACGCGCTGCACGGCTGGGAGGTTGAGTATCAGATGCAGGCCGTCACGCTGTGGTTTGACGATGCGCTGAGCGCCATGCGTTCGCTCAAAGGCATTGGCGCGACGCATTTGCATGAAGGTCGCGAACAGCGCGTGCTGACCCGCTCACAGCTGCAACAGTTACAGTTAGCCTGGCCCCAGAAACAGGGGAAATACCCGCTGACGTACCATCTTTTTTTGGGAGTGATTCAACGTGACTAAAACGTATTTTGTCACCGGGACGGACACCGAGGTTGGTAAAACCATCGCCAGCTGTGCATTGTTACAGGCGGCAGGACAGTTGGGCTACCGGACCGTGGGCTACAAGCCGGTCGCCTCGGGCAGTGAAATGACGGCAGACGGCCTGCGTAACAGCGATGCCCTGGCGTTGCAGCGGAACAGTTCGTTGGCAGTGGACTATGCGGCCATCAATCCGTATACCTTCGCCGAACCCACGTCACCGCATATTATCAGCGCCGATGAAGGGCGACCGATTCAGGCCCCGGTGATGTCTGCCGGTTTACGCGCCCTGGAGAAACAGGCCGACTGGGTGCTGGTCGAAGGGGCCGGGGGATGGTTGACCCCGCTTTCGCCGACGCTGAGCTTTGCCGACTGGGTGCAAACGGAACAATTGCCGGTGATTCTGGTGGTGGGCGTGAAGCTCGGCTGTATCAATCATGCCCTCCTGACCGCGCAGGCGATACGCCAGGCCGGGCTGACGCTGGTCGGCTGGGTTGCCAATGACGTAACCCCGCCAGGGAAGCGTCACGCTGAATACATGGCGACGCTGAGGCGCACACTTGCGGCACCGCTGCTGGGCGAGATCCCGTGGCTGTCAGCGACGCCGGAGCGGGCAGAGACCGGACGCTATATCGATCTGAGCACGCTGCCTTAGGCGCCATTCTGGTGCGGATAGGCTGCTGTGGCCTGCCCGTGTTAACGCCCTGGGCAGGCAAAAAAATGATGAAAATGCGAGCAGGATCTCGACTGCTCCAGCCCGCTTCGTTAGCTGATAAATATCAAAATTTAGCGATAATTTTTTTTTATTCGACCAAAAAAGGACATCAATACGTTTCTGCCAGGCGGCAGTCAGCACGGGCTGGAGACAGTTATCCACTATTCCTGTGGATAACCTTGTGCATTAGAGTTAGAAAACACTATGTAAGCGAGAGAAGACGCGGCCTGCGACTAAATTGCTGCGAAAGACGGCTTGAGAAAATAGTTATTCAAATACAGATTGTTAGATAAAAGCAATGGCTGTCGCTGAAGTGTCATCCGTTGCCATAAAACTTTCATCTCCTGGCTTGACAAATGTTAAAAAAGTCATAGGTCTGGGGATAACACATTTTTGCTGGTGTTTTATCTTGCCTGCGGTGAAATTTTAGCCCGCCGTGATGGGGGTTAAGGGGGCGTAACAGAAATATTGTGGTGTGTTACTGTTTTTCCATCCAGTATATTTTACTGGCAAAATCTACTGCTGCGAGTAAAATTAGACACCTGCCCGCCCATTGCTTCAGGTAGCTGCTCATGAGTAAACCGTTCAAACTGAATTCCGCTTTTAAACCCTCTGGCGATCAGCCTGAGGCGATTCGTCGCCTGGAAGAAGGGCTGGAGGATGGTCTGGCGCATCAGACGCTGCTGGGCGTAACGGGTTCGGGGAAAACGTTCACCATCGCCAACGTCATTGCGGACCTCCAGCGCCCGACCATGGTGTTGGCACCCAACAAGACGCTGGCGGCCCAGCTGTATGGCGAGATGAAAGAGTTCTTCCCGGATAACGCGGTAGAGTATTTTGTCTCCTACTACGACTATTACCAGCCGGAAGCGTACGTACCGAGCTCTGATACGTTCATCGAGAAAGATGCGTCGGTTAACGAACACATCGAGCAGATGCGACTGTCGGCAACCAAGGCGCTGCTGGAGCGTCGGGATGTCATTGTGGTGGCCTCGGTTTCCGCGATCTATGGTCTGGGCGACCCGGACCTGTATTTGAAAATGATGCTGCACCTGACTGTCGGGATGATCATCGATCAACGCGCCATTTTGCGGCGGCTGGCGGAGCTGCAATATACCCGCAACGATCAGGCATTTCAGCGCGGTACATTCCGCGTGCGCGGTGAAGTGATCGACATCTTCCCGGCAGAATCTGACGACATTGCGCTGCGCGTGGAGCTATTTGATGAAGAAGTGGAGCGCCTGTCACTGTTTGACCCGCTGACCGGGCAGGTTGAATCCAGCATTCCACGCTTTACCGTCTACCCTAAAACGCACTACGTTACGCCACGCGAACGCATTGTGCAGGCGATGGAAGACATTAAGGTCGAGCTTGCCGAGCGGCGTAAAAACCTGCTGGCGAACAACAAGTTGCTGGAAGAGCAGCGCTTAAGCCAGCGTACGCAGTTCGATCTGGAGATGATGAACGAACTGGGCTACTGTTCGGGCATTGAAAACTATTCCCGCTATCTCTCCGGGCGCGGGCCTGGCGAGCCGCCGCCGACGCTGTTTGACTATCTGCCAGCCGATGGCCTGCTGGTGGTCGATGAATCCCACGTGACTATTCCGCAAATCGGCGGTATGTATCGCGGCGACCGGGCGCGAAAAGAGACGCTGGTCGAGTACGGTTTTCGTCTGCCGTCAGCACTGGATAACCGCCCGTTGAAGTTTGAAGAGTTTGAGGCGCTGGCCCCGCAAACCATCTATGTTTCCGCCACGCCGGGCAACTATGAGCTGGAGAAATCCGGCGATGACGTCGTTGATCAGGTAGTACGACCGACCGGCCTGCTGGATCCAGTGATTGAAGTGCGCCCGGTGGCAACACAGGTCGATGACCTGCTGTCTGAAATTCGTATCCGCGCGGCGATCAACGAACGTGTACTGGTGACGACGCTAACCAAGCGGATGGCGGAAGACCTCACGGAATACCTCGAAGAGCACGGCGAGCGGGTGCGCTATCTGCACTCGGACATCGACACCGTGGAACGTATGGAAATCATTCGTGACCTGCGTCTGGGCGAGTTTGACGTGCTGGTGGGTATCAACCTGTTACGAGAAGGTCTGGACATGCCTGAGGTCTCTCTGGTGGCGATTCTGGACGCCGACAAAGAAGGGTTCCTGCGTTCTGAGCGATCGCTGATCCAGACTATCGGGCGTGCGGCACGTAACATCAACGGTAAAGCGATCCTCTACGGCGATAAAATTACGGCCTCAATGGCAAAGGCGATCGGCGAAACCGAACGGCGTCGTGAGAAGCAGCATCAGTACAACGAAGAGCACGGTATTACGCCGCAGGGGCTGAACAAGAAGGTGGTCGACATTCTGGCGCTGGGGCAAAATATTGCCAAGACCAAAGCCAAGGGCCGAGGCAAGTCGCGTTCCGGCGCGAAGTCCGAGGTGGTTGAATTGGATATGACGCCGAAGGCGCTGCAGCAGAAAATCCATGAACTGGAAGGGCAGATGATGAAGCACGCGCAGAACCTGGAGTTTGAAGAAGCTGCTCAAATCCGCGATCAGCTGCACCAGCTGCGCGAGCTGTTTATCGCGGCATCGTAAGTGGGTGCCGGATGCGGGATAAATCCCTTATCCGGCCTACGGGATAGAGCGCGTTGGTAGGCCTGATAAGCGCAGCACATCAGGCAGTGTTTGGTGCCGGATGGCGGAACAGAACGCTTCGGTAGGCCTGATAAGCGTAGCGCCATCAGGCAATTCCACCTAGCCTAACGCTTGCACCGCTTTTTCCAGCGCGTCGTGCAACAGCTGACGGTCGTGGCGATACGGAATATCGCTGGCTTCCAGCACGTCCTGAATCACAATGCGGTCACTCACGGCTGAAGCATCGACTTTTGGCCCGACAACCACCGCATCAATCACTTTTTTCCCGACATATTGTTCGATGATAGTCAGCTTATCGTTAAGCGTCAGACTGGCGGCAGGGAGGCTTAATTCACGCCCCAGATTGCCGATGTATACCATCGGAGCCGGTGTGCGACGTAAGGCCTGCGCCAGTTCGTCGAGCAGCAGGATAGGCATCAGGCTGGTGTAAAAACTGCCCGGCCCAATCAGAATCAAATCGGCTTCAGCGATAGCCTCTACCGCTTCGCGCGTGGTCGGCACCTTTGGCGACAGCATCAGTTCCTGAGGTGGGATAGTGAGCTGATCGATATTCACCTCGCCATAAATCTCATGTCCCTGATCGTCGATAGCCATTAAATCGACCGGCAGCTCGGACATCGGAATTAAATGCGCGTCAACTTTCAACAGGCTGCGAATTAAATTGATCGCTTCCAGAGGACGTACGCTGAGGTGATCTAATGCCTTTAACATCAGATTTCCGAGGTTATGCCCGGAAAGTTCGCCATTACCGCCAAAACGATACTCAAACATCGCGGATGCGACGCTGGGCTGGGTAATTAACTGGTTCAGACAGTTACGCATATCTCCCCAGGCAATACCTCCCTCGGAGCGGCGAATTCGACCGGTAGAGCCGCCGTTATCGGTGGTGGTGACAATGCCCGTCAGGCGTGAACCTAAAGGAGAAAGTGAAGAGAGGACGCGTCCCAATCCATGCCCTCCGCCGAGAGCGACAACGCGATCCAGATCCGCCAACGTGCGAGTGCGCATAGTTATTCCTGATATTAATTGATCGCCGTTACAGTAGCGTAAATTACGGGTTTTCAGCAATTATCTGGTGGTGTTGTGTGAAAATAAATTTAGGCGATCTGTACCCTAAATAATTCGAGTTGCAGGACAAAACGGTTAACCGTTTTGAACAGCGCTTGCGCTGGCCCCGAAGGGGTGAGGCCGAAGGGCGAATCACGCGGCAAGGGAATGAATCCCCAGAAGCTTACTGAAGTAAGTGACTGGGGAGAACGAGCGCAGCCAACGCACATGCAACGTGAAGTATGACGGGTATACCCCTTTTTGACGACATCCACCTGATAGCAAGATGATGTATATCAATGCAAAACTGTGATTTTTGCTTATTCTGTAGCTAAATTGCACGATCATGTCGCTATGTATAGGATTATATAGCGAAAGTGTACATGGCAAAACTGTTATTTACACGCTAGTATCGGCATAACCAACATGTACTCGACGTATGACGAGTATAAACACTCTAGCCTCTGCACCTGGGTCAAATGATACGGTGCTTTGGCCGTGACAAGGCTTACATCAGATTGTCACCAGGGCGCAGGAAGAAATGACTCCGCCTCCCGTATTTGGAAAGGTGTACATGGGCTCTCAACTTACCGATGCTTTCGCACGTAAGTTTTACTACTTACGTTTGTCGATTACCGATGTGTGTAACTTTCGTTGCACCTACTGCCTGCCGGATGGCTACAAGCCCGGTGGGGTCACCAATAACGGTTTTTTGACCGTTGATGAAATTCGCCGCGTCACGCGTGCGTTCGCCAATCTGGGAACGGAAAAAGTGCGTCTGACCGGGGGCGAGCCGTCATTGCGTCGTGACTTTACCGACATCATCGCCGCCGTGCGAGAAAATGACGCCATCCGCCAGATAGCGGTGACCACCAACGGTTATCGTCTGGCACGGGATGCCGCCACCTGGCGTGAGGCGGGGCTCACGGCGCTGAACGTCAGCGTCGACAGCCTTGACGCCCGTCAGTTTCATGCCATTACCGGGCAGGATAAATTTCAACAGGTGATGGCGGGCATTGATGCCGCCTTTGATGCCGGTTTTGAGAAAGTCAAAGTGAACACCGTGCTGATGCGCGATGTAAACCACCATCAACTGGACACCTTTCTCGCCTGGATCCAGCCACGTCCGATTCAATTACGCTTTATTGAGCTGATGGAAACCGGCGAAGGCAGTTCTCTCTTCCGTAAACACCATATCTCCGGCCAGGTACTGCGCGATGAACTGCTGCGTCGCGGCTGGATCCATCAGCTACGCCAGCGCAGCGACGGTCCGGCGCAGGTTTTCTGTCATCCCGATTATGCGGGTGAAATCGGTCTGATCATGCCGTATGAGAAAGACTTCTGCGCCACCTGCAACCGTCTGCGCGTCTCTTCTGTCGGCAAACTGCATCTGTGTTTATTCGGTGAAGGCGGGGTCAGCCTGCGTGATTTGCTGGAAGATGACGCTCAGCAGTCTGCGCTGGAAGAACGTATCTCAAGCGCGTTGCTGGAGAAAAAGCAGACCCACTTCCTGCATCAGAACAATACCGGTATTACGCAAAACTTATCTTACATTGGCGGCTGATCGCTAAAAGGAGTTTTTCATGAGTCAGGTAAGCGCTGAATTTATCCCGACACGCATTGCTATTCTTACTGTTTCCAGCCGTCGTGGCGAAGAGGACGATACCTCCGGCCATTATCTGCGCGACAGTGCGCTGGAGGCGGGTCATCAGATTGTAGACAAGGCGATTGTTAAAGAGAACCGCTATGCCATCCGCGCCCAGGTTTCCGCCTGGATTGCCAGTGACGATGTGCAAGTGGTGCTGATTACCGGCGGTACCGGTTTGACCGAAGGCGACCAGGCACCAGAAGCGCTGCTGCCGCTGTTCGACCGTGAAGTCGAAGGGTTTGGCGAAGTGTTCCGCATGCTCTCCTTTGAAGAGATTGGCACCGCGACGTTGCAATCACGCGCGATTGCCGGTGTGGCCAATAAAACGCTGATTTTTGCCATGCCGGGGTCGACCAAAGCGTGTCGCACTGCCTGGGAAAATATCATTGCGCCGCAGCTCGATGCCCGTACGCGTCCGTGTAACTTCCACCCCCATTTGAAGAAATAAGTATGTCGCAACTGACTCATATTAACGCCGCTGGCGAAGCGCACATGGTGGATGTTTCCGCCAAAGCCGAAACCGTACGTGAAGCGCGCGCCGAAGCCTTCGTCACTATGCGTAGCGAAACCCTGGCGATGATTATCGACGGCAGCCACCATAAAGGCGATGTTTTCGCGACCGCACGTATTGCCGGTATCCAGGCCGCCAAGCGTACTTGGGATCTTATCCCGCTATGTCACCCGCTGATGCTCAGCAAGGTTGAAGTTAATCTGCGCGCCGAGCCGGAACACAACCGTGTGCGCATTGAATCGCTGTGCCGACTGACCGGGAAAACCGGCGTCGAAATGGAAGCGTTAACCGCAGCATCGGTGGCGGCGCTGACCATCTACGACATGTGCAAAGCGGTTCAAAAGGATATGGTGATTGGTCCGGTACGCCTGCTGGCGAAAAGCGGCGGCAAGTCGGGTGATTTTAAGGTGGATGCAGATGATTAAGGTGCTTTTCTTTGCCCAGGTGCGAGAACTGGTGAACGCAGATACGTTAGAGGTCGCGGCAGATTTTCCCACGGTGGAAGCCTTGCGTCAGCATCTGGCTGCGCAAAGCGATCGTTGGGCGCTGGCTTTAGAAGATGGCAAGCTGCTGGCGGCCGTCAACCAAACGCTGGTGAGCTTCGACCATCCCCTCAACGCAGGTGATGAAGTGGCCTTCTTCCCACCGGTAACCGGAGGCTGAGATGGCTGAAACGCGAATTGTTGTTGGGCCTGCGCCATTTAGCGTGGGGGAAGAATATCCCTGGCTGGCAGAGCGCGATGAAGACGGCGCGGTGGTCACGTTTACCGGTAAAGTGCGTAATCACAATCTCGGGGACAGCGTGCAGGCATTGACGCTGGAACATTACCCGGGCATGACCGAAAAAGCGCTGGCGGAAATCGTCGATGAGGCGCGTGAACGCTGGCCGCTGGGCCGCGTAACGGTTATCCACCGTATTGGTGAGCTGTGGCCGGGAGATGAGATAGTCTTCGTTGGCGTGACCAGCGCGCATCGCAGCAGTGCCTTTGACGCCGGACAGTTTATTATGGATTATCTTAAGACCCGCGCGCCGTTCTGGAAACGCGAGGCCACGCCGGAAGGCGACCGTTGGGTTGATGCCCGCGACAGCGATAAGCAAGCAGCAAAACGCTGGTAGAGTACAATTGGTTTAGGTACATACTAATTCAGGAGATTGTCATGGACCGATTCCCACGAACCGATTCTATTGTGCAGGCCCGTTCCGGTCTGCAAACCTATATGGCGCAAGTCTACGGCTGGATGACCTGCGGGTTGTTACTGACGGCGTTTATTGCCTGGTATGCGGCGAACACGCCGGCGGTGATGACGTTTGTCTTTTCCAGCAAAATCACCTTCTTTGGGCTGATCATCGCCCAACTGGCGCTGGTGTTTGTCCTTTCCGGCATGGTGCAAAGGCTCAGCGCCGGTATGGCCACCACGCTGTTTATGCTCTATTCGGCATTAACCGGGCTGACGCTGTCGAGCATCTTTATCGTCTATACCTACTCGTCTATCGCCAGCACGTTTGTGGTCACTGGCGGGATGTTCGGTATCATGAGCCTGTACGGGTACACCACCAAGCGCGATCTCAGTGGTTTTGGCAACATGCTGTTTATGGCGTTGATCGGCATCGTGCTGGCCTCGCTGGTTAACTTCTGGCTGAAGAGCGAAGCGCTGATGTGGGCGGTGACCTACATTGGGGTGATTGTGTTTGTCGGCCTGACCGCCTATGACACGCAGAAGCTGAAAAACATCGGCGAGCAAATCGATTTGCGCGACAGTTCCAACCTGCGTAAATACGCGATCCTTGGGGCGTTAACGCTGTATCTGGACTTTATCAACCTGTTCCTGATGCTGCTGCGTATTTTCGGCAATCGTCGTTAATTTCTGCTGCCGGATGGCGCTGCGCTAATCCGGCCTACCGTGTTGCGTCGAAAGTAGGCCGGATAAGGCGTTACGCCGCATCCGGCAATAACCTTCACGGTTATTTCGCCATCGCCTTCTCGTTTTTTGCCCGCAGTTTTTTCGCCCGACTCTCCAGCAACAAGTAACACATCAACGCCAGCAGCAGCGGGATAAAATAATACAGTACGCGATACGCGAGCAGGGCGGCGATGATCGTGCCTTGCGAGGTATTTTCGCCCGCCAGCAGTGCCATGAATACCGCTTCCAGCACGCCGATACCCGCCGGAATATGTACGATAACCCCGGCGATACTGCTGACCAGTAGCACGCCCAGCACGAAGAAATAATGGATATCCTGGCCTAATAACAGCCAGATAATCGCTCCCATCACCATCCAGTTTGCCCCGGAGATGGCCATCTGAGCCAGCGCGAATTTCCACGATGGCAGCACCAGTTTTTGCCCTTTAATCGTGATATGCCGATGTTTAGCGAAGGCGCAACACCACAGATAAATGACAATAATCAGCAGCAGTACGATACCCAGAATGCGCAGTGTGGCCTCGTCGATATACCAGTGTGCGGGCAGTTGAACGACGCCGAAGGTAAAAATAAACCCGCCGAGCAGAATATAGCCCAGCCAGTTGGTGGTAATGCTGAGTGAGAAAATGCGCGTGATCGTGCTGCCCGGTAATCCGAGGCGGGAATAGAGTCGATAGCGCATGCCAATGCCGCCCACCCAGGTGCTTAACGTCAGGTTGAAGGCGTAGCAGATAAACGACACCAGCATCACCTGACGTTTTGCCAGCTTGTGTCCGCAATAATAGCGTCCGAGCAGGTCATAACAGCCGTACAGCAGATAGCTGACGATGACCAGACCAATGGCGCTGAGCAGGGCGAGGCGGTTGTAATCCCGGATAACCGACCAGACCTCTTCCCAGTTGACCTTGCTGGCATACACCACCAGCAGTACGATCACCGCGATAAAAAACAGCCAGGTGAGGATCTTTTTTGCTAACCGCCAGCGGGGAGATGCTTTCGCCATCAGGGTTTCCCTCCTGCATCTTCAGCCTGAATGCGGTCCTGCGTTTCCAGAGTCGGCTGCGCGGGAGGCGCGACTTCGGTAAGGTGCGGCGTGTGCGCCGGTAGCCAGCCGACCAGCGCCGGAAAGTGGCGTAAAAAGTGGAACGCCAGCACGCTCTTGGTCAGGTTCCACCAGGTGCGTCTGGGCAGCATCGATTCATCTACCTGCTGGCAATCCTCGGTAATAATGGGATGCAGATTGTCCCGCAGGACCTGGTTAAATGCGCGGTCATGGATAATGATGTTGGCCTCCAGATTCAGCGACAGGCTGAGCGGGTCGAGGTTGCTGGAGCCCACCGTCGCCCAGTGATCGTCCATTAGCGCGACTTTGCCGTGCAGGGGTCTGCGACGGTATTCATACACCTGGACGCCGCCTTTCACCAGATAGTTGTACAGCAGGCGAGCGCCGACTTTCACAATCGGCATATCCGGTTCACCCTGCACTATCAGTTTGACCCGCACGCCGCGTCGCGCCGCTTTGCGCAGCGCATGCAGCAGGCGATAGCCGGGAAAGAAATAGGCGTTGGCAATGATCACTTCGCGTTTGGCCTGGGTGAGCATTTTCAAATAATGGCGTTCAATATCATCACGATGTTCTTCGTTATCGCGCCAGACAAACAGCGCCTGCGCCTCGCCGGGCTGGCGATTTTCGATTGCCCGATGATGACGTCGCCACCAGCGGCGCACGGCGCTTTGCCCCGGCAGGTTTTCCAGCACGAAGGTCAGGATGTCTGCCACGATGGGACCTTCAATTCGCACGGCGTAGTCCTGCTTGGCCTCTGGGCCGTAATCGGACATATGCTCGGCGGAATAGTTAATCCCGCCGACGAAAGCGACACGGTCGTCAATCACCACAATTTTGCGGTGCATGCGGCGAAAAAGGTTGGTCCGCATGCCGAACAACCGCGGGCGTGGGTCGTAATAGCGGAAAACCACGCCCGCGGTGGTGAGTTCGCTGACAAATTCCTCGCTGAGATCCGGTGACCCGTAGCCGTCGAGCAGCACTTCGGCTTTAACACCACGCTGTGCCGCACTGAGCAGTGCCGCATGCAATTGTTTCCCGACCGCATCTTCAAACCAGATAAAAGTCTCAAGGATGATTTTTTGCTGCGCCTGTTCAATGGCCTTAAACACGGCGGGGTAGTACTGGTCGCCATTTTCCAGCAGCTGAATTTGATTGCCTTCACGCCAGCCATATTTCATAAATGAATCTCCGCGCTCAGGGGGGCATGGTCGGACAAATGTCGCCAGTGACGTAGCGCCAGCGCCGTCGGAATACTGGCATTGGCATTTTTCACATAGATCCTGTCGAGGCGCAGCAGCGGCAAACGTACCGGAAAGGTACGCGCCGGGCGTCCGTGGGCGCGGGTAAAAATCTCGTCAAGACCGGCCTGCGTTTTCAAAGGATGATTGGCCTTTTGCCGCCAGTCGTTGAAATCCCCGGCTACCACCACGGGTTCCGTTTCAGGCAGGGCATTGACCCAATCCGCCAGCATGGTCAACTGCGCCTGGCGGTGGGCTTCACGCAAACCAAGATGTACACACATCACATGGATGGGGTGAGGGAGCATCGGCGGCACGATGCGGCAGTAAAGCACACCGCGCTTTTCACTGCTGCCGACGGATACATCACGATTCTCATAATGTTCAATGGGATAGCGCGACAGCACCGCGTTACCGTGATGCCCCTGCGGATACACGGCATTGCGTCCGTAGGCGAAGTCGCTCCACATGGTATCTGCGAGAAATTCATAGTGCGTGGTATCTGGCCAGTTCTCCACGTGCAGAGGGTGAACCTCGTGCGCGCCCATCACTTCCTGCAGGCACACAATGTCCGCACCGACCGTTCTGACGGCATCGCGTAGCTCAGGCAAAATAAATCGCTTATTAAAGGCGGTAAAACCTTTGTGAGTATTAATTGTGAGCACATTGAATGAAAATCGAACTGTTTGTCCGCTCATGATTCTCCTGTCGGCGTCATTTTTCCTTTAAATAGTGTAGTCGGCGTCACAAAAGGATGCGGTGTTACGGAATTTTCCGTAAAGTCCGGTACTCTGAACAATTAGTTAAAGATCCTTCAGGAGAAAAGCCATGAGGTGGCAACAACGTGTTCGTGTCGCAACAGGTCTTAGTTGCTGGCAGATTGTGTTGCATTTACTGGTAGTGGCATTGCTGGTAATGGGCTGGATGAGCGGCACGCTGGTGCGCGTCGGCCTGGGATTATGCGTCGTTTATGGCGTCACGGTTTTATTAATGCTGGCGCTGCAGCGTCATCATGAACAGCGCTGGCGTGATGTCGCCGACGTACTGGAAGAGCTGACCACCACGTGGTATTTCGGTGCGGCGATGATCGTGCTGTGGCTGCTGTCCCGCGTGCTGCAAAACAACGTCTTACTGGCGTTAGCGGGACTGGCGATCCTTGCCGGACCCGCAGTGATTTCGCTGCTGGCGAAAGACAAAAAACTACATCACTTTGCGTCTAAACATCGCATACGCCGCTGATCCGGTCGTGGCCGCTATCACCAACAGTGGCCACAAACTTCCCCAGACAATCTTCAGGCTCGCATCCTTCAGGTAAATCTGTTTCGTGATGTCCGTAAAGTGACGGATTGGGTTTATCCACGTCAGATTCTGCAGCCAGACCGGCATGTTTTCGACCGGAGAAACGTATCCTGACAGTAAAATTGCCGGCATCATAAAGACGAACACGCCGATAAACGCCTGCTGCTGGGTTGAACACAGCGATGAAATCAGCAGACCAAAGCCCACCAACGACAACCCGTAAATCACCATCGTGAAGTAGAACAAGCCCAGCGAACCGGCAAACGGAATGTGATAGGCCCAGATGCCAATAGCCAGCACGATAGTGGCCTGAAAGGTAGCCACGATCAGCGCAGGCACCGCTTTGCCAATGAAAATTTGCCAGGTGGTGAGCGGAGAGACCAGCAGCTGATCCAGCGTGCCCTGCTCACGTTCGCGGGCTACCGACAGCGAGGTGACGATCATCACTCCGATGGTGGTGATCATGGCGATCAGCGACGGAACGACAAACCATTTGTAATCCAGATTCGGGTTATACCAGTTACGCACCACCAGTTCGCTGTTGTTCGGCTTCGCTTTGCCGTCCATCAACTCTTGCTGGTATTCCTTAACGATCTGTTGCAGATAATTCGCTGCGATCTGCGCGCTGTTTGAGTTGCGCCCGTCAAGGATCAGCTGCATAGGTGCTTGTTGGAAGGTATCCAGATTACGCGAAAAGTCGGCCGGGAAGCGCACCAGTAACAGGGCTTTTTGCGTGTCGATGGTCGGTTGGATCTCCTGCGGGCTTTTCAGCAGCAGGATATGGGTAAAGGCGCTGGCGCGGGCAAAGCGCTGTGTTAATTCCACTGAATGCTTGCCGTTGTCTTCGTTATAGATGGCGATAGTGGCGTTGGTCACTTCTAACGTGGCTGCAAACGGAAACAGGATCACCTGAATCAGAACCGGTAAAATCAGGATCGCCCGCGTCTGCGGCTCGCGTAACAGCGACTGCAGCTCTTTGCGAATTAATGTCCATAAACGATGAAACATGGCCGTCCCCTCAATCCAGCCGACGTTTGGTTTTAAGCCACGTCAGACCAATAAACATCACCGCCGAAGCGATTAAAAACAGCACGTTGATGATCAACACTACCGGAATATTTCCCGCCAGAAACAGGCTTTGCAGGGTGCTGACGAAATAACGTGCGGGAATGATATACGTCACCGCGCGAATAATGGCGGGCATGCTGTCTATCTGGAAGATAAAGCCCGACAGCATAATAGATGGCAGGAAAGCGGCGTTGAGCGCCACCTGCGCGGCATTAAACTGGTTGCGGGTGATGGTGGAGATCAGTAATCCCATGCCAAGCGTACTGAGCAGAAACAGGCTGGTGATAAAAAACAGGATCAGCAGAGAACCGCGATAGGGCACGCCAAGAATAAACACCGACACCAGCATACACAGCAGCATCGCCAGCATGCCGAGAAAATAATAGGGGATCAGTTTACACAGCAGCAATTCGACGCGGGTGACTTCGGTCGACAGCAGCGCTTCCATGGTACCGCGCTCCCATTCACGTGCGACCACTAATGAGGTCAGGATCGCGCCGATGACCGTCATAATAATGGTCACCGCTCCTGGAATAATAAAATGCTGGCTGATCGCCGCCGGGTTGAACCAGTAGCGGGTCTGCACGTCGATCAGCGGTTCAAACGATTCGCCGCGGTCTTCTGCCCGCTGCTTTTGCCAAATCTGCCAGATGCCTTCCACATAGCCTTGCACAAAGTTGGCGGTGTTCGGTTCGCTGCCATCGGTGATCACCTGAATGGGCGCAATATCGTTTGGCCGCGCCATCTGCTGGGCAAAATCCACCGGGATCACCACCAGTCCGCGAATACGCCCGGCCTGCATTTTCTCAACTAACTCCTGGCGGTTGTCGCTGATGGTGGCGTCAATATACGGCGAGCCGGTCATGGTATGGGTAAAATCCAGCGCCTCTTCGCTCTGTTGCTCGAGCAAAATCCCCACCCGCAGCTTGCTGGAATCGAGGTTAATCCCGTAGCCGAAGATAAACAGCAACAGTAATGGGATCACCACGGCAATCAGCCAGCTACTGGGATCGCGCACGATCTGCCGCGTTTCTTTAATGCACAGCGCGCGCACGCGTCGCCATGAAAGCGCGTGATTACTCATGTGCGTGCTCCTTATCCCAGTCATTGATAAGCGTGATAAACGCCTGCTCCATAGTCGGGTCCGGCGTGTCGTTATCGGCCGCCTGCGCTTTCAGGTCGTCCGGCGTGCCGCTGGCGATTAGCTTACCGCGGTACACCAGCCCGATACGGTCGCAATATTCCGCCTCGTCCATAAAGTGGGTAGTGACCATCACCGTCACACCTTTTTCTACCATGCTGTTGATATGCAGCCAGAACTCGCGACGGGTGAGGGGATCAACCCCGGAGGTCGGTTCATCGAGGAACAGGATGTCGGGTTCATGCATCAGCGAACAGACCAGCGCCAGACGCTGCTTAAAGCCTAGCGGCAGTTCGTCGGTGGCATGAGAGGCTATGCTCTTCAGGCCGAACGCCTCGCTCATACGATCGATTTTTTCTTTCTGTGCGCGTCCGCGCAGGCCGTAGACGCCGGAGAAAAAGCGCAGATTCTGCTCCACCGTCAGGTTACCGTACAGGGAGAATTTCTGCGCCATATAACCCAGATGCTGGCGTGCTTTTCCGGAACTGACCTTCAGGTCCATGTCCAGCACCAGCGCTTTACCGGAAGTGGGAACCAGAAGGCCGCACATCATTTTAAACGTGGTCGATTTACCCGCCCCGTTGGGGCCTAACAGGCCAAAAATCTCACCGCGTTGGACGGCAAAGTCCACATGGTCGGTGGCGGCAAAATCACCGAATTTTTTGGTCAGCGCTTTGGCTTCAATCACCGTTTCACCGGCGGTACCTTCTACGGTGTGCAGGATAGCGCCCAGCGGCGATTCAGAGGTTCCCGCGCCGCCGAGTAAATCGATAAACGCATCTTCAAAGCGCGGGGCTGTACTGGTGATGGTGATTTCCGGCATGCCGTCAGCCTTGCGAATATCGTCCGCCGTGGCCGCTTTTTTCAGAATCAGGCGCACGGATTTCCCCTGAATCATGCCGTCGCTGACCTGCGGTAACTTGAGCGCGCGTTGTAGCAGTTTGCGGTTATTTTCCTGCGGGCTGCTCATTAAAAAACTGCGCCCGGCCATGGTTTGCGTCAGCTGAGTCGGATCGCCTTGATAGAGCAATTCACCTTCGTTCATCAGCAGCACATCGCGGCACTGCTCGGCCTCGTCCAGATACGAGGTGCTCCAGAGGATCAACATGCCATCCCCGGCCAGTTCATGCACCATTTGCCACAATTCGCGGCGGGATATTGGGTCTACGCCCACGCCGGGCTCATCCAGCAGCAGCACTTTGGGTTCGCCGACCAGCGTACAGGCAAGACCCAGTTTCTGCTTCATGCCGCCGGAGAGTTTCCCCGCCAGACGTCCGGTAAACGGCCCCAGCGAGGTAAACTCCAGCAGACGGGCAAAGGTTTTCTCCCGCGCTTCACCAGTAACGCTGCGTAAATCGGCATAGAGATTGAGGTTCTCCATGACGGTCAAATCTTCATACAGGCCGAATTTCTGTGGCATATAGCCCAGCACCGCATGTAGGGCGCTGTCGTTGATAATGGGGTCAAAGCCAATCACCGTCGCGCTGCCGCCGTCCGGCTTCAACAGGCCCGCCAGCATCCGCATCAGCGTGGTTTTCCCTGCGCCGTCGGGACCTACCAGACCGGTGACATAGCCTGCGTGAATCGTGCAGTCGAGCGGGGCGACCGCCGGTTTTTCCATCCCGGCAAAACGCTTAACCAGCCCGTTGAGGGTAATGACTGCGTCATTCATGCCGCGCCTCGTCACCGAACTTCACCGTCACCGGCATTCCCTGACGCAGCGCGTCGTCGGCATCGGTCACGACAATACGCAGGCGGTAGACCAGGTCGGTACGCAGGTCCGGGGTCTCTACCGTTTTCGGTGTAAACTCTGCTGTTGGCGACACAAAGCCGATTTTGCCGTGGTACGGTTTATCCGGGCGGCCATCGGTATAAAGCAGAATTTCACGTCCTGGCTGCGCCTGGCTCAGATTGCGTTCGTCCACATAGGCGCGGACCCACACCGGCCGGGTAAGCGACAGCGTCAGCACCGTGCCGCCCGCGTTCAGCATACTGCCGGGCTCGACCGCACGGGTAAGCAGTGTGCCGTCAGACGGGGAGGTCAGCGTGGTGTCATGCAAATCGAGTTCAGCCTGCGCCAGCTGCGCCTGCGCCTGTTCGAGCGTCGCTTTCGCCTGGGCTATATCCTGCGGACGATTACCGCTGCGGTATTGACTGAGTTTATCCTGCGCGGATTTCAGCGTTGCCAGCGCCTGGTCGCGTGAAGAACGGGCGTTTTCCAGATCGTTGGCTGAGATAGTGCGGCTTTTCCATAATCCGAGCTGGCGATTATAAAAGTTCTGCGCGTAGTCATACGCCGCCTGGGCCTGCTTCACGGCCGCCGCGGTTTGTGCGATTTCTTCTTCACGATACCCGGCCAGCATCAGGTCGTACTGCGCCTGTGCGGCGGCAACGTTAGCCTTCGCCTGCATCAGCGCGTTTTCGTAGGGGGCGTAGTCCAGTTCGCCCAGTACCTGACCGGCAGTAATCGCATCACCTTCGTCAACCGCCAGCGAGGCCAGCCTGCCGCCTACGCGAAAACTTAAATTGACGCTGCGGATATCGACGTTGCCGTACAGGGTCAGGCCGTTATCTTGTTGGCTTTGATACCACCACGTTCCACCAGCAATCACGGCAACGAGGGCCGCGATAACCAGCCCGAGAACGACAGGTTTTTTCATGACTCCAGACTCCTTTGCGTTAAACCTTGCAGAATAAGATCGATGTGACAGGTGATCGTGTGTTCAATTAGCGCGGTTTTATCCGCATCAAATTGTGACCAACCCGTGCGCAACAGAATAGTTTCTTTACCCAAACGGAAGGCCAGCACTTCACCCAATATGGCGTGGGTATGCAGGATCATTTGGGTGTCATTGGCATCGCGACCCGTATAAGCGGCAATTAAGCGGGTCAGGTGGCTATGCAGCGGGTTGATCACCTGGTCATGCACCAACTGATAGGCTGCAGTGGGGGAGAGCTGTTCGCGCGAAATAAATTTGCTCAGGTTCACCGTGTCATCCTGGGTTAACAGCATGATCATGTTTTTGCAGGCACGCAGGATCAGTTCGCGCATGGCGGCCCGATCCGGCTTGGGTTGGGTAAACAGACGCTCGGCTTCTTCAGCATGAGGGCGAAACTGTGAACCGATAAAATCCGCGATCCACTGGGCGCAGGCGAGATATAAATCCTCTTTTGAACCAAAATAGTAGGTAATCGCGGCGATGTTTTGTCCGGCCTGAGCGGCAATATCGCGCGTAGTGGCATGCAGTCCGTACTCACCAAACTGTGCGAGCGCGGCGGCAATCAGCTGGTTCTTTGCCTGTTCACCTTTAGTTGTCATGGTGGGTGTATTCATGGCATGCCTAAATTATTAATCAATCGATTGATTAAGATTATGACTGATTTCTGCACTTGTCTAGTCTGGTGGTTTATTTTGTTTTTCGCGGCTGGCGGGATAATTTATGCGGTACATCACAAAAACTGCTACACTCCGCCCCTTCATGACATTGTGGTTTTTGTCATCTCTTTTGCGAGTATCGTCCTGAAAACGACACCGGTAACGGTCAGGGCGGTTCGGAGTAGTTATGTCTTTTGATTCCCTTGGTTTAGATCCTGAAATCTTGCGCGCCGTTGCCGAGCAGGGTTACCGTGAACCTACCCCTATTCAGCAGCAGGCAATCCCCGCCGTGCTGGAAGGCCGTGATCTGATGGCCAGCGCCCAGACCGGCACGGGGAAAACGGCAGGTTTTACCCTGCCGCTGTTACAACACCTCATTACCCATCAGCCGCATGGCAAAAGCCGTCGTCCGGTGCGTGCGCTGATCCTGACGCCAACCCGCGAGCTGGCGGCACAAATTGGTGAAAACGTCCGCGATTACAGCAAGTATCTGAACGTCCGCTCGCTGGTGGTTTTCGGCGGCGTAAGCATTAACCCGCAGATGATGAAACTGCGCAGTGGCGTAGATGTGCTGGTGGCAACGCCGGGCCGTTTGCTCGATCTGGAACATCAAAACGCGGTGAAACTGGATCAGGTTGAGATCCTGGTACTGGATGAAGCGGACCGTATGCTGGATATGGGCTTTATCCATGATATTCGTCGCGTACTGGCTAAACTGCCCGCTAAACGTCAAAACCTGCTGTTCTCCGCAACGTTTTCTGACGACATTAAGTCGCTGGCAGAAAAACTGCTGCATAACCCGCTGGAAATTGAAGTTGCGCGTCGTAATACCGCGTCTGAGCAGGTCAGCCAGCTCGTTCACTTTGTGGATAAAAAACGTAAACGTGAATTGCTGTCACAGATGATTGGCCAGGGTAACTGGCAGCAGGTGCTGGTCTTTACCCGTACCAAACATGGTGCCAACCACCTGGCAGAACAGCTGAATAAAGACGGTATTCGCAGCGCGGCGATCCACGGTAATAAATCTCAGGGGGCGCGTACGCGTGCGCTGGCCGATTTTAAATCCGGCGATATTCGCGTGCTGGTGGCGACCGACATCGCGGCTCGCGGGCTCGACATTGAAGAGCTGCCGCACGTGGTGAACTATGAGCTGCCAAACGTCCCGGAAGACTATGTTCACCGCATCGGACGTACCGGTCGTGCTGCGGCTACCGGTGAAGCGCTGTCTCTGGTGTGTGTTGATGAGCACAAGCTGCTGCATGACATCGAAAAACTGCTGAAAAAAGAGATCCCGCGTATTGCGGTTGATGGCTACGCGCCGGACCCGTCGATTAAAGCCGAGCCAATCCAGAACGGACGCCAGCAGCGTGGCGGCGGCGGTGGTCGTGGGCAAGGTGGAGCAGGCCGTGGTCAGCAGCCGCGTCGCCAGGATGGCGGTGCGCCAAAAGCGAAACCGCGTAACAGTGAAGGCAAACCGGCAGGCGACAAACCGCGTCCACCGCGTCGTCCTCGCAGACCGTCTTCTGCACAGTAATTGCGAGCCCGGCCGAATAGCCGGGCTTTTTTTTTGCGACGCGTATCAGAAAGTGCCACAATAGTGGCTGTTTATACAGTATTTCAGGTTTTCTCATGGCATTAACCGCAGCGTTGAAAGCGCAAATTGCCGCCTGGTATAAGGCGCTTCAGGAACAGATCCCCGACTTTATCCCCCGTGCACCGCAGCGGCAGATGATTGCTGATGTCGCGAAAACGCTGGCTGGGGAAGACGGGCGACATCTGGCTATCGAAGCGCCGACCGGCGTCGGGAAAACGCTGTCCTATTTAATTCCGGGGATTGCCATTGCCCGTGAAGAACAAAAGACGCTGGTGGTCAGTACCGCCAACGTCGCGTTGCAGGATCAGATCTACAGTAAAGACCTGCCGCTGCTGCGCAAAATTATCCCTGATCTGCGATTTACCGCCGCGTTTGGGCGAGGGCGCTATGTCTGCCCGCGTAATTTAGCGGCCTTGGCCAGTACCGAACCCAATCAGCAGGATTTGCTGGCGTTTCTCGACGATGATCTGACGCCCAACAACCAGGAAGAACAAAAACGTTGCGCCAGGCTCAAAGGCGACCTCGACACTTACAAATGGGATGGGTTGCGTGATCACACCGATATCGCCATTGATGACGGGCTCTGGCAGCGCCTGAGCACCGATAAAGCCAGCTGCCTGAATCGTAACTGTCATTACTACCGTGAATGCCCATTTTTTGTTGCCCGCCGTGAGATCCAGGAAGCCGAAGTGGTGGTGGCAAACCACGCGTTAGTGATGGCGGCCATGGAGAGCGAAGCGGTGTTACCGGAACCGAAAAATTTGCTGCTGGTGCTTGATGAAGGCCACCATCTGCCGGACGTCGCGCGCGATGCGCTGGAAATGAGTGCCGAGATTACCGCGCCCTGGTATCGGCTGCAGCTGGATTTATTCAGCAAACTCGTGGCGACCTGCCTGGAGCAGTTTCGCCCGAAAACCACGCCGCCGCTGGCTAATCCAGAGCGCCTGAACGCCCACTGTGAAGAGTTGTATGAGCTGATCGCCTCACTAAACAATATCCTCAATCTGTACCTGCCCACCACGCAGGAAGCCGAACACCGCTTTGCAATGGGCGAGCTGCCTGCGGAAGTGATGGAGATTTGTCAGCGCCTGGCGAAGCTCACCGAGATGCTACGCGGTCTGGCGGAACTGTTCCTCAACGATCTCAGCGAAAAAACCGGCAGCCACGATATCGTTCGTCTGCATCGGGTTATTTTGCAGATGAACCGGGCGCTGGGTATGTTTGAAGCGCAAAGTAAACTGTGGCGGCTGGCTTCGCTGGCGCAGTCATCAGGCGCGCCGGTGACCAAATGGGTGACGCGTGACGTGCGTGACGGACAGATGCATGTCTGGTTTCACTGCGTGGGGATCCGCGTCAGCGATCAGCTTGAACGCCTGCTGTGGCGCAGCGTGCCGCATATTATCGTCACCTCTGCCACCTTACGCTCGCTCAACAGTTTCTCGCGCCTGCAGGAGATGAGCGGCCTGAAAGAAAAAGCAGGGGACCGTTTTGTCGCGCTGGACTCGCCGTTTAATCATGTCGAGCAAGGCAAAATTGTCATTCCGCAGATGCGTTACGAACCGTTGATGGAGAACGAAGAGCAGCATATTGCCGAAATGGCGGCTTATTTCCGCGAACAGGTGGAAAGTAAAAAACATCAGGGCATGCTGGTGCTCTTTGCCAGCGGTCGGGCAATGCAGCGTTTTCTTGAGCACGTAACCGATCTGCGTCTGCTGTTGCTGGTGCAGGGCGATCAGCCGCGCTACCGACTGGTGGAACTGCACCGCAAGCGGGTGCAAAACGGTGAGCGTAGCGTGCTGGTTGGGCTGCAGTCTTTTGCCGAAGGCCTCGATTTGAAAGGCGACCTGTTGACCCAGGTTCATATTCACAAAATTGCGTTTCCGCCCATCGACAGCCCGGTGGTGGTGACTGAGGGCGAATGGCTGAAAAGCCTGAATCGCTATCCCTTTGAGGTGCAGAGTTTACCTGCGGCATCGTTCAATTTGATTCAGCAGGTTGGGCGACTCATTCGTAGTCACGGTTGCTGGGGCGAAGTGGTGATTTACGATAAGCGTTTATTGACCAAAAACTATGGTCAGCGTTTACTGAATGCGTTACCCATATTTCCGATAGAGCAACCTGGTGTGCCAGACGTTATAGTAAAACCAAAAGAAAAAGCGAAACCCACACGCCGCCGTCGGCGTTAACGATGTGAGCAACAGGCAAGGAGTTATCGATGGATTACCGCAAAATCATCAAAGAGATTGGGCGAGGTAAAAATCACGCGCGTGACCTGGACCAGGATACCGCTCGCGGACTGTACACCCACATGTTAAACGGCGACGTACCTGACCTTGAGATGGGCGGCGTACTGATTGCGCTGCGTATTAAAGGGGAAGGTGAGGCAGAAATGCTGGGCTTTTATGAGGCGATGCAAAACCATACCCTTCGCCTGACGCCGCCCGTTGCCAAACCGATGCCTATCGTCATTCCCAGCTACAACGGTGCGCGCAAGCAGGCTAACCTGACGCCGCTGCTGGCTATTTTGCTGCATAAGCTGGGTTTCCCGGTCGTGGTGCACGGGGTGAGCGAAGATCCAACCCGCGTGCTGACGGAAACCATTTTTGACCTGATGGGGATTGCACCTACCCTGCATGCCGGACAGGCGCAGGCGAAACTTGAGGGACATGAGCCGGTGTTTATCCCAGTGAGTGCGCTGTGCCCGCCGCTGGAGAAACAGCTGGCGATGCGCTGGCGGATGGGCGTACGCAACAGTGCGCATACGCTCGCGAAATTAGCCACGCCGTTTGCTGAAGATGCCGCACTGCGTCTTGCCAGCGTTTCGCACCCGGAGTACGTGTCGCGGGTAGCGAAATTCTTTGGTGATATCGGCGGGCGCGGCCTGCTAATGCACGGCACGGAAGGGGAGGTGTACGCCAACCCACAGCGTTGCCCGCAGATCAGCCTGATAGACCATTCTGGTGTACGAGTGCTGCAGGACCGCCAGAGCGAGATGCCTGACGAGCCAGTGCCGCTGCCGGTGGCAAAAGATCCGGAAACCACCGCGCGCTGGATAGAGCGTTGTCTGGCCGGAAGTGAGCCGGTACCGGCCTCGTTGAGGATTCAGATGGCCTGCTGCCTGGTGGCAACCGGCGAAGTCGCTACGCTGGCTGAAGGATTTACCCGCGTCGACCAGTGCTTCTGATGTACTCATCTCCCCGGCGGGCCTGATTTACAGGTCCGCCCGTTCCCGCCTTTTCTGCTATTCCTGCTATTTCTGCAATGTGAAATTTCTGCACGTTTATTGACCTCCTGAGCGTCGTGGCGCAGCATAGTTTGTTGAAAAATAAGAAACACAACAAACACGCAACATAACAGGAGATAACCATGAACAGTGGACACCGCTTTCATGCGCCTACGCTGCACGGCTTTATTCAGGCCGTTTTTCGTCAGATGGGCAGCGAAGAGCAGGAAGCGCGCTTAGTTGCCGATCATCTGATCGCCGCGAACCTTGCCGGGCACGATTCTCACGGCATTGGCATGATCCCAAGCTATGTTCGTTCCTTTTCGCAGGGACATTTGCAGCTAAACCGCCACGCGAAAGTGGTGAAAGACGCGGGGGCGGTGGTAACGCTTGACGGTGACAGTGCGTTTGGTCAGGTTGCGGCACATGAAGCTATCACGCTGGGAATCGAGAAAGCCCGTCAGTTCGGTATTGCCGCGGTGGCGCTACATAATTCCCATCACATCGGACGCATTGGCTATTGGGCAGAGCAATGTGCAGCCGCAGGCTTTGTTTCCGTTCACTTTGTGAATGTGGTCGGCATCCCGATGGTTGCGCCTTTTCAGGGGCGTGACAGCCGGTTTGGCACTAACCCTTTCTGCGCCGTGTTTCCGCGTAAGAATGATTTCCCCCTGCTGCTGGACTATGCGACCAGCGCCATTGCTTTTGGCAAAACGCGCGTTGCGTGGCATAAGGGTGAGCCAGTGGCGCCAGGATGTCTGATTGATGCTGACGGCGTTCCGACTACCGATCCCGCCGTGATGCAGGTGTCTCCGCTGGGCTCGCTGCTTACCTTCGCTCAGCATAAAGGCTATGCGCTGGCGGCAATGTGCGAAATTCTGGGCGGTGCGCTTTCCGGGGGGAAAACTACGCACGAAGACAGTTTGCAGGACAGCGCTGACGCCATCATTAACTGCATGACGACGATCATTCTAAACCCGGAATTATTTGGCGCGCCGGATTGTGACCATCAGGTTGCCGCATTTGCGAAATGGGTCAAAGCGTCACCGCATGGCGAGGACGCCCCGGTTCTGCTACCAGGTGAGTGGGAAGTGAATACGCGTGAGGCGCGACTGGCGCAGGGCATCCCGCTGGATTTAGGAAGCTGGCAGGCAATTTGTGAGGCGGCGCAGTACGTGGGGATGCCGGAGACGGTGTTGCAAGAATTCCGTCATCGGTTGGAACAGTAAGCAAAAAAAAGCCCGTCCAGTGGACGGGCAAACAAAGGGTAACAAACAGGGTCAATGAGGGTTGGAGCATTGGGTCTTGCAGGTAATTCGTCGGTTATTTGTAGATAACCGCAGTGCCGCTCATTTTGTCTTTGCCGACAGCGGACGTAATGCTGTAGCCACTTGCACCTGCAGCGGCAGCTTTTTCAGCCAGTTTGGCTTCCAGGCCGTCCAGCGTGCTTGCGCCATCAGCAGATACCACGCCCACTTTATTCATGCTCTGTGCCTGAGTGGAAGTAACAGGCTCGGCAGCGAAAGCGCCAAATGACAGGGTAGACAGGGCGATGGCAGCAACAGCATATTTGATATTTTTCATGATTAATCTCTCGCAGGTTATTCTGTTAGTCAGTGTTTTGTTCGGTAGACGTTGTTTTGTCGATGTGAGAAGTATCACGTTTTTTTAGGTGAGAGAAAATCGAATAGAATTGACGACATCAATCAAAAAAATTGAATGACAAATAACTTATTGAATATTAATAAATTCGGAAGGCGGATTTACAGTTCTTGTCATTGCGATTTACAGAGCCAGCGACAACGGCACATTTTGCTACACTCATTGCAAAAAACCGTGCTCGTAAAGGAAATCGTATGCGCTGAAACTTTTGGTAAAGAAGGGTCAACGTAGCTGGCTGTCTTTCGAACCTCTACGATTATATCCTGAGTATGCGGTGTTATGTGAATATTTATCCTGCTGGCAGGCGATGCATAAACGTACCCCAGGTACCGCCTCGCGCCGGGCCTGAGGGATAGGATTGCCACATTCTTCGCATTCATACAGACTTTCACCCGTGGGTAACTCACCACGGGCGCGGGCGACAGCATCTTCAATAGTATTGTTGATCTGTTCGTTCACTGCGTCGTCATTTGCCCATCCGGATGCCATAGCCCCTCCGTACATTCAGTTTGTATAATAATTATAGTGAATGATATGGATGAAAAACGAACGCACAAGCGCACCGTCAGATTTCAGACCATTCGCGCAGCAGATTATGGTAGAGATTGAGCAGCGATGGGATCTCGGCGTTTTCACCGTGGCGTGCCTTCAGGGACTGGATGTTCTTATCCAATTCAAAGAGCATGGCGCGTTTTTTATCGTCGCGGATCATCGACTGGATCCACATAAACGACGCTATACGAACGCCGCGCGTCACCGGTGTAACGCAATGCAGACTGCTGGAAGGGTAGAGCACCAGGTCGCCAGCCGGGAGTTTGACCGCATGCTGACCGTAAGTGTCATTGACCCGCAACTCTCCACCCTCATAGCTGTCGGGGTCACTTAAGAATAATGTGGCGGAAAGGTCGGTACGCATCCAGCCGCTTTCCGGGTGGCTACGCACCGCGCCATCAACGTGAAAGCCGTAGGTCTCTGCGTTCCGATAACGATTGAACAACGGCGCGGAGATTGTTTTTGGCAATGCTGCAGCAAAGAACAGCGCGCTGCTGTTCACGGCGGCCAGCACCTCTTTATGTAACGCAACATAGCGCTCGCTCTGCGTATCAACCTGCTGGTTATTTTTGACCTGAGCGCCCTGAGCGCCTGTGGTAGCACGGCCATCTATCCACTCGGCTGAGTCCAGCTGTTCGCGAAACCAGGCAACGTCCTGCGGCGATAAGACGCCAGGAATGTGGTACATCATCAGTGTTTCTCCTGAAAGTGGGGCTTGCGCCCCACGTGATACATCAGAAATGCATATTGGCGGTGAGCAGGAAGGTTCTCGGCTCACCCGGATGGTAACGGTATCCGCTCTTGTTGATCGAGGAGACATAATCGGTGTCAAACAGGTTATAGACGTTAAGCTGGAAATCGAGGTTGCGGTTTACGCGATATCCCAGTTTGGCATCCGCGACCCAGTAGCTTTCAGTAAAGGATGGCGTGCCCACCGCGCCGTCCGCGCCGCGATGCATACTGCCCACGTAGCGTGCGCCTGCGCCAACGGAGATATCATCCGTGGCCTGATACTGACTCCACAGGGTGAATGCATGTTCCGGTGTATACGGCAGGGAGGATGAACCATCCTGAGCGACGTCTTTACCGTTATGGACCGTGGCGCGCTGCTGGGTGTATCCGCCAATCACCTGCCATGCCGGGGTAATGTTGCCGGCTACCGACAGTTCGTACCCTTCAACGCGTTTCTCCCCATACTGGGACCAGGTACCGTCATCGTTCTGCTCGACCTCGTTCTCAATGTCGGTGCGGAAAATCGCAGCGGTTAACAGCAGGCGCTTATCCAGTACTTCCCATTTGGTGCCAATTTCGCTGGTCTTTGCTTTTTGCGGTTTAAAATCAGTACGGTTGGCGCTGTTGCCGGTACCGCTCTGGGCGAGGGCAAAATTGCTGCCACCCGGCGGTTGCTGAGAGACCGCATAGTTAATGTAAATGTTGCCGTTATCTGTCAGATGATAAAGCGCACCCGCTTTCCAGTTCACCAGATTACCAGACTTAGCGGTATCGACGGTGGTGACCGGCGATCCTTTGGCTACGCCTGCCGGGCAGGCGACAGCACCGCGCCCGGATGCACCGCATGCAGTGGCGCTGTCATACTCGGTGCGGTAGTTATCGAGACGAATGCCGCCGTTCAGCTCAAACTCACGGGTAATTTGCAAGGTGTCGAATGCATAAATGCCGAAGGTGTCGGTCTGGCCGTTGGCGTTGGCACCGTTACGGTTTAATCCACCCACGCTGACGTTGCTGTTGGGATGGTAAATATTCACCGGCGGTGGCGTGATCGGCACTACGCCGTAGTTGGTCTGCGTTTCACGCGTAAACTCTACGCCGGTGCTGATGTCATGGCCAATGGCGCCGGTATAAAATTTTGAGGTCAGGTTGGTCTGGTTGGTGAGGATTTTGTTGCTGACATCTTTGGTATTGGCCAGACGCGACCAGGTCCAGGTGTCTACGCTGCTGGTTGGCTGCGTGATATTTGACGCGCCGCCCATCACCGCCGTCATCAGGTAATCTTGTTTGACTCGTGACCAGCGCGTGGTATTGCGCACGGTGGTGCTGTCGCTCAGATCATGCTCAAAGCGCATCGTCGCGGTATCGGTCGTCGAGTCGTCGTAATCCGAATCGGTGCCATAGAAATTATGCGTATCCACTTTCCCTGAATGATTCAGGGCAGAAGTTCCTGCAGAAGGTGCAGAGTACCCCGGCAGGCCGATGGTGGGAACACCGCCGTCCGGCGTGTTGTGCTGGGTGACGTGCAAGTAGTTCAGATACAGACGATTTTCGGTGCCTAAACCAAAGGCGATGGACGGGGCCACGCCGTAACGTTCATTTTTAACGTTATCGCGTCCGGCATCGTGCGTCTTTTCGCCCATCAGGTTTAATCGTGCGGCGGTGGTCTCGCCAATGACCTGATTGATGTCCAGCGTACCGCGGCGGAACCAGGCGCTGCCGACGCTGGAAGAGGCATCAATGCCCGAGTCAGTGCGCGGTTGCTTGCTGATCATGTTGATGGAGCCGGTCGGCGCGCTGCGGCCATAATCGGTACCGGAAGGACCTTTAATCACTTCAACTTGTTCGGTATTGAAGGTATCGCGCGTCACGCTGCCAATATCGCGAACGCCGTCGATGTAAATGCTGTTCGAGGTATCGGCCCCACGCATATAAATCGCGTCACCGGTGGTGGAGTTGCCGTTTTCACCGGCGAAAAATGCGCCTACGCCCGGCACGTTCTTTAGCGCATCGGTCAGATTTGTTGCCCCTTGATCCTTAATGACCTGCTCAGAAATCACCGTCATGGTGCGCGTCGTATCAGCAACAGGACGGGAGAATTTCGGATCGGCAGAGTGGGTGGGGGCGTACAGCGACGGTTTGGCGGCTTCTACGACCAGCGTATCTTCTTGTTTCTTATCCTGATCACCTGCAGCGACTGCTTGAGCGACCGGAGACAGGCCGATGCACAGACCGGCAAAAAAGGTGAGTGAATGGAAACTACTGGACGGCAGGTTGCGATTTTTATCCATGTTAATGAGTAGCTTATTATTTTTTGAGTAGAAGGTTTCACTCGTGCGAAGGGACATCTCTTTGGATGTTACGCCTGCAGGTCTCGCCGTAATGAAATGCGTAATTGATAATGATTTTGATAAGCATTATTAATCAGTGCGACTTTTTAGCATTCATTAATTCAAAAATAAATACATTTATTTACATTGGATTCAAAATTCCAACATGATGGTTACAAATTGTGCAGGGAGTACGGAGAGCAAAAAAGAAAACTGCATTCAGGACGAATGCAGTTAGGCTGAGGGAGATTACTTGTAGATAGTTGCGGTACCGTACATCTGATTTTTACCGCCAGCAGCATTAACCACAAAGCCTTTTGCGCCTTGCTCTTTCGCTTTTTCCGCCAGTTTGTCTTCAAGATCGGTCAGGCTTGACGCGCCGGTAGCCGACACGGTTCCGGAAGCCTGTAGCGGGCCGGTGGCAGGACTGGTGTTAGGCGGTGCAGCAAAAGACGCAAATGTCATGCCGGTGAGTACGGTAGCGGCAAGGAGTGTGAGGCATTTCTTCATAATGATATCCTCTGAGAAACAACGGGTAGTGCCTGATAAGTTTAGGACGTCATTGCCGGACGTTTACCGCAAAAAATTGATGGACAACTGAGTGTTTTTTGAACGATTTGTTTTGTGGAAATCCAGCACAAATTATCGATTTTCCGTGCCATGCGTGTTTACCGCGTGGCGTTATGCGGGTATCTTACGCCGCTGTTAATAGGAGAATGTTATGCCCCCCCAGAAACCGGGATTACACCCACGCAACCGCCACAATGGCCGTTACGATCTTGCCACGTTATGCCAGGTTACGCCCGAATTGACGCAATTCCTCACCATTACGCCAGGCGGCGAGCAGAGCGTTGATTTTGCTAACCCATTGGCTGTGAAGGCGCTGAATAAAGCCCTGCTGGCGCATTACTATGCGGTGGCTAATTGGGATATTCCGCAAGGTTACCTGTGCCCACCGGTACCGGGTCGGGCGGATTACATTCATCATCTGGCCGATCTATTGGGCGAAACGACGGGAACTATCCCGGCGAATGCGAGCGTGCTGGACGTCGGCGTTGGGGCAAACTGTATTTATCCGCTGATTGGCGTGCACGAATATGGCTGGCGGTTTACCGGCAGTGAGACCAGCCAGGAAGCATTGAGCAGCGCACTGGCGATCGTTAACGGCAATCCGGGGTTAACCCGTGCTATTCGCCTGCGCCGTCAGAAAGATTTGTCGTCTATCTTCAACGGAATTATTCATAAGAATGAACAGTTCGAAGCGACACTGTGCAATCCGCCGTTCCATGATTCAGCGGCTTCTGCCCGCGCCGGAAGTGAGCGTAAACGTCGTAACCTGGGACAGGACAAAGACGATGCGCTGAACTTTGGTGGGAAACAGGAGGAGCTCTGGTGTGAAGGTGGCGAAGTGGCGTTTATCAAAAAAATGATCGCCGAAAGCCAGGCCTTTGGTCGCCAGGTGATGTGGTTCACTACGCTGGTTTCACGCGGTGAAAATCTGCCACCGCTGTACCACGCCCTGACGGATGTGGGTGCGGTGAAAGTGGTCAAAAAAGAGATGGCCCAGGGGCAAAAGCACAGCCGCTTTATTGCCTGGACCTTTATGGATAACGATCAGCGTCGCCGTTTTATGGCGCGTCAGCGCTAAATCGTCGGTTCTGTCGGCGGCAGCGGATCGGCTGCTGCCGTGGGGCTATTCACCGGTGCGGGCAAAACCTGGTAGGTCTGTACCGGCGTGCGCACGTTGGCCAAATCAAAGTATTTTTTCACCTGACTGTCGAGCGCAAAGCGTACCGCCCACTGCTTCAGCGGTAAGGTGGTGAACGACACCCGCAGCGTAAACGCCGTATTGGTTAACCCGACAATGCCCGCGAATGACGGCTCGCCAATAATGAATCCGCGAATATCTTCACGCTCCATCACCGCCGTAACGGCATCTTTCAACGCCTGATTGGCTTTATCGGCATCCTCATGGCGGTCCACGTCGTAATTGGCGACGACCGATCCAATACCCCGTACAAAGTTGGCGAAGGTGGTTATCGATGACCACGGGATAATATGGTACGCCCCGGTGTCCTGGCGCACACCGACTGAGCGAATCGACATGCGCTCAACCGTGCCGGTTAGCGGACCGATGGTGACCAAATCACCGGTGTTCATGCCATTTTCAAACTGGATAAAGATCCCGGTAATAATATCTTTTACCAGCGTCTGCGAGCCGAAGGAGATAGCCAGCCCCAGCGCGCCCGCGCCTGCCAGTAACGGGGCAATATTGACCCCAATTTCCGACAACACGATCATGATAGTGATGGTGCTGATAATCACCGCCAGCGCGTTGCGAAACAGTGTCAACAGTGTACGGGTACGTGCGCTGGGCAGGGGCCGGCCGTGGATATCCGAGGTCAGGCGGTTTTCAATCAGGCTGGCGAGCAGGGTCCAGCCGATAGCGGAGAAGAATAAAATCAGCGCGATACGAATCAGAATATCCACCGTTTTTTCTCCCGCGCCGTAATGCAGCCAGTTCCAGAAGTCGAACAGCCCCCAGGCGTTGAGCAGCAACATGATGGCGACACAGACCGTCAGGATCCGCGCGATGCTTAACGCCGTCGACAGCCAACCATTCAGGCGTTTTTGCAATTCCGGATAACTGCGCTGGGTGTGTGGTGAAAGCGTAATGGTTTTGGCGATCCAGCGGGAAAACATGCCAGAAATAAAGGCGGCGATGCCGATAATCACCAGGCTGCGCAGCGTTGCTCCCATCATAAACTTCAGGCTGTTGCCCGGATCAAACAGCGAGAAGAAAAACAGCACGATGAAATAGGCGCTAGCCAGCCAGTGCCAAACCAGCGCAAAGGCGCGGATAAACAGGCTGAAAAAAGCCAGCGACCTTTCTGCCAGACTCTGCAAATGCTCGGTGATCTCTTTCTTGTTCCTGAAGATCAGATACAGCGCCCACAGCGTAATGCACAGCATGATGATGACGTTAGCCATGGCGCCAACCTGTACATTGACCTGATTCGAGACGATGGGCACCACCACGATCAGCCCGTAGCCAATCAGGCTGCTGAGTGAGCTCAGGCGACGATTCCAGTAGCGTGCGCTTGCAGTCTGAATGTTGAACGGACGCAACTCGGCTACTGTCGGGCAAAATATCAGGCGTAAAATGGCCTTAAAGAACTCAATCAACGCGAAGGCATTAAGAAACAAACTTTGCTGGAAAGCGATAGTGCGGCTGCCGGCGTTCATGCGATCGCTTAAGATCTGCCCAACAAACAGCGTCAGGGCCAGCAGCAATAAATCGATGATGAACGCGCCAATAATCATGGCGGGAAGCTGTAGCCAGTTGCTGCGGTCACGATTTTTTTGCCGCGCCCATTGCCCCATTTTGCGATACAGCGGCAACGCACATAAGCGTACCAACCAGTAAAATCCGAACACGGATACCGCCAGCATAAAAAAGTGAGTCAGGGCATTGGTGAACGATTGCGGGTTAAAAGTTTTGTGCGGAGCGTCGGTGATATTGCGATAAAGCTGGGCGAATCGGCTGGAGAGAGCTTCCCCGTAGTGGCGACTGACATCGGTCACGTTCTCGAGTACCGTTTTTTCTTCCGTCAGCGTGGGAGGGACGATAGTGGGGACCGGTTCAGGAGGCGGCGTTGCCGCTACTTTACGCAGTTGACCTATCAACTCCTGGCGTGAGGCATTATTCTCCAGCACGTCTGCCAGGGCACCGTAGGCGGCTTTTTTTTGCTCAACGTCAGGTTCAGCAGCGGGCTCCGCTGGTGGGCTGGCGGAGGCGGTGGACGTTACGCCGGGTATCGTGACCGCCTGAACGGGGACGCTCAGTAGAAAAAAACAGATGAATAAGATCCACCGCATGACTCCTCCCATGAGAAACAAACACAAAAGGATAAGTATAGATGCCCGGACGGGAGGGTCATGAAATCAGAACATTCTGGGGGAGAACCTCCCTTCGGGGAGAAGGGAGGTGTCAGCATCAGGAAACGTGCTGTAAAAATTCCTGCAGACGCTGGCTGGGCGGATTTTCAATCAAGGTTTGCGGATTACCGTCTTCGGCAATACGGCCCTTATCAATGAAGATCAGGCGTGAGGCCACTTTTTCGGCAAAGCCGATTTCGTGGGTCACAATCACCATCGTCATACCTTCTTCCGCCAGATCCTGCATGACTTTCAGCACTTCGTGACGCAGTTCCGGGTCAAGGGCTGAGGTCGGCTCATCAAACAGCATCATTTTTGGCTTCACCGCCAGCGCACGGGCGATCGCCACACGCTGTTGCTGGCCGCCTGAAAGCTCAGAAGGGTAGTGATGCGCACGCTCGGCGAGGCCCACTTTAGCCAGTAACTCTTTGGCCTGTTTCTCAGCCTGATCTTTCTTCGCCCCGCGCACGCGCAGCGGCCCAAACATGACATTTTCCAGCGCGGTCAGGTGTGGGAACAGATAGAACTGCTGGAATACCATCCCGGCTTCCTGGCGAATTAACCGCTCGTCGACCTTCGGATCGTTGACCTTCAGACCATCGACAATTAGTTCGCCGGAGGTTATCTCTTCCAGCTTGTTAATGCAGCGCAGCAGGGTCGACTTACCGGAGCCGGAAGGCCCGATAATCACCACGACTTCGCCCTGACCAATATTCAGATCGATGTTATGCAGCACCTGGGTAGGACCAAAATGCTTAGAGACGTTTTTAAATTCAATCACAGGATTTTCATCCTTCTTTCCAGACGACGCAGAACGAAGCTCAGCACCAGCGTAATAATCAGATAGAACACCGCAACGGCGCTCCAGATTTCCAGTGCGCGGAAGTTACCGGCAATGATTTCCTGACCCTGACGGGTCAGTTCAGCGACGCCAATGACAATAAACAGTGAGGTATCTTTAATGCTGATGATCCACTGGTTACCCAGCGGTGGCAGCATACGACGCAGCGCGAGCGGTAAAATGACGTGACGAATAGTCTCTGTGCGTGAGAGACCCAGCGCCAGCCCGGCTTCGCTGAAACCTTTATGAATTGAGAGCACTGCGCCACGGGTGATTTCCGCGATGTAGGCACCGGAGTTAATCATGATGGTGACGACGGCGGCGCTGAAAGGATCAATGCGTAAGTCGTTAAACGCCATCGGCAGGGCGAAGTAAATAAACATCACCTGCACAACAATGGGGGTGCCGCGGATGACTTCGATAAATACCAGCGCAACGTGGTTGGCTATCCAACCGCCGAAGGTACGTGCAAAACCTGCTGCCAGCCCGATTACCAGGCCGCCAGCCAGACCGAGGACCGAAATCCACAGGGTCATTTTGGCGCCTTCAATCAAGAGCGGAATGGCGGGCCAAATGGCACTCCAGTCAAACTGCATATGTCGTTCCTGTTACCGTGGTGTAAATATTCAAATGCCTGTTTTGCCGGATGCGCCAGGCTTATCCGGCCTACAGGTCTCAAATCTGCTGGTGTAGGCCCGGTAAGCTTCGCGCTACCGGGCAACATCGCGAGTTATTATTTAGGTTCAGTACCGAACCATTTTTTGTAGATTTCGTTGTATGTGCCGTTCTCTTTCAGCGTTTTCAGCGCGCCGTTCACTTTCTCACGCAGTTCGTCGCTGCCTTTCGGGAAGGCAATACCGTACTGTTGGGCTTCCAGAGAATCGCCTACGGCTTTGAACTGGCCGTTGCCCGCAGTTTTGATGAAGTAAAGAATGTTTGGTGTGTCGTGCAGGACGGCATCTGCGCGGTTAGTGCCCAGTTCCATATACGCGTTATCGATGTTCGGGAACTGACGCAGATCTTTGGTTTTGATGTTTGCTTTCGCGTAATCGACAGAACCGGTTCCGCCTTTAACCGCAACCACTTTGCCATCCAGATCTTTCACGCTTTTCACGTCGTTATTGTTAGCTTTAACCATCACTAACAGGCCGCTTTTGTAGTAGCCGTCAGAGAAGTCGATCGCTTTTTTACGTTCTTCGGTGATGGTGATACCTGCCAGCGCCAAATCGATATTTTTGGTTTGCAGCGCAGGGATGATGCCGCTGAAATCCATCGGTTTCAGTTCATAATCCAGCTTCAGCTCTTTGGCCACGGCAGCCCACAGATCCACATCAAAACCGACGTATTTGTCACCCTGCTTGAATTCAAACGGAACAAAAGCGGTGTCAGTTGCGACAACGAGTTTCTTATCCGCGGCATGAGAAGACACCGCAAAAGCCAGGGTAAGTGCAGCCAGTGAAACTTTTAATACAGACTTCATAGGATTTCCTTTTATATCCACGGGGCGATCCCCTGCGAGAACATATGTCTTAATGAAATAATCGTGCCAATTTTGCAACTTATTGTTTTAACAAGAAGGTGTTACGTTTTGCTGCACAATAAGTAGGGCAAAGTGGGCAGCCTGCACCGTTTCGGGGCACTCATTTGGTGCGTGAAGGGGGCGGCACAAACGATATGACTATTTAGCGTAAAAATTGTTGATAAAACAATCTTTCGTTAACGATTGTGTGAGGTGATTATTACAAATATTTTACTTTACAGTGATAATCGATCAATGTTATGCACTAAAAAAGTGCAAAACCCCCGCCGGGGCGAGGGTTATATAGGAATTTCTTATCATGACCGTTATTCGATGTTGGCTTCGATAAACCACAAGAATTTGTCGAGATCGCGCGACGCAGCGGTGAAAATATCGGCGGTATCTTCATCTTTGGCTTCACTAATAGCTTTACGCACGCTGTTAGCGACCACGGCATAGCGTTCAGCCAGCTCTTTTAAGTGATCCTGCACGCTGTGAATATCCAGCGGGTAACTTTTCAGCGATGTTTTGCTGTTAATAACCTGCGTTGTCCCCAGCGCTACGCCACCTAACTGCACGGCGCGCTCGGCCATGGTGTCGAGGTGGTCGGTTAACGCGGTACGAAAGCCATCCAGCATTTCATGTACGGCAATAAAATTAGCGCCGCGCATGTTCCAGTGCGCTTGTTTGGTGATGAGTGACAGGTCGATGAACTGGATCACCTGCTGATTCAACAGCTCCACGGTCGCTTTCTTATCACTGTCGGATACATCGTTACGGGTATAAAGAAGGGGGGATGCTTTTGTTTTTACCAGTTTTGCGGTACTCATAATCTCATATCCTCTTGATATCTATGTTCCAGGTCATTCAACGAGAGTAAGTATAGACCTAAAATTAGTTTTAATTTTCTGGCCTTACCTATCACTTTAATAGTGAACAGGATGGGAAATATAAATATTCAATTGGATCATATGCATAAGTGCAATTGTAATCTGTTGTCAGCTATTTTTTCTGGATGTTTATATTCGTAGGAAATAGGAATTGAGAAACAATGGCGGTATAAGAATAATAATCACTGAGATAAACAAAAGGCTATTCTGCATGATTATGCAAACCATGCAGAATAACGGCAGGTTAATTCACGTCAAGTTGCTTAATTTGTGGCTCTTTACGGATGGTGAGCGTAGAGCCCATTGACGCGGCAATAATGGCTCCCAGCGCCAGCATTTGTACCATCGTCAGCGTTTCTCCGAGGAAGATCATGCCGGAAACAGCCGCCAGCGCAGGCTCCATGCTCATCAGCGTGCCAAAAGTGCGCGTAGGCAGGCGCGTTAAGGCGATCATTTCCAGCGAATAGGGCAGCGCCGTAGAGAGGACGGCGACCGCTAAGCCCAATGGCAGAATCGACCAGTGCCACAGCGCATCTCCGGCCTGAATCGCGCCCAGCGGCACGAAAATGATCGCTGCAATCAGCGACCCTACCGCCACGGTTGCCGGGCCATGCTCTTCACCAGCACGCTGGCCGGTAAGAATATAGACTGCCCAGCAGGCACCTGCGCCCAGCGCCAACGCGGCACCGGTTAAGTCGACGTGCGACACGTCCTGACCCAACGGCAGCAGGAACCAGAGCCCGAGTACGGCCAGTGCGACCCAAATGAAATCCACTGGGCGTCGGGAAGAGAACAGCGCGACTGCCAGCGGTCCGGTGAACTCCAGCGCCACGGCAATACCGAGCGGGACGGTCTGAATCGACAGGTAGAAGAGATAGTTCATCCCACCCAGCGACAGACCATAAAACAGCAGAGGAAGACGCTGCTCTTTGGCAAAGCGTAACCGCCAGGGTTTAAAGAATGCGATGAGGATTAGCGTTCCCAGTGCCAGACGTAGCGCGGTAACGCCTGGTGCGCCGACAACAGGGAATAGCGACTTCGCCAGTGATGCCCCGCTTTGTATAGAGGACATTGCAATCAGCAGAACCAAAATAGGTAACCAGACTGGCGTTTTACGTGACGACCCCAGCATCCTTTCTCCTGTCAATTTAAGTAAAAGAGCGAGTGTACTGGAAATACACGCAGGTGGTTGAGTATTCGTTGAAAAAAAAACTGCACAGATCCGTACAATGGCCTGAAAGTGATGGATTAATAATCTGCGTGATTAGGAATTTTCCGGATGAATGTGCCGTATTGTGCGCGCAATAATGGCATTATTCGTTATAAAAGTGATGTTAATTGAAAGAGATAGCGGGTGTTTGAAATGTTCTGTTACATGAAAACCCCCGTTAGACATCGCTAATCGCAAAGAGTTTCCCATCAATTTTTGGTATATTTAAAACTTAAGATTTACTTGAAGCACATTTGAGGTGGTTATGAAAAAAATTGCATGTCTTTCAGCACTGGCCGCTGTTCTGGCTTTCTCCGCAGGTTCCGCTGTTGCGTCTACTTCTACCGTGACCGGTGGTTATGCTCAGAGCGATGCTCAGGGCGCTGCGAACAAAATGAACGGTTTTAACCTGAAGTATCGCTACGAGCAGGACAACAACCCGCTGGGCGTAATCGGTTCTTTCACTTACACTGAAAAAGATCGTACCGATGCTTCTGGCGACTACAACAAAACCCAATACTACGGCATCACTGCAGGTCCTGCTTACCGTCTGAACGACTGGGCAAGCATCTACGGCGTTGTTGGTGTTGGCTACGGTAAATTCCAGAACGCAGCATCTCCTGCTGACAACCACAGCACCAGCGACTACGGTTTCTCTTACGGTGCGGGCCTGCAGTTCAACCCGATCGAAAACGTTGCTCTGGACTTCTCTTACGAGCAGAGCCGTATTCGTAGCGTTGACGTTGGCACCTGGATTGCTGGCGTGGGTTACCGCTTCTAATCACTTCGGTGATATGAAAAATCCGCCTCGAGGGGCGGATTTTTTTTGTCTGTGATTTGCACGGTTAGCGTGATTTGGTCTCGAAGATATCGGTACCAAGATGGTTGTAGTCCACTTTCTGTAATTTAAAGTTGGTGATATACACCGGTCCGGCTTTTTTCTCCGAGATAAAGCGGTAGCGGTTGGTAATTTCTTTCGCGCTGATCCCGGTCCACTGTGAGAAAAAGCTCAGGAAGTCATTCGCGGAACGACGGGCTTTAATCACTCGGTGTGCTTTATCGTCGCTGGATATCACCATAAACGGCACCTGGAAATTCTGCTGGAACTGATCGTCGTGTGCCAAATACTGCACTTCTTTACCGCGTTCTTTAAAGGCGAGCCCATGATCGGAGAAGTAAACCATCGAGAAGCTGTCGCCGCTGTTACGCAGCTGATCGTAGAGCTGGCGCAGCAGGTCGTCGGTCTGCTTCATGGTGTACAGATAACACGATGTCTCTCTCGACTGAACGAAGGTCTCGTATTTTCCCTGGGTACGATCGCAGGCCTGCGGATGCGAACCCATCAAGTGCAGCACGATGAGCTGGGGTTGAGTTCGCTCCGTTTCTAACACCTGAGCAGTCATCTTCAACAGCGCTTCATCGCGGGTGTTCTTATCGGCTTCGAAGTCACCGTTTTTCAGGAAATGAACTTCGTCAGCGCGTTTGGCGATACTGGCGATTGCCGTATCGTATTCACCGATCTGTCCCTGGTTAGAGAACCACCACGTCTGGAATCCGGCGCGGTTGGCGAGGGTGACAAAGTTATCCTGGAACTGCGGCTTATCATCGACCACCCGATTCAGCGTTAAGCCAAGTGATTTCTGCGTTGATCCGCTGGCCGCGATGTAATCTGCAAAAATATAGCCGTTAACGCTGCTGGCAAACGGTGTGTTGTCCCAGTGGCCGCCAAACGCGCCTAGCGCATCACGACGGGCGCTTTCACCAATCACCACGACATAGGTGTGGTACTTAGGTTTCACCGCCGTCACAGTCCAGGTGTCTTTAACGCTCGCCAGCTTCGCCATACGGTCTTGTTCATCAAGAACCTCGTAATTATTGACGATAACGTCCTTGGCAAAGCGAAACACCGGATAGCCGGTATCTTTTAATTTGAAGACGCCGCCCCAGGCGAGGTTTTGCACCGGCGTCACAAAAAACGCCACGATGCTGACCAGCAAACACAGACTGTCGAATTTATTCCAGCGGCGTTTCGTCGCGACTTTTTTACGCCGTACGGCGAGCACGCCGAGGGCAAAGATAAACACGCCAACCAGGTAGTTGTACCAGGGGAAGATGGTCAGGATTTCGGTGGACTCTTCCATGTTGGTCGAGTGCAGCGCCAGCAGGGTATTGAAGTTGGGCGAGCCGTAAGCCTGACCAAATGGAAAATACATTGCTGCAATCAGTGAACAAATGCCGATCAGCGTTTTTTGCGTGCGCGGTGCATATTGCCACAACAGCAGCAGTATGCAGGTAAAGGCGACGCTATAAAGCAGGCTAAGCGGGTAGCCCAGTGCGAGGTTAATCAGCAGAGACTGTAAGAAATAAAAGCCAGTCCACGGGCTTAGCACCCGGCTACGAGCAATAAGCGAATCTTTGAGGGTTAAATTCATATGCCACTGTTGCAAAAACGCCATGTGCTTACCCTGGCGCAAAGGGTCATTGCCTGCCTGAGAGAGCGAGAAGAGGGATGAGGTCCGCATCTGCGAGCCGCAATATACGCAGGGCTGCGAAAAGATAGAGTGTGTACGGGAGAAGGTCAACTACTACAAAGAAAATGTTTTGCGAAGGGGATGGCAAAACGGACAAAAAGAAGGGTTATTGGGAGAAAAACTGACCACCGTATCGAGGAGACGGCAGGAAAAAGAAGCGGCGTACCGCGACGCCGCATTATTTTCCGGAAGGTTTATCCTGCTCCGGTTTGCCGTTGATCATGTCGCACAGCATCGCGATCAGCATTAACCGTACTTTAAAGGGAGAGTGACTAAACACGCGCATACACCTCTTGAATTCATTCATATGAACCTCCTGACTTCACATTCCCATCAGTCCTTGAGGGATGTCTTTATTATATACAGATATAGCACAGGCTATATTATATAGCTATTGCTAAAACGTTAAATTTTTGTGCCCAAGCAACTCTGGTTTACAATGGCCGTTCTCTAATCAGATGCTGTTAACGCGTCACAGGAACGAGGAAGCAGAATGAGTCGTTGCGCAGGTATGCCAACAACAAAAAAAGTGACGCAATTGGTGAATGTTGAGGAACATGTTGAAGGGTTTCGTCAGGTCAGGGAGGCACACCGACGTGAACTGATCGATGATTACGTGGAGCTGATTTCCGATCTCATTATTGAGGTGGGAGAAGCGCGTCAGGTGGATATGGCCGCCCGGCTTGGCGTTTCCCAGCCCACCGTTGCTAAGATGCTCAAGCGTCTTGCTTCTGTGGGGTTGATTGAAATGATCCCATGGCGCGGGGTGTTCTTAACCGCAGAAGGCGAGAAGTTGGCGCAGGAGAGTCGCGAGCGTCATCAGATCGTCGAAAATTTCTTGCTAATGTTAGGCATCAGCCCGGAAATCGCCCGCCGCGATGCGGAAGGGATGGAACACCACGTGAGCAAGGAAACGCTGGAGGCGTTTAGCCGGTTTACCCAACAGCAAGGCACCGACTCTGAATGAGTTTTCCTTTATTACGCGCATTGCAGCGCGATCGTTTTTTCCAGCTACTCATTATTACCGGGTGTGTACTGAGTCTGTTCGCGCCGTTTGCGCCCCGGAACTGGCCGGGGGCCATTGACTGGCACACGATTATTACACTCGCAGGGCTGATGCTTCTGACCAAAGGTGTGGAGCTAAGCGGTTATTTTGATGTGCTAGGCCGCAAGATGACCCGCCGCTTTAAAACAGAACGTCAGCTGGCGATATTTATGGTGCTGGCGGCGGCGTTACTGTCGACGTTTCTGACCAACGATGTTGCCCTGTTTATTGTGGTTCCGCTCACCATCACCCTGAAAAAACGGTGCGCGATCCCGGTGAATCGTCTGATTATTTTTGAGGCACTGGCGGTCAACGCTGGATCGCTGCTGACGCCGATCGGTAATCCGCAGAACATCCTGATGTGGGGGCGATCCGGGCTGTCATTTACCGCGTTTACCTGGCAAATGGCGCCGCTCGCCGGTGCGATGATGCTAACGCTGGTGGCGCTGTGCTGGTTTAGTTTTCCGCGTAAAGCGTTGCACTATCATACCGGCACGTCTGCACCTGACTGGCAACCCCGACTGGTGTGGAGTTGCCTGGCATTGTATCTGGTCTTTTTAACGGCGCTGGAACTCAAGCTTGAGCTTTGGGGGATAGGGATTGTCGCTGCAGGCTTTATGGTGCTGGCTCGCCGTGTGATCTTAAGTGTGGACTGGACGCTGCTGCTGGTGTTTATGGCGATGTTTATCGATGTGCATCTGTTGACACAGTTACCTGTACTCGGGGGCATTTCGGGCCACGTTGGTACCCTTTCGCAACCCGGTCTATGGTTGACGGCAATCGGCCTGTCGCAATTTATCAGTAATGTGCCCAGCACTATTTTGCTGCTGAACTACGTCCCGCCAACGGTATTGCTGGCTTGGGCGGTCAATATTGGTGGTTTTGGACTGTTACCGGGATCGCTGGCGAACCTTATTGCCTTACGCATGGCAAACGATCGACGTATCTGGTGGCGTTTTCATTGGTATTCTGTGCCGATGCTGATCTGGGCAGCGCTGGTGGGATATGGTTTGCTGCAGATGATGTGAGGATTATGCCCGATGGCGCTAGCGCTTATCGGGCCTACTTAATCTGTAGGCCGGATAAGGCGACAGCCGCCATCCGGCATTTTTTGATGCTTAGTTCAGACGAACCGGCATACCAGAACGGTTCTGGACTGCCTGCTCAACGACGGCTTGGTCGACATCCGGCTGAGCGGTGATGCTCTTAATGCTCTTGGTCAGCGTAATCGGTACGATTTCCCCGCCTTCGAACTGTTCTTCGGTAGTAGACAGTGGGTTATGCACCTCAATATAGCGACTGCCGTCTGGCTCGGTCGTCGCTTTTACCGGTTCATCGATAAACTGGACGCGCGTGCCGACTGGAACGTTTTCAAACAGGAACTTGATATCTTCATTACGCAGACGCACGCAGCCGTGGCTGACGCGTAAGCCAACACCGAAGTTCGCGTTGGTCCCGTGGATGGCATACAGGCGACCGATATACAGTGCGTACAGACCCATCGGGTTATCCGGACCGGCCGGAACAACGGCTGGCAGCGGTTCGCCCGCAGCGCGGTATTCTGCGTGCATCTTGGCGGTTGGCGTCCAGGTCGGACCGGCTTTCTTACGTTCAACTTTGGTGGTCCAGTTAACCGGCGTGTCTTTACCTAACTGGCCGATACCAATCGGTAAAACGATCACGGTGTTGGTGCCTTTCGGGTAGTAGTACAGACGCATTTCAGCGCTGTTGATAACAATACCTTCATGCACGGTATCCGGCAGGATCAGCTGCTGAGGAATGTTCAGCACGGTGCCGCCCTTCGGCAGGAAGGTATCCACGCCCGGGTTGGCTTCCAGCATGTTGGACAGACCCATCTGGTATTCAGCCGCATAGTACTCCAGCGGTTGGGTGTTGCCTTCAGGAATGGTGATGACCTGGTTCTGGCCAATCAAACGGCTACCATCGGTAGGCAGCGGGTACGTGACGGCTGAGGCAGTGTTACAAAAACCAACTACTGCGAGCGCCGCCGCGAAAAGCGTTGTCAATTTCATATTCATTTTTGCGAGATTCTGAAGCCAAGCAGGCTAGTGGGTTGAGATTTATGTAGTGTTGGGCACGCATTATATGTGCATTCGGAGCAACAAGGAATTCGGATGTGTACTAAATCACATTTTTTTCCCTTTGCTTTCACTTTAACCCTCACGCACGAGAGGCGCGATCTTATTCCAGACTTATGGCATAATAAGCGGTTCGTCACATATTTCTTCTTTCAGGATACGCCAGTGTTAGTTTCCAGCAACGTCACCATGCAGTTCGGCAGTAAGCCGCTGTTTGAAAATATTTCCGTCAAATTTGGCGGCGGCAACCGTTACGGCCTGATTGGCGCCAACGGTAGCGGTAAATCCACTTTTATGAAAATTCTCGGCGGCGACCTCGAACCGACGCTGGGTAACGTTTCCCTCGATCCGAACGAACGCATTGGTAAGCTGCGTCAGGATCAGTTCGCTTTTGAAGAGTTCACCGTTCTGGACACCGTTATTATGGGTCACGCTGAACTGTGGGAAGTGAAACAGGAACGTGACCGTATCTATGCGCTGCCGGAAATGAGCGAAGAAGACGGCTACAAAGTTGCCGATCTTGAAGTTAAATACGGCGAGATGGACGGCTATTCGGCGGAGTCTCGCGCCGGTGAACTGCTGCTGGGCGTCGGTATTCCGGTAGAACAACATTACGGCCCGATGAGCGAAGTGGCACCAGGCTGGAAGCTGCGTGTGCTGCTGGCGCAGGCGCTGTTCTCTAACCCGGACATCCTGCTGCTCGATGAACCGACCAACAACCTGGACATTGATACCATTCGTTGGCTGGAGCAGACGCTGAACGAGCGTGACAGCACCATGATCATCATTTCGCACGACCGTCACTTCCTGAACATGGTCTGTACGCATATGGCGGATCTGGACTACGGCGAGCTGCGTGTTTATCCGGGTAACTATGATGAATACATGACGGCAGCAACCCAGGCACGTGAGCGTCTGTTGGCCGATAACGCCAAGAAAAAAGCGCAAATTGCCGATCTGCAATCCTTCGTCAGCCGCTTTAGCGCCAACGCCTCGAAATCTCGTCAGGCGACTTCTCGTGCGCGTCAGATTGATAAAATCAAGCTCGACGAAGTGAAAGCATCCAGCCGTCAGAACCCGTTTATCCGTTTCGAACAGGATAAGAAACTGTTCCGTAACGCGCTGGAAGTCGAAGCACTGACCAAAGGTTTTGATAACGGCCCGCTGTTTAAAAACTTCAATCTGCTGTTGGAAGTGGGCGAGAAGGTTGCCATCATCGGGGCTAACGGCGTGGGTAAATCGACCATGCTGAAAGTGCTGGTCGGCGACATGGCGCCGGATAATGGCACCGTTAAGTGGTCTGAGAATGCGCAAATCGGCTACTACGCGCAGGATCACGAATATGAGTTCGAAAACGATATGACCGTTTTCGAATGGATGAGCCAGTGGAAACAAGAAGGCGATGACGAGCAGGTTGTTCGCAGCTTCCTTGGCCGTCTGCTGTTCAGCCAGGACGATATCAAAAAGCCTGCTAAAGTGCTGTCCGGTGGTGAAAAAGGGCGCATGCTGTTCGGTAAGCTGATGATGCAGAAACCGAATATTCTGGTGATGGATGAACCTACCAACCACCTGGATATGGAATCTATCGAATCGCTGAACATGGCGCTGGAAATGTATCAGGGCACGCTGATCTTTGTTTCTCACGACCGCGAATTCGTCAGCTCACTGGCCACTCGCGTGATTGAGATTACGCCGGAACGCGTGATCGACTTCACTGGTAACTACGAAGACTATCTGCGTAGCAAAGGCGTCGAATAATTTTTCCGTCGTCTTTCGTGTTACAGGTGTGTTGGCTGCACCTGTTCACCCCGGTCACTTACTTATAATTCCACCCCCGCACTTTTCTGAAAAAAAATTCTGCTGATTAATCTTAGCCACAATTGTGGCTAAGATACTTTCCATAACTACCTACACAAGGAAAGGAAATGAGTCAGATGGAACCGCTTTCTTTAGCCAATCTTAAATTAAAATTACTGAGTTTAAACAACAACAACGAGCATCCTTTCATTTTATGTGAAGATGGCGATGATATCGTTGCATCCTGGAATATCGTAGATGCTGAGTGGAAAGATTATTTCAGTCAATACGGATTGCAAAAACAATATGAGCTAAGACTGTTTTTCAATGAAAGTAAAAATCAGATTAGCTATCGGGAAAAAACTACCGATGTTGAGTGGGATGCAGATTTGGGTGGGTTCAGATTGAGCAAATCTGTCCAAATCGGGAAACGTCTTGAGTTTTCTGCTGGGGGATCCTGGGGTAAAAAAGAAGACGGTAGCTTCGGTAAAATTGACAGCTATAAATTTACATCAACGGAAATTACGGACCCTATTTTTGATATGGCTCGTGATGCGGGATGGCAGGTTCGTGGTCTGTTAGCAGACAAGAAAAAAAGAAAATTTGTTATTGCGGGAGCGGTGATTGCCGCACTGATTATTTTTATTGGCTTGGGTACTTTCCTCTTTTCTTCGATGGGTGAATTGAAGGATGCTGCGCGATCAGAGATAGACTTGCTCCGTGATGGACAATATGTTCAGGCTTATCAGGCAAGCTCTTCTTCTCTGCAAAGACAAATGGACAGTGAGGATTTTAAGCTTGTAACCGAGTCTATTCATTTTGATGATATTAGTGAATACAGTTTTGATAGTTTCAACGTAGAAAATGATGTTGGTTCTTTGTCTGGAAGCGTTGTTTTTAAAAATGGAGAATCCGGCGAGATTAACGTTACTATGCTCAAAGAAAATGATAAATGGAAACTGGTTGCAGTATCAGTAGAATAAAAAAATATCCGGTTTTTATCACGTAATGAAGAAAACCGGACTGTTTTAAAGGCGTTGAAAGGGGAAGGATTATTCCATCCCCAGCGCGCGCTTACCGTGGATATTCAAATCCCCCAGGGTAAAGCGTCCTTCCCAGTTTGTTTCATAGTCTTCACGCGGGAAATCCCCCGGCGAGGCACCTTTCTCCAGCGCGGCCTTCACCTTGTGGGCATAGGCGAGATTTTTTTCGCACATTGGTGCGGCGGGAATATACATCACGTTGCCCCAGCCTTGTTGGTTCTCCACCGGCGCAACGGCGTGGATCACATCACAATGCCACCATACGGAATCGCCGGCTTCCAGTTGCGGAATGCTGGTTAACGCCTCGATGAGTAAGGGATGCCATTGCGCTGAAACCGGCAGCACTCTTCCTGGTGCGACGCCGCACAGTTCATCTTCCGGAACATCATCCAGCAGTGGGCGTAACAGCACATAAGCCATCGCTTCAGGAATGGGAACCACATGTAGCAACCCCTGGCCCGGTAACATATCGGAAAGCGCTGTCCAGCCCTGGAAGGTGCGAAACACCGAACATTTGGTGGTGTTATCGACCGTATACTCTTCGACGTCAGTGCGATGCGCCGCCTGCCACGGATCGTAATCGGCCAGATTGCCGTTAAAAACAGAAGCAAAAACGCGCTGATATGCCGGAAGCAACCAGCGCTCCAGTGCGCCGGAATCTGTATGTGCGCCGAGCCCTTTGGAGGTGGTTCCCGGCGGGCGGCGACGAATACGGTCAGGATAGATCACGCTGACGTCCGGGTTAAACCACTGCTTACCTTCGCTTTCAAAAGTCCACAGGCGATTAAGAAACGACTGTGCGTTAGCCATCTCTTCACTCTGGCGGGCCTGCATTTGTGCCTGTGACCAGTAGATCGGAAAGATTTCAGGACGCGATGCACTCAGGGTGCCGAAAAAATTGTCCCCCGGTCCTTTGTAGACCTCGTCAAAGCGGTTGCGGTCGAGATAATCGAGCATTGAGCGATCCCAACCCAGCGCCTGCTCGCGGGGGAAATGGCCCTTAATGACCGCACATCCACGACGTTTAATCTGTTCTCGCTGCACAGCGGTGACGGTGCCCGCCTGAATATCGGCGTATGGCAGTACCGGCCAGACCGCGTCACTCTGTGCTTTAAGCGCGTTGATCTCCGCCACGCGGGTGGCAATGGTCTCGCTAAGCTGGCTGAAGATCTGCTGGACGTCGCCAAGCTGCGCCCGCAGTTCCCGCTTCATCTGACGGATTGCCGCTTTGTGATCGGCAGGCAACGTGTCGCTGGTAAAAGTAAGAGCCATAACCACCTCGCATTAACTTTCATTCGAAACTAATTTAACTTGCAAATGATAATATAAGTTAAAAATAAGTTAATGCAAGTTTAAAAGTCAGTAAGGCGCGCGGGTGGGTAAGTGAGCGTTGGGCTGACCTATCGATAAAATGGGGGCTGGTGGATAAAAACGTTAACCGGCAACAAGTGGGACTATCTATACTTCTTTGCTCTGGGAGATTTTGCCCGCTAAAGGCCAGCACTAAGAGGGCGGTGCAGGTTGATAAAAGGATATTTTTCAATGGAAAGAAAAGGCACGCTTCATCTCTTCACTGTTCCAGTCTGCATTCTTAGTTATGCGCTATGGCAGTACTGGCGGGTAGCCGATGTTCTCGAAGGCGATGCTGAGGGGCTGCTCCGACAGACGCTAGCGATGTTGGCGATAGCGCTTGGCGGTGCGGCTTTGCTTGTTGTGGGGGCGGCAGTGGGGCTATGTACAACCAGCGCCCGCGCTTCGCGCCATTCCCAAAGCATCTTGATTCGCACATTTACGCGTTGCCGTCGCCTGTTGCCTTTTATGATGGCCGCTGAAATTATGACCTGCGGACTGGCGGTGATTTGTCTGGCGTTATCGGAAGTTACCTGGCTGATGTCGCATTTTGGCGGGGCGGGTGGGTTCAAATTGGCGGCGGTAATCCTGGTCGCCGTCGGCGCGATCCTCTGGATGCTATTAAAAAGTCTGACTTCCATCAGACGCTGTTTCGCTCTCTTTCAACCTGACGATACGGAGATTTACGGGGTGAATGTCACCGTCGCGAATAACCCGGCGCTCTGGCAATGGATACGTGACGTCACCCGGCGTGCAGAGTTGACGGTGCCTGACAATATCGTGGTCGGATTTTTTGACGGCTTCTTTGTCACCGCCAATACCGTACAAATTGAAGAGGGCAAACGACTTACGGGGAATACGCTCTACTTGCCGCTAACCTATATGGCATTGCTGGATGACGCGGAAGCGGCAGCGGTGATTGGCCATGAGCTGGGACATTTTACCGGCGAGGATACGCAATACAGCCTGCGTTTTGTTCCTCTGTATGCCGGGATGCAAAACAGTCTTGAACAGATGGCGAACAGCTCACAGGGGTTTTCATGGCTTGACCGCATCGTACTGCGCCCGTCACTGGATGTGGGGCTATGGTTTTTGCAGACCTTCCATGAAGCGGTCAGTGACTGGGCCAGGATCCGTGAATATGCGGCGGATAATATGGGTGCAAAAGTCTCATCTCCAGCGGCGTTCGCGTCGGCGTTACTGCGGATATCGGTGCTGGATGTGCCGGTTTCCCGATTTCTGGGGGAGCTTTTGCATGGGCGTGTGACCAGCACCAACTGGCTTGTCGATCTGCTTGTCGCGTTACAGAAAATCGGACCGTTTGCGCTGCAGAACAGTCTCGATAATGAAATAGCGCATCCAATGGATAGCCATCCGACGACGCGTGAACGTATTGCGGCACTGACAGTACCGCTCGATAGTGAACTTCTGGCGCGGTCTTTACGCCCGGTTGCCGCAGGTGATAACGCTTTTTTCGGTGGTCTATTCGCCGATGCGGATGTGTTGAGCCTATCGCTTTCACGCACCCTGTCGACAAAAATCACCGCGCAACGTAAGGTCTATCGCCAGACACTTGAAGCCGAAGCCGGGCTGGCAACAGGCTCGGTGGCGCTGTGGATGAGTGCGAAAGTGGCATGGTATATGATAATTGCGGGCCTGGTAATGCTGTTGGGCGGTGGGGCTTTGCTGCTGTTCAAAACGGTCAGCCCTTGGTGCGTGTTGATTCCTTTCGGCGGAATTGCCTTTGGGCTGTTGGGCATTATCACCTTACGACGAACGCGACAGCCGCTGCTGGTGCTGACGCAGGACGCGATCGCCAGCCCGTGGTTGCCTCAGCCGCTACCGCTAAAAAATATTGCCGACTATAACCTGACGATTATTTCCAGTTCGATGACGATTGAATTCTTCATGGACGATGATTACCAACCGACTCTCACCACCAAACGGTTTATGCAGGTTATTCGCTTTAACCCGCGAAAACATGCGGTTGCAATCGTGGTGGCCGGCGATGTGTTACGCCAGCAGGAAAATGGAAAGGTTAAGCTGGATGCGCAAGCGCTGCTGACGCTTATCGGGCAATACATTGTTTCTGCCCACGCTCGCGCTGAGCTGGAGGATTTCTGATGGGGATGTAAAACCCGGAGTACGGACTCCGGGTTTATGTCAGCCGTTAAACGGTGAGGTGTTGTCGAGTACGGCCTGAATCACGTTCAGTGCGCCCTGATGATTGTTGTCATCGGTCTGGTAGCGGGCAATTGCTTTAATGCTGTCGGCGGCATTAGCCATGGCAAAGGAATAGTGTGCCATTTTCAGCATTTCCGCATCGTTGCCGCTATCACCAATGGCAACTACATTCTGCGGTGACAGGTTCCAGCGTTTAAGCAGGCGGCTGATACCGTTGGCTTTATGTAAACCTGGGATTATCAGATCGATAAAGCCAAACCCGCTGGTCACCGGCTTCATGATACCGTCGAGGGCTGTATGCAAGTGGTCAATAACCAACGGGATTTGCCCATCAGGTAAATTCAGTGAGAACTTGAACAGCACATCATCGATGTCCTGAAAGTCCTTAACCGGTTTCAGGCGATGGTAGTGTTTTGACATCAGCGCCACAAACGCCTCCGGGGCATTTTCGCTGATGTAGGCGCTTTGCAGTCCGCAGGCGACAAAATTCAGCTGCTTATCCTTCAATAACTCGCCGATGACAATACGGGATTCGTGGCGGGTAAGCTCACCATGAAAAAGTTGTTTGCCGTGTTCATACACCAGCGCGCCGTTCTCTGCGACAAAAGAGATTTCGTCTTTGAGTTCAGGGAAAAAGGAGATCAACTGGTAATACTGGTTGCCGCTGGCCACGACAAATTCAATATCTCGTTGTTTCAATTGCTGATACTGCGCCATAAATCGCTGGCGATCGTACTGCTTGGCATCGTCGAGAAAAGTGCCGTCCATGTCGGTGACGATAACGTTGATGGTCATATATGCTCCTGGCTTTCACTGCAACCAGAAACATTTTAATAACAATGTGACCTTAAGCACAAATTTAATTTCGAATGAAAGTTTCCCCGTCGTCTATTACAGCACAGTTGTAGGCCGGATAAGCGTCAGCGCCATCCGGCATTGAGGCGGTATCGCTGCCGGATAGCGACGCGAAAACGTCTTATCCGGCCTACGGGAAATTACAGCATATGCTCTGTTCGGGCGATGATATCGTCCTGTGCATCCGGAGACAGGGCAGTGAAGAAGGCGGAGTAGCCAGCAACACGCACCACCAGGTCACGGTACTGATCTGGGTGTTTTTTCGCTTCCAGCAGCGTTTCACGAGAGACGATGTTGTACTGAATATGCCAGCCTTTGTGCTCTTCAAAGAAGGTACGCAGCAGGATCATTAACTTCTGCTTATCGGACTCATTTTCTAGTGTAGCCGGATTCAGCTTCTGGTTTAACAGCACCCCGCCGAGGATCGCGCCGGTCGGCAACTTGCCCACTGAGCCAATCACCGCCGTTGGACCGAGATGGTCGGTACCTGAGGCCGGGCTGGCGCCTTCTGCCAGTGGGGTATGCGCTTTACGGCCATCCGGCGTTGCCATTGTTGCCGCGCCAAACGGTACGTTTGCCGAGATGGAGGAGGTTCCGGCGTAATAGTTACCACCGATCGGACCGCGACCGTAACGCGGATTATGATATTGCTTCAGTTCGTCGATATAGGTCTGGTAAGCGCGGGCCAGCAGGGTGTCGACGCTGTCATCATCGTTACCGTACTTCGGTGCGCCGTTGATCAGACGCTGGCGTAATTGTTCATGCGTGAGGCCTGCAAAGTCATCTGCCAGGGCTGCCGCCAGCTGCTGCTGACCGATAACACCCTGATCGAAGACCAGCTTTTTCACGGCAGCCAGACTGTTGCCAAGGTTAGCAATCCCGACCTGCAAACCGGATACCCAGTCATATTTTGCGCCGCCCTGTTTAATGCTCTTCGCCCGCTCAATGCAATCATCCACCAGCGCAGAGCACAGGATGTCGTGGACGTTTTCTTCCAGCATGGTATCAACCACATACTCAATCTCGATGGATTTACGCGTGTAGTAGCGGATCTGCGTATCCCAGGCGGTCATCACCTCGTCGAAGTTGTGGAAGTTATCCGCCGAGAGCGCCTTTTCCTGCGGCAGGAAGACCTTACCGCTGGTGGCATCGCGACCACCTTCCAGCGCGGCCAGCATCACACGGGCAAAGTTAATAAAGCTCATGCCGGTGCAGCGGTAACCCCATTTCCCGCCCACGGCGGTTTCGATGCAGCCAATGGCTGCGTAGTCGTAGGCATCCTGCGGCTCAATACCCAGCTTAATGAATTCCGGGATAACAATTTCATCGTTGTTAAACGCCGGCATGCCAAAGCCGCAGCGAATGACCTGCACGCAGGCATCAAGGAAATCGTTACTCATCCCGGCATGATAACGCACGCTGAGGTTCGGCTGGGTTGAACGCAGACGACCGCAGGACTCCAGAATGGCATAGGAGAGCGGATTGACCGCGTCCATTGGCTGGCCGTTAACCAGATTCTGACCACCGATAGTGACGTTTTGATACAGCGGGCTGCCCGCGGATGCCTTCGAGTGGGAGCCGGAGCGGATTTTGTTCACTTCCAGCAGCTTCAACCAGCAGCTGTGCAGCAGCTCAATGGCGTGCTCGCGGTCCAGCGTCTGGTTCAGCTCCACGTCGCGACGATAGAACGGGTAGAGATACTGGTCCATGCGGCCAAACGACACCGAGTGCCCGTTCGATTCGATTTGCAGGATAAGCTGGATGAAATAGCACAGTTGCAGTGCCTGCCAGAAGGTTTTTGGCGGTTCGTGGGCGATGACATCGCAGTTTTCTGCCATTGCCAGCAGCTCATCGCGACGACTTTCACGGGTTTCAGTTGCTGCCATTTTACGTGCCAGGCTGGCGAAACGTTCGATATGCAGGCTGACGGCATCCAGTACGATATCAATGGCTTTCAGGAACTGATCGCCATGGAGATCGTCCAGGCAGGTCAGGTTAATGCGCGAACGACGCTCGTCGACTTTATGACGCAGACCATCAAGGCCTTTTTCCAGCAGTAGCGGGAAGTTCACCGCCAGGTGCGCATCGCCGGAAGTCATGTTGCCTTCGGCTTTGATGATGCCGGTTTCCAGCAGGCCTTTTTGTTCGTCGGTAAACATGCCGTAGCAGCGATCCTGTACGGTCTGACCGCGCCACCACGGGCAGATTTCATGCAGTACGTGCTTGTTCTCTTCGCTGACCGCAAAGCCGGCTCCTGGCCGGTCGGCCAAATCGTCGATCTCTTTTTCAATCCACGATACGGTGTATTCCGGGAAGATTGGTGCGGCGCGGACTTCGCTTGCCTGATTACCGATAATCAACTCGTCATGTTTGATCCAGATAGTCCGTTCCGCCAGATGATGCGCCAGCGCCAGCGCGCGGCGTACCGGGATCGGTTTGTCCAGATGCTGTTGATACATCTCGGTATAGTGCTGGGCGCGCTCGGTACACACCGGCGGCTTCACAATGTGGATCAGGGCTGTTTTGTGTGCGTTGATGCGGTCGCTGAGTGTATCCAGTTTCAGTGTGGTCATGGCGGTTATCCTCGTAGGGTCGCGGTTAAACCTTTATGGCTGGCATACTGCTGGGCAAATTCGAGCAGTGCAGGCGCATCCAGCGGTTTGTCCGGGGCGTTGTAGGGTTGGCTGAGTAAGTGGTATTTGTTGATGCCCAAGGTGTGATAGGGCAAAAAATGAATCTCACCGACGTGAAGTTCATCGGCGGCAAAATCGGTAATGGCTTTAATGGCTTCTTCGTTGGCATTGAAGCCCTGAATCAGCGGCACGCGAATAATCATTTTTTTTCCGGCAGTGGCCAGTTTTTTCAGATTATCCAGCACGCGAGCGGCGTTGCCGTCAGTCCACTGCTTAAACGGCACATCGGCGATGTGTTTTAAATCGGCAAGAAACAGATCGATGTACGCTAATGAAGGTTCAATGTACTTCCACGGTACGTGCAGGCAGGTTTCGACTGCAGTATGAATACCCGCCTCATGGCTGGCTTTGAACAACGCCGCAGCCAGCTCCGGCTGCATAAATGGCTCACCGCCGGAGAGCGTTACCCCACCACCGCTGCGATCGTAGAAGGGTTTATCGCGCAGCACGGTGGACATTATCTCCTCTACGCTTTTTACTTCACCACAGACGGTAAGCGCCTGGGTCGGGCAGCAGTGGGTCAGTGCGGTGAGCGACTTATCGGTCAATTTTTCACGATGAATAAGCAGGCCGTTCAGGGCGCGCTGAATGACGTCAGGCGCAGCCTGAACACACAGGTCACAGCCCTCCAGACACAGACGCGCGTCATACAGCAGATCCTGCGTACGGGCACGACTCTCCGGGTTCTGGCACCAGCGACAACCCAGAGAGCATCCCTTAAGGAAGACTACCGTGCGGATACCGGGACCATCGTGGGTGGAATAGCGCTGGATATTGAAAATCATAAGCGGCCTCTCTTCTTTCGTATAAAGATTAAATTACTTTCGAATGAAAGTTATATTGACGTGAGTCAACTAACCGCGCGGTTTCGTCGTGCTACCGTTGATTCATGCTAACGATCAGTTTGAGGAACGGTTATGGAACTCTATTTAGATACGTCTGATGTGGATGCGGTGAAAACCCTGGCGCGTATTTTTCCGCTGGCAGGTGTCACCACAAACCCGAGTATTGTGGCGGCAGGTAGAAAGGCGCTGGAGGTGTTACTCCCGGAACTGCATGACGCGATTGGCGGGCAGGGGCGTTTGTTTGCTCAGGTGATGGCAACGACCGCTGAGGGCATGGTCAGCGACGCGCATAAACTGCGGGCAATGATTCCCGATATCGTGGTGAAGGTACCGGTGACCGCAGAAGGGCTGGCGGCGATTAAGCTGCTGAAGAAAGAGGGGATCCCAACGCTGGGCACCGCGGTTTACAGTGCAGCACAGGGGCTGTTAGCTGCGCTGGCAGGGGCCGAATACATTGCGCCGTATGTTAACCGCGTGGATGCGCAGGGCGGGGATGGTATTCAGACGGTGGTTGATTTACAGAACTTACTGAAAATGCACGCGCCGCACGCCAAAGTACTGGCTGCCAGTTTTAAAACCCCGCGTCAGGCGCTGGACTGCCTGTTAGCTGGCTGTGAAGCCATTACGCTACCGCTGGATGTGGCGCAGCAGCTAATTAGCTCCCCGGCCGTGGATGCCGCCATGGCGAAATTTGCGCACGACTGGCAGAGCGCATTTGGACGTACGTCGATCTGATGCTGTTGCCGGGTGGCGCTAACGCTTACCCGGCCTACGTTCGAGCCGTTGTAGGTCGGGTAAGGCGAAGCTGCCACCCGACTTTTTACCGACTACAAACCTCACACCCCGGGTTGCGCATCAGCTTCATCTCCCGGAACTGGCAGGTCATCGCATCGTACATCACGATTTTACCGCTTGCCGGTTTACCGAAGTTTGTCAGTAACTTGATGGCTTCCATCGCTTGCAGCGACCCGATCACGCCAATCAGCGGTGACATCACGCCGGCCTCCACGCAGGTTAAGGCGTTTTCACCGAACAGGCGGCTCAAACAGCGGTAGCAGGCTTCACCTTCCTGATACGTAAAGACGGTGATTTGTCCTTCCATACGAATGGCCGCACCGGACACTAGTGGCACTTTTGCCGTAAAGCAGGCGGCGTTCAGCTGATTGCGCACGGCGACGTTATCGGTGCAATCCAGCACCAGGTCATGCTCTACAACCAACGCATGCATCGCAGCATCGTCAAGCAGCGCATTCACCGGTGTGAGGGTGATATGTGGATTAATCCGCGCCAGCGCATCGCGTGCCGATTCCACTTTTGGCTGCCCGACAGTCGCGTCGCTATGCAACGTCTGGCGCTGAAGATTGGAAACCGACACGGTATCAAAGTCGAGCAGGGTTAAATGCCCGATGCCTGCGCCCGCCAGATACTGAGTTGCGGCGCAGCCAAGTCCTCCGAGTCCTACGACCAGCACCCGCGCTTCTTTTAACGCTTCCTGACCGTCAAAGTCGAAGCCGCGCAGGATGATTTGCCGGTTATAACGCAGCATCTCCTGGTCGCTGAGTTCTGCCATTACAGGCCTCCAAACAGCGCGTTAAATGGCTCGACGTCTACCCATTCTCCGGCTTCAACGTTGCCGCGATCGCGTTCCAGAACGATAAAGCAGTTGCCAAGGCTAAAAGAGCTGAAAATATGCGAGCCCTGATGACCCGTGGTGGTGACCTCCAGTTCGCCGTCAGCCGTACGCTGCAATACGCCGCGCTGGAAATCCAGACGGCCAGGCGTTTTCTTCAGGCGTGATGCGGTCCGTACGCGCTGGCGTGGGGGTAATCCGCTGGCGGTATTTCCGCTCAGTTTTGCCAGCAGCGGTTGCACCAGCTGATAGAAGGTGAGGGCTGCAGAGACTGGATTACCTGGCAGGCCACAAAACCAGCTGTTGCTCAGTTTACCGAACGCGAACGGTTTACCCGGCTTAATCGCCAGTTTCCAGAAGGCAATTTCGCCGAGTTCTTCGAGAATGGTTTTGGTGTAGTCCGCTTCCCCGACCGATACACCGCCGGAACTTATCACCACATCGGCCTGACTGTCGGCTTCGATAAACGCCGCGCGCAGGGCGTGAGGATCGTCGCGGATAATACCTAAGTTGATGACCTCACAGCCCAGCTGTTGCAGCATCAGGTGTACGGCCAGGCGGTTGGTGTCATAAATCTGACCGTCACCCAGCGGTTGGCCTGGCAGCTGCAGCTCATCACCGGTAGAAAATAGCGCCACGCGCACTTTACGCACAACCTGCACATCGGCAATACCGAGCGAGGCCAGCACCGGGAGCTCAGCGGTTGTCAGACGTGTTCCTGCGGCAAACACCACCGCGCCGTGAGCAATATCTTCACCGCGCAGACGAATATTTTGTCCGGCGCGAACTTCTGCGGTAAAACGAATACCGTCATCAGTGTGTTCTGTTTGTTCCTGCATCACCACGGCTTCGCAGCCGGCGGGCACCGGTGCGCCGGTCATAATGCGGATGCAGGTTCCCGCAGGCCATTCCCCATGAAAAGGCTGACCGGCAAAGGCTTTACCTGCGACAGCAAGCGGCAGACCGGATTGCAAATCCGCTAAACGCACCGCGTAACCGTCCATTGCCGAGTTATCGAATCCCGGCACATCAATCGGTGAGACGACGTCGGTTGCCAGCACGCGACCAAAGCATTCCACCAGCGGCAGTGTTTCAACGGCGGTGAGTGGGGTAATCGACGACAGCATTTGTGAAAGTGCCGTTTCGAGCGGCATCAGTCCGGCGGTAAATTCCATGAGAAGACTCCTGCGAGGCAAAATCGAATCCGATCATTATGTCAGAAAACAGACGCAGACAGTATGCCACCTCAGTCTTAGGTACAGGCCTTTATCTTTACATGACGTCTGCATCTTTCTATATTCGAAAATCGAATCAATAACTCACCGAAATTCTGCTATTTATAACCACGTTTCCTGCCACCTAAATGGACGATAAAAATGGGCAAAGCAGTCATTGCAATTCACGGCGGCGCTGGCGCAATCACCCGCGCGCAGCTGAGTCAGGAACAGGAATTGCGTTATATACAGGCATTGTCAGATATCGTTGAAGTAGGGCAACGAATGCTGGAGGCGGGCCAAACCGCGCTGGATGTGGTGACTGAAGCCGTACGCTTACTGGAAGAGTGTCCTCTGTTTAATGCCGGAATCGGCGCTGTATTTACCCGTGATGAAACCCATGAGCTGGATGCCTGCGTGATGGACGGAAATACGCTGCAGGCAGGCGCCGTCGCTGGCGTCAGCCACCTGCGTAACCCGATCCTCGCGGCCCGTCTGGTGCTGGAAAAAAGCCCGCACGTTATGATGATAGGCGAAGGGGCAGAGAATTTTGCCCATGCGCAGGGCATGGATCGCGTGAGTGCGGATATTTTCTCGACGCCAGAGCGGTATGCTCAGCTACTGGCCGCACGTACAGCGGGGGAAACGGTGCTCGATCACGGCGGTACGCCGCTGGATGAGGGCAGCAAAATGGGCACCGTTGGCGCGGTGGCGCTGGATAAGTACGGTAATCTGGCGGCGGCGACCTCGACCGGTGGCATGACCAACAAACTGCCGGGGCGCGTCGGGGATAGCCCGTTAGTGGGTGCCGGTTGTTATGCCAATAATGCCAGCGTGGCGGTCTCGTGTACCGGAACCGGGGAAGTGTTTATACGCGCGCTGGCAGCATATGACATTGCCGCGCTGATGGATTATGGCGGGCTGAGCTTGTCAGAGGCCTGCGAACGCGTAGTTATGGAAAAATTACCGGCGCTCGGCGGTAGCGGCGGGCTTATTGCCGTCGATCATGAAGGTAACGTGGCCTTACCGTTTAACAGTGAAGGCATGTACCGTGCCTGGGGATACGCTGGCGATACGCCAACCACCGGTATTTACCGGGAAAAAGGAGATACCGTTGCCACACAGTGATGAGCTTGACGCCAACGATGTACTGGCGGTTAGCAATCTGAACATTGCGTTTGCGCAGGAGCAGAAGCGGGTCAGTGCGGTACGCAATTTGTCATTTCGCCTCAAGCGTGGGGAAACGCTGGCGATTGTTGGCGAGTCCGGTTCAGGAAAGTCGGTCACCGCGCTGTCACTGATGCGCCTGATTGAACAGGCGGGCGGAGAGGTGAGCTGCGATGAGATGTTGCTTCGGCGACGCAACCGGCAGGTGATTGAACTGGGCGAACAGAGCGCGTCGCAGATGCGTCATGTGCGCGGGGCGGATATCGCGATGATCTTCCAGGAGCCGATGACGTCGCTCAATCCGGTGTTCACCGTCGGCGAGCAAATAGCCGAGTCGATTCGTTTGCATCAGGGGGCTAGCCGTGAGGCGGCGATGGAAGAGGCCAAACGGATGCTCGACCAGGTGCGGATACCGGAGTCGAGGGCCATTTTATCGCGCTTTCCGCATCAGCTTTCTGGCGGTATGCGCCAGCGGGTCATGATTGCGATGGCGCTGTCGTGCCGTCCGGCGGTATTGATTGCCGATGAGCCGACCACCGCGCTGGATGTCACCATTCAGGCGCAGATCCTGCAGCTGATTAAAGTATTACAGCAGGACATGGCCATGGGGGTGATTTTTATCACCCACGATATGGGCGTGGTTGCCGATATTGCCGACCGCGTCCTGGTGATGTATCAGGGTGAAGCTGTAGAAACGGGCAGCGTGGAACAGATTTTTCACGCCCCGCAACATCCCTATACCAAAGCGCTGCTGGCTGCCGTGCCGCAGCTCGGGGCCATGAGCGGACATGAACTGCCGCGCCGTTTCCCGTTGATTTCGCTGCAGGACCCCGACCACCGTGAACCGCAGACTGAACAGGACACGGTGGTGGCGGGCGAGCCGATCCTGCAGGTGCGTAATCTGGTGACGCGTTTCCCGCTGCGCAGCGGCATTCTCAATCGCGTGACCCGCGAGGTGCACGCGGTGGAAAACGTCAGTTTTGATCTGTGGCCAGGCGAAACGCTCTCGCTGGTCGGGGAGTCCGGCTGTGGTAAATCTACTACCGGACGGGCGTTGTTGCGACTCGTGGAGTCTCAGCACGGGGAGATCACCTTTAACGGTCAGCGGATAGACACGCTGGCCAGCAGCAAGCTTCAGCCGCTCCGTCGGGATATTCAGTTTATTTTCCAGGATCCCTATGCGTCGCTCGACCCGCGTCAGACGGTAGGTTATTCCATTCTCGAGCCGCTGCGGGTGCACGGTCTACTGCAAGGGGACGCCGCGGCAAAACGGGTCGCCTGGCTGCTGGAGCGGGTGGGGCTACTCCCTGAACACGCCTGGCGCTATCCGCACGAGTTTTCCGGTGGCCAACGTCAGCGTATCTGTATTGCCCGGGCGCTGGCGCTCAATCCAAAAGTGATCATTGCCGATGAATCAGTTTCGGCGCTGGATGTCTCGATTCGTGGGCAGATTATTAATTTGTTGCTCGATCTCCAGCGGGAAATGGGCATCGCCTACCTGTTTATTTCTCACGATATGGCGGTGGTCGAACGTATCAGCCACCGTGTGGCGGTGATGTACCTGGGGCAGATTGTCGAGATTGGTCCCCGTCGGGCGGTGTTTGAAAATCCGCAGCATCCGTATACCCGCAAATTAATGGCGGCGGTTCCGGTTGCCGATCCCTCTCATCAGCGGCCGCAGCGGGTGCTGCTGTCGGATGATATCCCCAGCAATATCCGCAAGCGCGGAGAAGAGATTTCCCCGGTTTCACTCCAGTTAGTGGGGCCGGGGCATTATGTTGCGCGTCCGCAGGTGGAAAATGCGCTTTCGCGTCTATAACAGGCAGGGTTCAGGAGAATAACATGAGACAAATTGTTGCTCGTAAATGGCTGGTTGCGCTGGGGGTTGCCTCTGCACTGGCTGCGTCCCCTGCCTGGTCGGCTAAAGACGTGGTGGTGGCGGTAGGGTCTAATTTTACTACGCTCGACCCCTATGACGCGAATGACACGCTGTCGCAGGCGGTGGCGAAGTCGTTTTATCAAGGGCTGTTCGGTCTTGATAAAGAGATGAAGCTGAAAAATGTGCTGGCAGAAAGCTATACCGTTTCCGATGACGGCTTAACCTATACCGTCAAACTGCGGCAGGGGGTGAAGTTTCAGGATGGCACCGATTTCAATGCAGAGGCGGTGAAAGCTAACCTTGAGCGAGCCAGCAATCCGGAAAATCATCTTAAACGCTATAACCTGTATAAAAATATCGCTAACACCGAGGCCGTTGATGCGACGACGGTGAAGATCACGCTGAAACAGCCGTTCTCGGCGTTTATTAATATCCTGGCGCACCCGGCAACGGCAATGATATCGCCGGCGGCGCTGAAGAAATACGGTAAAGATATCGGCTTCCATCCGGTGGGTACCGGGCCTTATCAGCTTGAAACCTGGAATCAGACCGATTTTGTGAAGGTGAAAAAGTTCGCTGGTTACTGGCAGCAGGGCCTGCCGAAGCTTGATACGATTACCTGGCGTCCGGTGACCGACAATAACACCCGTGCGGCGATGTTGCAGACCGGCGAGGCACAATTTGCCTTCCCGATCCCTTACGAGCAGGCCGCATTACTGGCGAAGAACAAAAACCTGGAACTGGTTGCCAGTCCGTCGATCATGCAGCGTTATATCAGCATGAACGTGACGCAAAAACCGTTTGATAATCCGAAGGTGCGTGAGGCGCTGAACTATGCCATTAACCGCCAGGCGTTGGTAAAAGTGGCATTTGCCGGTTACGCCACACCGGCGACCGGCGTGCTGCCGCCCGCGATAGCCTACGCGCAAAGCTATACGCCGTGGCCTTACGATCCGGCGAAAGCCCGTGAGTTGCTGAAAGAGGCGGGTTATCCCAACGGCTTTACCACCACGCTGTGGTCATCGCATAATCACAGCACCGCGCAGAAAGTGCTGCAATTTACCCAGCAGCAGTTAGCGCAGGTCGGCGTGAAGGCGCAGGTGACGGCGATGGATGCCGGACAGCGGGCGGCAGAAGTTGAAGGTAAGGCGCAGAAAGAGAGCGGGGTACGGATGTTCTACACCGGCTGGTCGGCGTCGACGGGCGAAGCTGACTGGGCATTATCACCGCTGTTTGCTTCGCAAAACTGGCCGCCAACGTTGTTTAATACGGCGTTTTACAGTAACAAGCAGGTGGACAGCGATTTAGCCGCGGCACTGCAAACGAACGATCCGAGCGAAAAAGCGCGATTGTACAAAGATGCACAGGATATCATCTGGAAAGAGTCGCCGTGGATCCCGCTGGTGGTGGAGAAACTGATCTCTGCGCACAGTACCAAGTTGACCGGATTCTGGATTATGCCGGACACCGGATTTAGTTTTGATGATGCGGATTTGCAATAAGCTATTCATTCGGCCCCTGAACAGCGGGGGCCGCCGAAGGGAGTCTGATGCTTAATTATGTTTTCAAGCGCCTGCTGGGGTTGATTCCAACGCTACTTATCGTCGCGGTGCTGGTGTTTTTATTTGTTCATTTGTTGCCAGGCGATCCGGCCCGGTTGATTGCCGGACCGGAGGCCGACGCTGAGGTGATTGAGCTGGTGCGCCAGCAGTTGGGTCTGGACCAGCCGCTGCATATTCAGTTCTGGCATTACATGACGAACGTGTTGCAAGGTGACTTTGGCACCTCGATGGTGTCGCGTCGTCCGGTTGCTGAAGAGATTGCCAGCCGCTTTATGCCCTCATTCTGGTTGACGATTGCCAGCATGACGTGGGCGGTCTTGTTTGGCATGACGGCAGGGATCATCGCCGCCGTATGGCGAAATCGCTGGCCGGACAGGTTGAGTATGACCCTGGCGGTCACCGGGATCTCCTTCCCGGCGTTTGCCCTCGGCATGCTGTTAATGCAGATTTTTTCCGTGGAGCTTGGCTGGTTACCCACCGTGGGCGCGGATTCCTGGCAGCATTATATCCTGCCCTCTATCACGCTGGGCGCGGCGGTGGCAGCGGTATTGGCGCGTTTTACCCGCGCCTCGTTTGTCGAAGTGCTCAGCGAAGATTACATGCGCACCGCGCGGGCAAAAGGGGTGAGTGAAACCTGGGTGGTGTTAAAACACGGTTTGCGTAACGCGATGATCCCGGTCGTCACGATGATGGGGCTGCAGTTTGGCTTTTTGCTTGGTGGCTCCATTGTGGTTGAGAAAGTCTTTAACTGGCCAGGGCTCGGACGATTGTTGGTGGACTCGGTTGAAATGCGAGACTACCCGGTGATTCAGGCCGAGGTGCTGCTATTTTCTCTGGAGTTTATTCTTATTAACTTAGTGGTGGATGTGCTCTATGCCGCCATTAATCCGGCTATCAGGTACAAGTAAGGATGCGATTTTTTAACTGGCGCCGACAGGCGATTTTAAATGCAATGCCGCTCGTTAAGCCTGAACAGATCCGCACGCCGTGGCACGAGTTCTGGCGTCGTTTTCGTCGCCAGCGTGTGGCGATGATCGCCGGGTTATTCGTGCTGGCCTTGATCCTGGTGGCGATATTTGCCCGTTGGTTGACGCCGTTTGATGCCGAGAATTACTTCGACTATGACCGCCTCAATGATGGGCCGTCGATGTTGCACTGGTTTGGCGTCGATTCGCTGGGGCGGGATATTTTTAGCCGCGTGCTGGTTGGCGCGCAAATTTCGCTGGCGGCAGGGGTGTTTGCCGTATTTATTGGCGCGGCCATAGGTACGGTGTTGGGTCTGCTGGCAGGTTATTACGAAGGCTGGTGGGATCGGCTGATTATGCGTATCTGCGATGTGCTATTCGCTTTTCCGGGTATTCTGCTGGCGATAGCGGTGGTGGCGGTGCTCGGCAGCGGCATTGCTAACGTGATAATTGCCGTCGCTATCTTCTCCATTCCAGCCTTTGCGCGACTGGTGCGTGGGAATACGTTGGTGCTCAAACAGCAGACGTTTATTGAGTCGGCGCGCAGCATTGGCGCCAGCGATACGACCATTATCTTCAACCATATTTTGCCGGGGACGGTCTCGTCGATCGTGGTCTTTTTTACCATGCGCATCGGGACGTCGATCATCTCCGCCGCGAGTTTGTCGTTCCTGGGATTGGGTGCTCAGCCACCGACGCCGGAGTGGGGCGCGATGCTCAACGAAGCGCGGGCGGATATGGTGATTGCTCCACACGTGGCGATATTCCCGGCGGTGGCAATATTCCTGACGGTGCTGGCGTTTAACTTATTGGGTGATGGCCTGCGCGACGCGCTGGACCCGAAGATTAAAGGATAAACAGTAGGCCGGAGGACGGCGTAAATGCCTTATCCGGCCTACTGTTGGGTGACGATGAGTTAAACGCGGCTGCCCCACAGATCGTATTCGTCTGCGTTTTCGACTTTCACGCGGATGATATCGCCAGGCTTCACGTTGGTTTCGCCATTCATATACACCGCGCCGTCGATTTCCGGGGCGTCTGCCATGCTGCGACCAATCGCGCCTTCTTCGTCAACTTCATCGACGATGACCAGAATTTCGCGGCCGACTTTCTCCTGCAAGCGTTCAGCAGAGATCTGCTGCTGCAATTGCATAAAGCGGTTCCAGCGTTCTTCTTTCACCTCTTCCGGGATTTGATCCGGCAGCGCATTGGCTCCCGCACCTTCTACCGGGCTGTATTTAAAGCAGCCGACGCGATCCAGACGCGCTTCTTTCAGGAAATCGAGCAGCATCTGGAAGTCTTCTTCGGTTTCACCCGGGAAGCCGACGATAAACGTTGAACGCAGGGTCAGTTCAGGGCAGATTTCACGCCACTGCTTAATACGCGCTAACTGGCGGTCTACCGAACCTGGGCGCTTCATCAGCTTAAGAATACGCGGGCTGGCATGCTGCAGCGGGATGTCCAGATACGGCAGGATTTTGCCTTCCGCCATCAGCGGGATGACATCATCGACGTGCGGGTACGGATAGACGTAGTGCAGACGAGTCCAGATACCCAGTTTCGACAGCTGCTCGCACAGATCAACCATGCTGGTTTTCACTGGCTCACCGTTATGGAAGCCGGTGCGGTGCTTCACATCCACGCCGTAAGCGGAGGTATCCTGGGAGATAACCAGAATCTCTTTGACGCCCGCATCAACCAGACGCTTGGCCTCGCTGAGTACCTCGCCGATGGGACGGCTGACCAAATCGCCGCGCATGGACGGAATGATGCAGAACGTGCAGCGGTGATTGCACCCTTCAGAGATCTTCAGATAGGCGTAATGACGCGGCGTCAGCTTGACGCCCTGCTCAGGAACCAGGCTCTGGAACGGGTTATGTTTTGGTTTTGGCACGTAATGGTGAACGTGTTCCAGAACCTGCTCGTAACTGTGCGGTCCGGTGATTTCCAGCACCTTCGGGTGAACTTCACGGATCTGATCGACTTTCGCGCCCAGACAGCCGGTGACAATCACCTTGCCGTTCTCGTTCAGCGCTTCGCCAATCACTTCCAGTGATTCTTGTACCGCGCTGTCGATAAAGCCGCAGGTGTTAACGATAACCATATCCGCGTCGTCGTAATTCGGCACCACGTCATAACCTTCGGTACGAAGTTCAGTCAGGATGCGCTCAGAATCAACGAGGTTTTTCGGACAACCTAGTGAAATAAAACCAATTTTTGCCATTTTCTTATACTGTACATTGCTCGTAATCGGGGGATTATACAGATGCCATCGCGTGACATCTATCTCTGATGTTCATAAGTCGGACGCTCTAAATGGGGAGTACCGGTAATTGGCTTATCGGCAGGAGCAAGGTATTTAGAGAGTCTAATTCCGGCTTTAAGTGTCACTTCTTGGCTATAGAGAAAAAGTCTTCTAAATTTAATATGTCGAGCGTTATTCATGAGGTTAAATTTGAAAGATATTGCTTTGCAGTCAAAACTTAAAATGGCGAGAACCCTTTATGCTAATGGTGTGAGCTTATATTATATTTCGCTCGCCACCGGTTTAAGCTGGCGCTTATTAATGAATGAACTTCATTCTATTACTCGTCATGAAGTGAGTCCGCAAAAGAATCAACGCTCATAAATTTATTTGTGTTTTATTTTTATTTTATTCTTCTGCCCCTGTCCGATTCTGCGAGGTCACGCTGATATGTATATTTCCCCACTTCCTACAGCCGCCGAAATTGATGTTGATAAACTCAGGGATGATATTGCCAATAAACTCTTATTTACCATTGGTAAAGATCCGGCCATTGCCACTAAACGTGAATGGTTAAACGCTACGCTATATGCCGTGCGCGATCGCATGGTCGAACGCTGGCATCGTTCAAACCGGGCGCAATTCTCTCAGGATGCCCGTCAGGTTTATTACCTGTCGATGGAGTTTCTGATTGGGCGTACATTGTCGAATGCGCTGCTGTCTCTGGGGATTTATGACGAAGTGAACAGCGCGCTCGAGGCCATGGGGCTGGATCTGGAAGAGCTGATTGACGAAGAAAACGATCCAGGGCTTGGCAATGGTGGTCTCGGACGTCTGGCGGCCTGTTTCCTTGACTCGCTGGCCACGTTGGGTTTACCGGGATGCGGTTACGGTATCCGTTACAACTACGGTATGTTCAAACAAAATATCGTTAATGGGGTGCAGAAGGAGTCGCTGGACTATTGGCTAGAATACGGAAATCCGTGGGAATTTAAGCGTCATAATACCCACTATAAAGTGCGCTTTGGCGGTCGTGTTCAGCAGGAAGGCAGCAAAGTCCGCTGGATTGAGACCGAGGATATTCTGGCCGTAGCGCATGACCAGATTGTCCCAGGTTATAACACCGACAGCACCAATACATTGCGCTTGTGGAATGTGCAGGTTAATAGTGAAGTCAATTCAGGCAAAGTAAATCTGAATGATGATTTTACCGTTGAAGTGGAAAACAAATACCATTTTGAAAAGATCTCGCGGGTGCTGTACCCGGATGACTCCACCGACGCCGGGTGCGAGCTGCGCCTACGCCAGGCTTATTTTTTGGCCTCAGCGACCATTCAGGACATATTGAGCCGGCATTATCAACTGCACAAAACTTATCATAATCTGGCTGATAAAATCGCGATTCACCTTAATGATACCCACCCGGTTCTGGCGATCCCGGAATTGATGCGTCTGTTAATCGACAATCATCAATTTGCATGGGATGATGCGTTTGACGTGACTTGTCAGATTTTCTCCTATACCAACCACACTTTGATGAGTGAAGCGCTGGAAACATGGCCGGTAGAGATGCTGAGCCGGATCCTGCCGCGCCATTTGCAAATTATTTTTGAAATTAACGATCGCTTCCTGAAATCCGTGGCGGATAAATATCATGATGACAGTGAGCTGCTTAAACGGGTCTCGTTAATTGATGAATCGCATGGCCGGGTGGTGCGGATGGCCTGGCTGGCCGTCGTGGTCAGTCATAAAGTGAACGGCGTGTCGGCATTACATTCAAAATTGATGACGGAATCACTGTTTGCTGATTTTGCGCGTATCTTCCCGATGCGGTTTACTAATGTCACGAATGGCGTGACGGCCCGTCGCTGGCTGGCATTGGCGAACCCGCCGCTAGCAAACGTACTGGATGAGAATATCGGTCAGAACTGGCGCACTAACCTGATGCAGCTTGCTGATCTGAAACAGTATATTGATTATCCAAGCGTGAACGACGCGGTGCATCGCGCGAAGCACAAAAATAAACAGCGGCTGGCGCACCATATTGCCACCCAGTACGGGGTGGTGGTGGATCCTGCGGCCCTGTTTGATGTACAGGTGAAGCGTATCCACGAGTACAAGCGTCAATTATTGAACGTGCTCCACGTGATTACACGCTACAACCGTATTAAAGCTGCACCGGAGGAAAACTGGGTTCCTCGTGTGAATATCTTTGCCGGTAAGGCTGCTTCGTCGTACCACATGGCGAAACAGATTATTCGCTTAATAAATGACGTGGCACAGCGGGTGAATAACGATCCACAAATCGGCGGCAAGCTGAAGGTGGTGTTTATCCCGGATTACAGCGTCAGCCTGGCGCAGCTAATTATTCCGGCGGCGGACCTTTCCGAGCAAATTTCACTGGCAGGGACCGAGGCTTCCGGTACCAGCAATATGAAGTTTGGCTTAAATGGTGCGTTGACCATTGGCACGCTGGACGGGGCGAATATTGAAATGCAGGAATATGTCGGCGAAGATAACATCTTTATCTTTGGTAATACGGCGCCGGAAGTCGACGCCTTACGACGTGACGGCTATAACCCAAGAACGATTTTTGAGAATGATGCCGAACTGCATCAGGCACTGACGCAAATTGGCACCGGCCTGTTTAGTCCACAGGATCCTGGGCGGTATCGTAACATCCTCGATTCATTGATCAACTTTGGTGACCATTATCAGGTGTTAGCGGATTATCGCCGCTATGTTGATTGCCAGGACTCTGTGGATGAGTTGTATCGTACTCCCCGTGAGTGGACGACGAAAACGCTGCATAATATTGCCAATATGGGGTACTTCTCGTCGGACAGAACGGTACAGGAATACGCCAATAATATTTGGCGTATTACCCGGATCCATGTCTAACCCTTAATCACAACGGGTGTTCTCCCTGGTTTTCAGAACAGGGAGGATGCTTGTAAATCGGCGAGAATTGGCGCCAGGAGCTTATGGGTATTGGTTTCTTTGCGCGATGAGGCAAAAATACTGAATTGCGGTAACGGGAACGGCGTATTGATTTTTTTCAGGCCATAAAGTGGCGCATGCGTGGCGAAGACTTTTTCCGGGATCACCCCTAAACATTGGGTATTCGCGACAATCGTGAGTATCGCGGTAAAAGAAGAGGTTAGCAGGCAGCGATCCCCGGTTCTGAATTTTTTATCCACGATGCTGCGGTGATAAATTATTTTCTCGTTTTTAGTGTTGTAACCCACCAGATTGGCACTTCTGAACATTTCCTCACTGATCGAATGACCATACAACGTATTATTTTGTGACGCTGCCAGTACCAACCGCATATCACATATTTTTTGACAGGAAATACTGCCTGATTCCACGGAAAAGGTAGAAAAAACAACATCAGCCTGCCGCATCGTGAGCAGTTCGATAATACTCTGCTCATTTAAATCAGCGGTAAGATGCAGGAGACTGATATCCGCGTTATTGCTGATTATTTTTTCCGTAACGTCGGGAATAACGATCGGTGAAATAAACGATTCCGTATACAGCGTGAGCCTTTTTCTGGATGCTGGGGAAGTATGTGGCATTAGCAGCGACAGTTTATCAATAATCGGGATTGCATTGTCGTAAAGCTCGTCGGAATAGACGGTTGGTAATAACGCATTGCCGCTGCGGACAAAAAGATTATCTCCCATCAGTTCGCGCAGTTTTTTTAACGACTGACTGACAGCCGAGGGAGAAATATTCAGCATATCGGCGACGCGGGTAATGCTCCCTACGCTATAAATTAAACAGAAAATGGTGAGCAGATTCAGGTCTATCTTTGATAGCGTGCGTATCTTCTCGGCATCATTTGCTTTTGACATAGACCCCTCATCATCCGTGTCGCGACAGTAACCCCATCAGGTATAGCAAAAAATTATCGCTACGTCAGAAACAGACGGTTTCTCTGTGCGTTGTAACATTGTAAATAATGTTAATCAATTAGGGTTTATTGACGTGGAGCATCAATTTGTTCAAAAAACGACCATACTATTAAGTTGCACCATGGTTGGAAAGAGGAGGAACAAAGTATGGTCGTTGACAGACTGAGAACCGATCTTCTCAACAAGTTGATAAACGCCCGTATCGATCTCGCCGCTTATCTGTTGTTGAGGAAAGCGAAAGGCTATATGTCAGTGAGTGAGAGCGATCGTCTGCGTGATAATTTTTTTGCACTGAATCGCGAACTGCATGATGACCAATCACAGCTCCACGGTATGCATCTTGACCAGGAAGAGTGGAATGCCCTGCGCCGTGCTGAAGGCGCGTTAGCCGCCGCGGCTGTTTGTCTGATGAGCGGACATCACGATTGTCCGACCTTTATCGCCGTTAACGCAGAGAAACTGGAAAACTGCCTGACAACGCTGACGCTGAGTATCCAGTGTTTGCAAATGTACTCAACGCTGGAACATGTCTGAATCCGGGGGAGGGCGCTCCCCCTTTTCGTTAAGATTGTGTAAAAGTTGCGGGAAATTGCCCCTTGCTGGCTACGCTTTATGCAGAGCCATTAAGGAGGTGTTATGCGGCGACTCTTTCTCTGTGCGGCCCCACTGTTACTGTTTGCCCCTCACACCAGTGCTGAACCGTCTGCGCTGAAGGTTGAGGTGCTGCAAACCAAACTTGATCACCCCTGGTCCTTGGCCTTTTTACCTGACAACCGCGGCATATTACTCACGCTGCGGGGTGGACAGTTGCGACTATGGCAGGCGGGGGAAGGACTTTCCGATCCGCTAACCGGGGTACCAAAGGTTTGGGCGCACGGTCAGGGGGGGTTACTCGATGTGGTGCTCGCCCCGGATTTTGAACGTTCCCGGCGGGTTTGGCTCAGCTTTGCTGAAGCCGACCATGAGGGTAAGGCCGGTACGGCAGTCGGTTATGGACGACTGAGCGACGATCTCAAACATCTGCAGGCGTTCCAGACGGTTTTTCGCCAGATGCCAAAACTTTCAACCGGCAACCATTTTGGTGGCCGCATGGTGTTTGACGGTAAAGGCCACCTGTTTATTGGTCTGGGTGAAAATAACCAGCGCGCTACCGCTCAGGATCTGGACAAGCTGCAGGGTAAGGTGGTGCGACTGACTGATGAGGGCAGCATTCCGCCGGATAATCCATTTGTGAACCAGGCCGGTGCTCGACCTGAGATTTGGTCCTATGGCATCCGTAATCCACAGGGGATGGCGATGAATCCCTGGAGTGACACGCTGTGGCTCAACGAACATGGCCCGCGCGGTGGCGACGAAATTAATATCCCCGAGAAAGGCAAAAACTACGGCTGGCCGTTAGCGACCTGGGGGATGAACTACAGCGGTTTAAAAATACCTGAGGCTAAAGGTGGAATTGTTGAGGGTACGGAACAGCCTGTTTTCTACTGGGAAAAGTCGCCGGCGGTCAGCGGGATGGCTTTTTACAATAGCGATACCTTTGCGCAGTGGCGGCAGAAGGTGTTTATTGGCGCGTTAAAAGACCAGGATGTGATCGTTTTAAGCGTTAACGGGAATCAGGTTACTGAGGACGAGCGTATTTTACGCGAAAGAGGACAGCGGATCCGCGATGTGCGTGTCGGACCAGACGGTTATTTGTATGTGTTAACCGACGAGTCCGACGGGCAACTACTGAAGGTGAGCCCCCGGTAGCCGCAGCGCTACAGTATCAGCTGACCGGGATCATCACCGCTTTTTGGAACGCTGGACGTTCGGTAAGCTGCTGGTACCAACGCTCAAGGTGAGGACGTTCGGTCCAGCTCAGGCCAACGTTAAACAGGTTGTAGATAAACGGGGCGATGGCGATATCGCCGGTACCAAACTCGTCCCCGGAGAACCACTGTTGGTCGGCCAGCGCATTGTCGAGCATGGCAAACAGGTTGTCGCAAACCTTCGCGCCTGCGTCAATGGCCGCCTGGTCGCGTTGTTCTGCCGGTGTTCTGACCAGACCAAATAAGATGACCCGATGAGCAGGGCTTAGCGTCTGGTTAGCCCAGTCCATCCATTTTTCGCCTTCTGCACGTTTTGCCGGGGCATCGATCCACAGCCGTTTTTGCCCGTATTGGGCGGCCAGATAGCGGACGATGGTATTGGATTCCCACAGTAAAACGTCGGTTTCATCATCGCGTAGCAGGGGGACCAGACCGTTTGGATTCATCGCCAGGTAGTCAGCATCTCGGTTGATACCGTGCTGCCCGCCCGCCAGTATTTGGTTATACGGCAGTTCCAGTTCTTCGAGCGTCCACAACACTTTTTTCACGTTGGTCGAGTTATTGCGACCCCACAGTGTAATCATAGTAACCCCGCGTAATCATTGAGCAGCTTGATGGCTGCATTCGGTATTAAACCCGTTACATGGTGGGGTAAACCTAATATTTACGCAACAACACGTAAAAAAATCGTGATGAAAGCGGCGCAGCGCAGTGTTATTGCATAAACTTTAAAAACTTTACCAACTTACGGTTTCTTTAAGCTCGTTAGTGCGTTATTACTCACCGCACTTATTTTACACGTCATCCATCAGGCCGCTTCTGCGCGGGTTTGGCCGATGCAGTTTGTGTAAACATGGTGTGTTATGACGTGGTTTTTTGGAATGGATACTCGGGTGGCATTTATGACGCAATACTTCTCTTCCCTTCGCAGTTTCGCCGCAGGTTCAGCGCTGTTATTCCTTTTGGCACCGACCGCACAGGCGGTAGAGCAACCCACCGCGCCGCCGAGCGTGGATGCGCGCGCGTGGATCTTAATGGATTACGCCAGCGGCAAGGTGCTGGCGGAGGGCAATGCTGATGAGAAATTGGATCCAGCCAGTCTGACCAAGATCATGACCAGCTATGTGGTTGGCCAGGCGCTGAAGGCCGGGAAAATTAACCTGAACGACATGGTTACCGTAGGAAAAGATGCCTGGGCGACGGGCAACCCGGCTCTGCGTGGGTCTTCAGTGATGTTCCTGAAACCCGGCGATCAGGTAGCGGTCTCCGATCTGAACAAAGGCATTATTATTCAGTCGGGTAATGATGCATGTATCGCGCTGGCAGATTACGTGGCTGGCAGCCAGGAATCCTTTATTGGTTTGATGAACGGCTATGCGCAAAAGCTGGGACTGACGAATACCACCTTCCAGACGGTGCATGGTTTGGATGCGCCGGGGCAGTTCAGTACCGCGCGCGACATGGCCTTGCTCGGTAAAGCACTCATCCACGATGTGCCGGAAGAGTACGCCATTCATAAAGAAAAAGAGTTTACCTTTAATAAAATTCGCCAACCGAACCGCAACCGCCTGCTGTGGAGCACCAACCTGAACGTGGACGGGATGAAAACGGGCACCACTACGGGCGCGGGTTATAACCTGGTGGCTTCCGCCACCCAGGGCGATATGCGCCTGATCTCGGTAGTGCTGGGAGCGAAAACCGACCGTATTCGATTCAATGAGTCAGAGAAGCTGCTGACGTGGGGCTTCCGCTTCTTTGAAACGGTCACGCCGATTAAACCGGATGCCACCTTTGTGACCCAGCGCGTCTGGTTCGGTGATAAGAGTGAAGTTAACCTGGGCGCAGGCGAAGCCGGTTCGGTGACTATTCCGCGCGGTCAGCTTAAAAATCTGAAAGCCAGCTTTACACTGACCGAACCGCAATTAACCGCGCCACTGAAGAAAGGCCAGGTTGTCGGGACGATCGACTTCCAGCTGAACGGGAAATCCATTGAACAGCGTCCGCTGATGGTGATGGAGGCCGTTGAAGAGGGCGGTTTCTTTAGCCGGATGTGGGACTTTGTGATGATGAAATTCCACCAGTGGTTTGGTGGCTGGTTCTCTTAATCACCGTTATTGCCGGACAGCGTTTGTGCGTCCGGCAATGTCATTTCAGTACACCAGTTTAATGTGCTGCGCTTTTGCGTAATCAACAAACTCATCGTCAGGACGGGTATCGCTAATGATGCTATCAAAGCGTTTCAGATTACCCATCCGAGCGGGACGCACCTTACCAAACTTGCTGTGATCCACCACCAGTACATGATACTGCGCCATCGACATCGCCCAATGCTTCACCGGTAGTTCTTCCAGGTTAAAACAGGTTGCACCTTTGTCAATGTGTACGCCAGCCGCAGAATAAAACGCGATATCCGGGCACAGGTTATTCAGCGTTTCCTGGAAATCGAGTGGTTTGAAAATAGCGTTGCTGGCGTGGAATTCACCGCCACATAGGATGACGCGACACAGCGGTTTTTCCTGGAGTACCAGAAAGGTATTCAGCGAGTAGCAAATCGCGGTGAAAGGCAGATCGTTATCAATAGCTTCAATGATCCACGGCGTGGTGGTGCCGCAGTCAAAAAAGATCGTCTGATGCGCTTGAACGAGGCTCGCAGCTTGTTGGGCCGCGCGACGTTTCTCATCCACCAGCCGGGACTTTTGGTCGCTGATTAAGTAATGGCTGGCGCTACGGGGTTCCAGAACAATATATCCCCCCAGCAACACGACCGGGGCATCGTTATTATTCAGGTCGCGACGGATGGTCATCTCAGATACGCCAAGTAGCGTCGCGGCTTCTTTAAGGTGTAATTTATCGCTGCGTTTCAGCGCCTGCAGCAATTGACCAATACGCTCGTCGCGTCGTGTTTCCATAGTTCCCCTGGTGAGTAGAATAAGCGTTTCATATCGCGCGCTTAATACTACTCTTTTTACCGTGGATTAGTCACGCACCCAGCCTTTACGGATCGGCAGGGCGAAGCAGGTGCGATAGCAGGCCTGCAACGCGGAATACAGCGAGGTGCCGAACCGTTGCCAGATCATCTGGGCGCTCAGGCAGCCGATTAACGCTGCCAGGAACCCACCCAGCATATCCAGCGGCCAGTGTACGCCGAGGTACACCCGTGACCAGGCGATCGCCACGGCAATCGCCATAAACAGGGCGCCAGACCACAGGCGATGCCAGAATATAAAGGCCAGTGCAAAGGTGAAAATAACGGTGCCGTGATCGCTTGGGAAAGAGTCATCAGGTGCATGGTGCAGGAAGTTGTAGCCGATGTGGTTAACAAACGGGCGATCGTGTGGGAACAGATGTCCTATCAGCCATGAAATGACCAGGCTGACAATTATTGCCAGCGCCATTTTGATAACCAGTTTGCGCTGAGTCGTCACGTGGTCGCGCGGGCCCCAAAGCCACAGGATTACAGCTAACAACGGCACGATGCTGATCAGATCTTTAGCAATAAAGATGGCAAACGCGATCGCCCATTGCGCAGAGTCCGGCGTGGCGTTGATCAGGTAAAATAGCGAGTTGTTCAGATTTTCCAGCATAACATCCAGATTCACGACAGTAGTTAAAAGAGTCCCATCAGGCAGAGCATAAGTTCGCTTTAGCGGGATAAAAAGCGGTGTTGTCTTATTTGTCAGCTAAATGACTATTTTTAAGATAATTAATGACGTCTATAGAGCATGATAACGGGTTCAACTTAAATTAACCTTAAAGCAAAAGAGCATTGTGAAACTGAGTGTAAAAATGTGCGCATTTTGCGGCCAAATCACATAATTCACTATCACCAGTCCGGCGCATTTATTACACTTTGCGCGTTTTTTCATTGGTTAAGAGACTGCATGCACAACCGTTTATCTTCAGGCGCCCGACTGGGGCGTCAGGCATTACTTTTCCCTCTCTGTCTGGTGCTTTACGAATTCTCTACGTATATCGGCAACGATATGATCCAGCCCGGTATGCTGGCGGTGGTGGAGCAATATCAGGCCGGATTAGACTGGGTTCCCACCTCCATGACTGCGTACCTGGCAGGCGGCATGTTTTTGCAGTGGTTATTAGGACCGCTGTCGGATCGTATTGGTCGTCGGCCGGTGATGTTAACCGGTGTGGTGTGGTTCATTGTTACCTGCCTTGCGACGCTGTTTGCGCAGAACATTGAACAATTCACTTTCCTGCGCTTTTTGCAGGGCATTAGCCTGTGCTTTATTGGCGCGGTGGGCTATGCCGCGATTCAGGAATCCTTTGAAGAGGCGGTATGCATTAAAATTACCGCCCTGATGGCGAACGTGGCGCTGATTGCCCCGTTGCTGGGCCCGCTGGTCGGCGCTGCCTGGGTGCACGTGCTGCCGTGGGAAGGGATGTTTGTGCTGTTTGCGGTACTGGCCGCCATCGCCTTTGTTGGCCTGCAGCGCGCGATGCCTGAAACCGCGACCCGACTGGGTGAAACGTTGTCGATTAAAGAGCTGGGCAAAGACTACAAGCTGGTGCTGAAGAACGTGCGTTTTGTCGCCGGTGCCCTGGCGTTGGGCTTTGTCAGTCTGCCGTTGCTGGCGTGGATCGCTCAATCCCCGATTATCATTATTAGCGGTGAACAACTGAGCAGCTATGAATATGGTCTGCTACAGGTGCCGATTTTTGGTGCGCTGATCGCCGGTAACCTCGTGCTGGCGCGCCTGACCGCACGACGCACGGTACGGTCGCTGATTATTATGGGCGGCTGGCCAATCGCCGTGGGGCTGATTATTGCCGCGGCGGCCACGGTGGTTTCTTCCCATGCCTATTTGTGGATGACGGCAGGGCTGAGTGTTTATGCGTTTGGGATTGGCGTGGCGAATGCCGGGCTGGTACGCCTGACGCTGTTTGCCAGCGACATGAGTAAAGGGACGGTTTCCGCCGCGATGGGCATGCTGCAGATGCTGATTTTTACCGTTGGTATTGAGCTGAGCAAACATGCTTATTTACTCGGCGGTAACGGCCTGTTTAGCCTGTTTAATCTGGCCAGCGGGATACTGTGGCTGGCGCTGATGTTTATTTTCCTGAAAGATAAGCGGGTAGGAGATTCACGGGAAGGATAAAGCCCGGCTATCCGTAATACCGTTCAGTTAACGTCTCGGTATCAGAAAGCATCAACATGTGTTGGCGGCGGGGGGGATGAATATGCTCTCTCAGAGAAAGGGTTCCGTTCACCTCATGTTCATCGTTTCTCTGAGGCACTGATTCCTGTGAACGTGTAAAGGGCGTTCTTCGCCACGCCCTTTACAATCCCGGCTCCCGGCAGGAAAATTGCCACTTCGTGGTTCCCTCCGCTTATTCCTCGAGGCTATCGGGCCGAGCGCGAGGTAGCGTCCCTGCAAAACGCGCCCTGAACCCGCATCCCTGCGGGTTCTCCCGGCCTTGCGGAAACACGTCGGCAATTTTTAGCCGGACCAGCCCACACCTGACTACCTGCGCTTTTACTTGAATATCTCTGAACAGCAAAACGGATATAGCTGAAAGCCAGAGAGCTGAAGCGACACCCTGGTCCGGCTGAAAATCGATGAGGCGTTGACGGCTGCCCGGGCTTTACGCGAACTTAGTGGTGATCGTCAATCTGATGCTCAATAACCATCCCTTCGCCTACGCTGGCGACATGCCGTGCATAAGGATGTGCACGATAAACGGGGGCCGGCGCAGGAGCCGGAGCAACATAAACCGTTTGTGGCGCAGTGGCCACGCTGACCGCCTGGGGAACGCTCACGGAAGAAGGAACCACGACAACTTTATAACCGCTTGGTACATCAACGGTGACGCTTTGCGCCAGTGCGGTTCCCGCAAACCCCAGCAATATTGCCGCTATTAGTACACTTTTCTTCATCATCAGATCACCTGAAAATATTCACTGGAGATATTTATCCAGCGGGTTAATGTGACGCGGATTATGAAGAGATCATGCCATTCTTTTGTTGCCGTCTGTGCTGAGGTGTTATTGCGTAAACGGTGCGTCGTTTTTTAGCACCCGGTCGATAATATCCAGTACGCCTTCTTCGTTATTCGACCCCGCACGATATTTTGCCGCACGGGCCACGGTATCGTTGGCATTGGCCATCGCAAAACTGAACCCCGCCTGACGCAGCATCTCAATATCATTACCGCCATCACCAAACGCCACGACTTCCTCATCGCGAATATTCCAGCGCTGTTGCAGCAGACGCAGACCGTTTGCTTTATGTACGCCAGGGATAATTAAATCGATGCTGCCGTAGCCGGTATGCACTGGAACCATAATGTCGCCAATCGCGTCATGCAGTGCAGACTGAACCTGTGGGATCTGTTTTTCAGAGATATTCAGCCCGAATTTGAAAAATACATCGTTGATGTTGTTGAAATTATCAACAAATTCGAGGCGGTGGTAGTACATGGCGGCGACGGATTTTAGCTCGTCGCTGTAGTGCTTCAGGGTGTAGGCGCTGTTTTTTCCGCAGGCAATAATGTCAATGTCGGTGCGCGTTAGCAGATGATCCACGATGGTCTGAAAATCGTCTTTAGCCAGCTCGCCGTTAAACACATCTTCCCCTTCGCTAACGACCCAACCGCCGTTTTCCGCCACAAAGGAGATTTCATCGGCCAGTTCGGGGAAAAAGGAGATCAGTTGGTAGTACTGGTTACCGCTGGCGACCACAAAGCGGATCCCCTGAGCTTGCATCTGGCGGTACTGCGCCATAAACCGTTCACGGTTGTAGGTTTTTTGGTCACTTAAAAAGGTGCCGTCCATGTCGACTGCAATTAACTTAATAGCCATTAGCTGTTCTCCGTCACAGGGGTATTTTTAACGTCTGGTTTGGCGACAGCCTTCGCGACGATGGCCGCAACCAGCACCAGCGCCAGCACCACCAGCATGGCGCTGCGCAGGCCATAGTGTTCACCCAGATAGCCCAGCAGCGGCGGCCCGACCAGAAAGGCCAGATAACCGGTGGTTGCTACAACGCTCACGCGGGTTGGTGCATCGGGGCCGGTATCGCTGGCGGCTGAAATAGTCAACGGGAAGCCCAGCGACGCACCGAGTCCCCACAGGATAACGGACACACCTGCGACCCACGAACTGTCGACAAAGATAATCAGGCTAATACCCAGCGCGCCCATTAACGCACTGGCACGTACGACCGCAACGCGGCTGTAGCGATCGATAAACCAGCCGCCGGTAAACCGTCCGACGGTCATGCCCAGCGTAAACCCGGCATAAATCAAGGAGCCTGAGGTCGGGCTAAATCCGTGTCCGTCTACCATCAGGAGCGGAAGCCAGTCATTGGCGGAACCCTCGGCAAATGCCATCGCCAGTACCACGACGCCGATGAGCAGCAGCTGGATATCGCGGTAAAAGGGCAGCCCTTTTTCGGCTGAGTGAGAACCGTCAGCGGCATTTTTACCGGTGCCGTCAGGAATCGCTTTGATGGCGATAAATATTGGCGCAATAGCCACCAGTGCCGCCAGCAGAATATGCGCATTGGCGGGAACGCTAAAGGCGGTGAGCACCATCCCGACGCCTGCACCTGCCAGGGTGCCGAGGCTATAAAAACCATGCATCATCGGCAGCACGGTTTTGTTCATCTCACGCTCAACCGCTGCACCTTCGACGTTAATGGCAACCTCTGCGGCACCAAAGCTGGCACCAAAAACCCCCAGCCCAAACGCAAATAGCCAGGCGGAATGCAGCCATAGCGCCACGCTAAGGATCGCCATACCAACAACCGCACATGACATGGTGGTGCGGATCACTTTCCGCGTGCCAAATCGTTTCACTAGCCAGGCCGAACAAAGAATGCCACTCATCGAACCAATAGAGAGTCCAAATAATACTGCCCCCATTTCAGCGGTAGAAACGGAGAGGATATCTCTGATGGCTGGGGTACGCGTTGCCCAGGAAGCCATTAATAATCCTGGTAAAAAGAAAAACATAAACAGCGCCCAGGTTCGGCGTCTTAAGGCTTTGCGTGATGAGATGCCAGTCATGAATTCGAGCCAAAGAAATGAGGAAAGGAGACAACATTAGCAAGGTTGTGTACATTTGTACACAAATGCAAGAAGAGGAAATGCGGTGCGACGCGCGAACGATCCACAACGGCGGGAAAAAATAGTTCAGGCTACGCTGGAAGCGGTAATAACTTATGGTATTCATGCAGTTACGCATCGTAAGATTGCAACGATTGCGCAGGTGCCGTTGGGTTCAATGACCTATTATTTTTCGGGAATCGATGAGCTTCTGATGGAGGCATTCGGTCATTTTACCGAAACTATGTCGCGGCAATATCAGGCATTTTTTATGGACGTGATGGATGCGCCACAGGCCTGTCATGCCATTACCGAGATGATTTACAGTTCGCAGGTCACCACACCGGATAACATGGAGATTATGTACCAGTTGTACGCGTTCGCCAGCCGTAAACCGGCGTTGAAAACGGTGATGCAAAACTGGATGCAACGCAGTCAACAAACCTTAGAGCAGTGGTTTGACCCCGCCACGGCCCGTGCGCTGGATGCCTTTATTGAAGGCATGACGCTGCATTTTGTGACCGATAAAAAACCGCTGCAGCGAGACGATATCCTGGTGATGGTGGAGCGCATAGCGGGAGTATTGCCGCAGTGAGACGCTCAAAATGGTCTGTCGAGGCGCATCGTCGCCTGACGTAAAAAATCGATAACTCTCCCGGCTTCAATGGTTAGCGGTTGGGCGGCTGTTTTCACGATCCCGACGTCCATATACGTAATAAAATCATCAAGGGTTCTGCGCATGACGCGCAGTCCATCCAACGACCACGGGCGATAAACCAGATCGGACAAAATGGTAATACCTCTTCCTTTGGCGACCAGACTACGTATTGCCTCAAAAGAATTACTGCGAAAACAGATGTTGGGTCTGTAGCCACGCTGTTGCCAGTAATCAGTGATGACGTCAGGGTATTTGTCGGTTTCCAGCAGTAAAAATGGTAGCTTCTCAACATCTTTAAGGCGGATTGATGACTGGCTTTGTAGCGGGTGCCCAATTGAGGTCCACAGACGCCGCTGCGAGCGAATAAAGGTTTCGATTTCCAGGTCGGGATCGTGACTGATATTTGAGGTCAGCAGCAGACAAAAATCGACGTTCTTCTGCCGCAGCACCCGCACTAATTCTGGCGCGGTGGCTTCATGGAAAACGATCTCCAGCAGAGGGAAACGTCGTTCAATGTCACCGAGTATCTCGGGGATCAGATACGCAGAGAGTGTTTCGGCGATCCCAATACGCACCGTACCGGTGAGGATATCCGTTCTCTCATGCAGATCATCAACGGCGGCGCGGCTATTGTTGATAATGTTACAGGCATGCGCCAGAAAACGCTCTCCTTCGGCGGTCAGTTTCACCCCTTTGGGATATCGTAACAGTAGCTGCACGTCTAATGCTTCTTCCAGGTTACGCATGGCTATGGTCATTGATGACTGAGAAATATGACAACGCGCCGCTGCTTTGGAAATTTGTAATGTTTCAGCGATCGCGATGTAAAACTCAAGTTGCCTTAGCGTAAATTTCATAGTTTTAATCTATGCACATGGATGAAAACGTTATATTAGCATTCATTCCCGTGCCGCCGTAGCCTTGTTGCGATACCGCAAACGTGACAAGAAGGCGTATATATGCCCTATATTTTACTCAGTCTGGCAGCCTGCTTTTGGGGTGGGAATTATGTGGTTGGCCACCTATTGGTTGCCGAGGTTAATCCCATTGTTTTATCAGCCGCGCGCTGGATATTAACCGCACTGTTATTGATAGCGCTTTATTTTCGACAGGTCAGAGATCAGTGGCCAGCGATGAAAGCGTCGTTTGGCACTATCGCTTTTCTCGCGTTATGTGGCCAGGTACTTTTTCCACTGACATTGTACATTGGTCTGCAATATACGACATCGCTGAATGCCGCGATTTATATGTCAACGACGCCAGCGATTGTGCTGCTCATCAATAAATTCTTTTTCAAAGAACAGATCTCTTCTCGCAATATTGCAGGCGTTGTTCTCAGTACCATTGGCGTTATCTGGCTGGTGTTGCAGGGCGATCTGATGCATCCGGATAGGTTTAATCATCTGAATCAGGGCGATCTCTGGACCATGGGGTCAGCGCTGAGTTGGGCCATCTACTGTGCTTTTCTGCGAACAAAACCCCGTGAGGTAAAGGGCAATGCATTTGTCGCCGTTAGCGCACTGCTAGGCGCAACGCTGCTCCTTCCTGTACTGATCCTGGAAATGATGCTTAATGGTATGCCAGATTGGGGCAGTTATGTGAATTCTGACGTTATGACCGGCGTCGTATACCTTATTATTTTCCCTTCCTGGCTGTCGTATTTACTCTGGAATAAAGGAATTGGCTCCATTGGGGCTACGCGTGGGGAAATTTATTCACATCTGATTCCGCTGAGTGGGGGATTATTCAGCGTCATCTTTTTGCATGTGACACTACATTCGTACCATCTGGTGAGTGCGCTGGTTATTGTCTTTGGCATTGCGCTCTGTTCGCGGGAGGCAGTGCACAATATAACGCAGCGGCATACGGCGTGAGGGATGCTGTATATCAGCTGACGGTTGCTCCCCTATGACATTCCACCGTCGCGGTCATCGCGCTGGCGTGACTAGTTGCCATAACCGGCATGATGCAAATTGGTCGAAGGGATAGGAAGGGAGACAAATTTCAGACAACAAAAAACCCATCAACCTTGAACCAAAACGGCGGGGTTGATGGGCTCCACAAATTGGGGACATCAAAGAAAAGCAGTGGCAATAGTTATGACTGACACCTTGAAGAAAAGTTCTGCTTATCTGCAAAAAAATTTCATAAAAGGGTAAATTTTTAACCGAGGCCAGGCCAGACGATGACGATCAGTGTCCCCGCCAACGTCAGTAAGACGTTGGCAATAGCATAGGTGCCTGCATAACCTAAAGCAGGGATGTTGCTGCGCGCGGTGTCGCTGATGATTTCCATCGCCGGTGCACAGGTTCGTGCGCCCATCATGGCGCCAAACAGCAGGGCGCGGTTCATGCGCAATACGTAAGCGCCGAACAGGAAACAGATAACCACCGGCACCAGGCTGACAATCAGGCCCGCTATCAGCATTTGTCCGCCGACTGCGCCGAGGCCATTGCCAATACCGCTGCCTGCGCTTAAGCCGACGCCCGCCATAAAGACCATCAGGCCAAACTCTTTCACCATGTTCAGCGCACCCTGTGGGATGTAGCCAAACGTCGGGTGGTTGGCGCGCAGGAAGCCAAGCATAATACCGGCAAACAGCAGGCCAGCTGCGTTTCCGATGCCAAAGCTGAAATTACTGAACTGGAAGGTGATCATCCCAATCATCAGGCCGATGATAAAGAAGGCGCAGAAGGCCAGCAAGTCGGTGACCTGGCTGTGAATTGAAATAAAGCCGATACGGTCTGCAATGGTTTTTACGCGGCGGGCATCGCCGCTGACCTGCAACACATCACCTTTATTGAGCACGACGTTGTCATCAATCGGCATTTCAATCTGGCTACGGATCACGCGGTTAAGGAAGCAGCCGTGATCGGTCAGTTTTAACTGCGCCAGACGACGACCGACGGCATTGTGGTTTTTCACCACAATCTCTTCGGTGACGATGCGCATATCGAGCAGGTCGCGATCGAACACTTCTTTGCCGTTACGGAAGCTGGGGTCGAGGCGGGCATGTGCATCCGGGTAGCCCACTAAGGCAATTTCATCGCCCATCTGCAGTACGGCGTCGCCGTCCGGGTTAGCCAGAATGCCGTTGCGGCGGATACGCTCGATATAACAACCGGTCTGGCGATAGATACCCAGCTCGCGCAGATTTTTACCATCAGCCCAGGCAACCAGTTCCGGACCGACACGGTAGGCGCGGATCACGGGCAGATAGACCTTACGGTTGGCGTCGGTGTCGAGGCCACGTTCACGGGCGATTTGTTGGGCGCTGGTTTGCAAATCCTGATGCTGCAGTTTTGGCAGGTAGCGTGCGCCGACAATCAGGCTGACTAGTCCGATCAGATAAGTCAGTGCGTAACCGAGGCTCAGGTTATCAAGAGCCGTTGACAGCTGTGTTCCTGTCATCCCTGAATGGCGCAATGTGTCACCCGCGCCGACCAGCACCGGCGTGGAGGTCATTGAACCTGCCAGCATGCCAGCTGTCAGGCCGATGTCCCAGCCAAATAGCCTACCCAGTCCCAGGGCGATCAGCATTGCGCTGCCGACCATGACCAGAGCAAGCATTAGGTAATTTTTCCCATCGCGAAAAAAAATCGAAAAAAAGTTGGGACCAGCTTCGACGCCGACGCAAAAAATAAACAGCATAAAGCCGAGATTTAAAGCATCAGTGTTAATACTAAAGTGCTGCTGGCCTAATAATAGGGAGACTACTAAAACGCCAATGGAATTACCGAGTTGGACTGTACCCAGGCGTAATTTCCCCAGACACAGCCCCAGCGCCAGGACCACAAATAATAACAGGATGTAATTCCCATTTAACAAATCTGCGACGTTTATATTCACGGAGACTAACTTCTTGTTTACTAGTAAGCTATTGAAAGAAATGGCAATTTACGCTAATGTTTTTGCCAGAAATTAAGGGGCGACAGCATCGTACACAGCCCCAAATAAAGCAGCATGACGATATATGCGGCTAGTTTAATCTCATTACGTTTCAACGGCTATAAGAATCGTGTGAGTGCGTTTTTGGCATGGAATGCCGAACGACTTTATCTGACTGGACGCCTTTGGGCGAAAAGAGTGTTCGATAGAGAGTGTCAGGAGGAACGATTGAAACATAGGCAAGGTTGGGCGGGTGCGATCTGCTGCTTTGTGCTTTTTATTGTGGTGTGTCTTTCATTGACGCTGAACGTGAAAGGAGCATTTAAGGCGGCTGGGCATCCTGAGGTTGGGTTGTTGTTTTTTATATTGCCAGGAGCAGCGGCCAGCTTTTTTTCCCATCGTCGTGAGGTGCTTAGACCTCTTCTCGGTGCAATGCTGGCGGCACCGTGTTGTTTGTTATTGATGCGATTTGTGTTTATGCCTACGCGTTCGCTGTGGCAAGAGCTTGCATGGTTGTTTAGTGCGGTGTTTTGGTGCGCGCTTGGCGCATTGTGTTTTCTGTTTATCAGTAGCCTATTTAATCAGCATCAGCAGCGGAAAAAACACTGATTACGCCCTCCAGTGGAGGGCGTAGAGACGGCAATCAGGCGAACAGATTCACATTCTCTTTTGCCCATGCTTCGAAATCCGTGCAGCCGCCGATGTGTTTCTGATCGACAAAAATCTGCGGTACGGTCTCTACCGGCTTACCAACCGTCTTTTCCAGATCGGCTTTTGAGATCCCTTCAGCATGAATATCAATGTAGCGGAAGTTAAAATCTTCATGCTCATTGCTTAATTTTTCTGCCAATTCTTTTGCGCGCACGCAATACGGGCACCCTGGGCGACCAAAAATAACAGCAAACATCTCACTCTCCTCGAACTTATCAGGCCAGATGGCGAATGACTGTATGATGCCGCGATTTATGTCGGATGGAAAGTAGGTTCGGCCTGTTGCTTTGATACATCTACGCTATATCTGTTAAACATGAGAACTCGGAACGTTTTATACTACGAGCCACTTCGCCGGGAGGCCACGTATGCGCACTGTGGGTGTGTTACCTAAAAGCATATTGATTCTGGAAACGATCGGTATGGTGTCGTTAGCGCTGGCGCTATTGTCGCTTAACGATTATCTCACCTTACCCGCGCCGCTTAACAGTCCATTGGCCTGTGTGGTGATGATTTTTCTGGGGGTTTTGTTGATGCTTCCCGCCGCTGTGTTTTTAATGTGGCGCATTGCGCAACTGTTGGCGCCGCAGCTGATGTCGCGAACATCCAGCGTATCTTCCCGTTCAGCCAGAGAAAAAAGAGATGACTCCAACCATTGATTTACTTCGCAGCCACCGTTCTATTCGCCATTTTACCGAGGCGTCGATTTCGGATGCGCAGCGCGAGGCGATTATAGCTGCCGCGCAAGGCACCTCGAGCTCCAGTTTTTTACAGTGCAGCACGATTATTCGGGTGACGGATAAGGCCCTGCGAGAGTCGCTGGTGACGTTGTCGGGTGGGCAGCCGCACGTGGCGAAGGCTGCCGAATTCTGGGTGTTCTGCGCCGATTTTAACCGTCATTTACAGATTTGCCCTGACGCACAGCTGGGACTGGCAGAACAACTGCTGCTTGGCGTGGTTGATACGGCGATGATGGCGCAAAATGCGCTGACGGCTGCAGAGTCGCTGGGGCTTGGCGGTGTATATATTGGCGGACTGCGCAACAATATTGCGTCAGTAACTGAGTTACTGAAACTGCCGCAGCATGTTCTGCCGCTGTTTGGTCTGTGTCTCGGTTGGCCTGCGGATAATCCCGATATCAAGCCACGACTGCCTGCGGCCATTGTGGTGCATGAAAATCAATACCAGCCGCTCGATAAGGACGCCCTGGCTCACTATGATGAACAGCTTGCGCAGTATTATCTGACCCGTGGCAGCAACACTCGTCGTGATACCTGGAGCGATCATATTCGCCGGACCATCATCAAAGAAAATCGCCCCTTTATTCTGGAATATTTGCACAAACAGGGATGGGCTACGCGCTAAAGATTTTAACCCGGTGTATGATACGCCGGCTTTCAGCAGGTCTTTCAGAGAGGTGCAGGGTGAAAATTGCCATTTTGTCCCGGGACGGAACGCTCTATTCTTGTAAGCGCCTGCGTGAAGCGGCGATGCAGCGCGGTCACCTGGTTGAAATTATCGATCCCCTTTCCTGTTATATGAACATTAGTCCGGCGGCGTCTTCGATTCATTACAAGGGCCGCCAGCTCCCTCATTTTGATGCGGTCATCCCACGAATCGGCTCGGCGATTACCTTTTACGGTACGGCGGCGTTGCGCCAGTTCGAGATGTTAGGGAGTTATCCGTTGAATGAGTCAGTGGCGATCACCCGTGCGCGCGATAAGCTGCGCTCATTGCAACTGCTGGCACGTCAGGGAATCGATCTCCCGATTACCGGAATCGCGCACTCACCGGACGATACCAGCGACATGATTGATATGGTCGGCGGCGCACCGTTGGTGGTGAAACTGGTAGAAGGCACGCAGGGTATCGGTGTGGTGCTGGCCGAAACGCGTCAGGCCGCGGAGAGCGTCGTGGATGCATTTCGAGGACTGAATGCACATATCCTGGTGCAGGAATATATTAAAGAGGCCAAAGGGCGGGATATTCGCTGTTTTGTCGTAGGGGACGAGGTGGTGGCCGCGATTGAGCGTCGGGCTAAAGAGGGCGATTTTCGTTCTAATCTCCATCGCGGTGGCGTGGCCAGTATTGCCAATATTACGACGCGTGAAAGGGACATCGCGATAAAAGCCGCCCGAACCATGGGCCTGGATGTGGCTGGCGTTGATATTTTGCGCGCAGACCGCGGGCCGCTGGTCATGGAAGTTAACGCTTCTCCGGGGCTTGAAGGCGTGGAGAAAACCACGGGGGTTGATATTGCCGGACGGATGATCCAGTGGATCGAACGTCATGCAACTCCGGAATTTTGTCTTAAAATCGGCGGCTGAACGCAATATCGATGGCGATCGTGGTATGACGCGGTCTTTTTGCGTAAGCTGTGCCGGTAATTTTTTCATCGAAAGAGGTCGCACATTATTATGACATCACTGGTCGTTCCCACTCTGGATACGTTGCGTCAATGGCTCGACGACCTGGGCATGAGTTTTTTTGAATGCGATACCTGTCAGGCGCTGCATTTACCTCATATGCAAAACTTTGACGGCATCTTTGATGCGAAAATTGATTTGGTGGATAACGTCATTCTGTTCTCTGCGATGGCGGAAGTCAGGCCATCGGCGTTGCTGCCGTTGGCCGCCGATCTGTCATCCATTAATGCCAGTTCGCTGACGGTGAAAGCCTTTCTGGACATGCAGGATGATAATCTGCCAAAGCTGGTGGTTTGCCAGTCTTTATACGTTGTGCCGGGCGTCACGTTTGAGCAGTTCGAATGTTTTGTTCGCCAGAGCGAAGAGCAGATATCCATGGTGATCCTTGAGGCCGGGGCGCATCAGCTGTTATTTAACGCTGAAGAAGATGTGCAAAACAGCGGTACTGAGACCCATTTCCTCCATTAATATTTCCTGAGCAATGATGCCAAAAGCGCAGCCGCTGCCAGAGCGGTTGCGTATTACCCTATTTTTATTCTGCATTTAACCTTTTATTAAAGAATTATTCACCTAACTTCCACGCCTTCTGCCTTATGTCATAGATAAATCCTGCATAAAAAATTGATAAAAGACGTTTTTTTAACTGGGCTATATCCTCGAATCCTGGCTAAAGTTATTCTGGCGAGGCTTATAAACGTCATCCTTCAATGAACCCTTTATGGGCTGCATGCGACCGCAATGCATGTTGAATGATTCCGCGATTATTAGCGAGCCATAGCGGCACAGGGGAAGCCTCTTTTCTTATTTGTGCTGAATGAAAAAATATGCACGTTTTTTGCATATCATAGAGTGTGAATTTTTTGTTCGTTTGTGAACGAACTTTCAGAAGGAAAGAGATTATGACCGCCTTAAATAAAAAATGGTTATCAGGCCTGGTTGCGGGTGCTCTGATATCCCTCTCCGCCGGCACGCTCGCTGCTGAACAAAAAACGCTGCATATTTATAACTGGTCTGATTATATCGCCCCCGACACGGTGGCTAATTTTGAAAAAGAGACCGGCATTAAAGTGGTTTATGATGTGTTCGACTCCAATGAAGTACTGGAAGGTAAGCTCATGGCGGGTAGCACTGGCTTTGACCTTGTCGTTCCTTCCGCCAGCTTCCTTGAGCGTCAGCTTACTGCGGGTGTTTTCCAACCGCTGGACAAAAGTAAACTGCCAGACTGGAAAAACCTCGATCCCGAATTGCTGAAGTTGGTGGCGAAACACGATCCAGACAACAAGTTTGCGATGCCGTATATGTGGGCAACCACCGGTATTGGCTACAACGTGGATAAAGTGAAGGCGGTGCTGGGCGCGGATGCGCCGGTCGACAGTTGGGATCTGATCCTGAAGCCGGAAAATTTGGAAAAACTCAAAAGCTGCGGCGTCTCGTTCCTTGATGCCCCCGAAGAAGTGTTTGCCACCGTGCTGAATTACTTGGGTAAAGACCCCAACAGTACCAAAGCGGACGATTACACCGGACCGGCAACCGATCTGCTGTTGAAGCTGCGTCCTAATATTCGTTATTTCCACTCTTCTCAATACATTAACGATCTGGCAAACGGTGATAGCTGCGTGGCAATTGGTTGGGCAGGGGACGTATGGCAGGCCGCTAATCGCGCGAAAGAAGCGAAAAATGGCGTCAATATTTCCTTCTCAATTCCAAAAGAAGGGGCGATGGCGTTCTTCGATGTTTTCGCCATGCCTGCGGATGCTAAAAATAAAGACGAAGCTTATCAGTTCCTCAACTATCTGCTGCGTCCGGATGTGATTGCCCATATTTCCGACCACGTGTTCTACGCCAACGCGAACAAAGAAGCGACGGCGTTGGTCAGCCCTGAAGTTCGTGACAATCCGGGGATTTACCCGCCGGCCGATGTGCGAGCTAAGTTGTTCACTCTGAAAGTACAGGATCCGAAGATCGATCGTGTCCGTACCCGTGCCTGGACCAAGGTGAAAAGCGGGAAATAACCCGCGTCAGGGAGATGACCCGGCGGCGCGTAAGTCAGCCGGGACACCCGAACCCTGAACACTCATAACCCGGCAATACGCACCATGCTGGTGCGTTATTTGCACTGTTTCTTTGTTTTATGCCGGAGAGCACTCACGTGAATGATGCGACCCCCCGCCCACAGGCGAAGACCCGTAAAGCGCTAACCCCGCTGCTTGAAATTCGTAATCTGACCAAGTCTTTCGATGGCCAGCACGCCGTCGATGACGTCAACCTGACTATCTACAAAGGCGAAATATTTGCCCTGCTAGGGGCCTCCGGCTGCGGCAAATCAACCCTGCTGCGCATGCTGGCGGGCTTTGAACTGCCGACCACCGGGCAAATTATGCTCGATGGTGTCGATTTAGCACACGTCCCGCCGTATCTGCGCCCGATTAATATGATGTTTCAGTCCTACGCGCTGTTCCCACATATGACGGTGGAGCAGAACATTGCCTTTGGCCTGAAGCAGGACAAGTTGCCGAAAGCTGAAATTACCAGCCGGGTCAACGAGATGCTGGGCCTGGTGCATATGCAGGAATTTGCCAAACGCAAACCGCATCAGCTTTCCGGCGGTCAGCGACAGCGTGTGGCGCTGGCGCGCAGCCTGGCAAAACGTCCTAAACTGCTGCTGCTGGACGAACCGATGGGGGCGCTGGATAAAAAGCTACGTGACCGCATGCAACTGGAAGTGGTCGATATCCTCGAACGTGTAGGCGCGACCTGTGTGATGGTAACGCACGATCAGGAAGAAGCCATGACGATGGCGGGGCGTATTGCGATCATGAATCGCGGCAAGTTCGTGCAAATCGGCGAGCCTGAAGAGATTTACGAGCACCCGACCACCCGCTATAGCGCGGAATTTATTGGCTCGGTAAACGTGTTCGAGGGGCTACTGAAAGCGCGTCAGGAAGACGGCCTGATCATTGACTCTCCGGGGCTGGTCCATCCGCTGAAAGTCGATGCTGATGCCTCCATCGTTGATAACGTCCCGGTGTACGTCGCGCTGCGTCCGGAAAAAATTATGCTCTGTGAGACTCCACCGGCAGATGGCTATAACTTTGCGGTGGGGGAAGTAGTGCACATTGCCTATCTTGGTGATTTGTCGGTGTACCACGTGCGTTTAAAAAGCGGCCAGATGTTGAGTGCCCAGCTACAAAACGAACATCGCTACCGTAAGGGGCTACCGACCTGGGGCGATGAGGTGCGTTTGTGTTGGGATGCGGACAGTTGCGTAGTGTTGACGGTTTAAGGAGTGAAAATGCGTACACTTGAACCTCCGGCGCGCGTGGACAACGCGAGCCGTTTCACGCTGTTTATGTCGCGGATGCAGATGAGGCATGGGCGCAAGGTGGTGATTGCGCTGCCGTATATCTGGCTGATTCTGCTGTTTTTGCTGCCATTTTTAATCGTTTTTAAGATCTCTTTTTCTGAGATGGCGCGGGCGATACCCCCGTATTCTGACCTCATCTCATGGGCAGACGACCAGTTCTCCATCACGCTTAATGTTGGCAACTTCCTGCAACTGACGGCTGACCCGCTGTATGTTGATGCTTACCTGCAGTCGTTGCAGGTGGCGGGGATTTCGACGATCTGCTGTTTGCTACTGGGATATCCACTGGCATGGGCTGTGGCACACAGCAAACCGTCAACGCGGAATATTCTGCTGTTGCTGGTGATCCTGCCTTCCTGGACCTCGTTTTTGATTCGCGTGTATGCCTGGATGGGGATCCTGAAAAATAACGGGATCCTGAATAATTTTCTGATGTGGCTGGGAATTATCGATCAGCCGCTGACGATCCTGCACACCAATCTGGCGGTCTATATCGGGATTGTTTATGCATATTTGCCGTTTATGGTACTGCCGATCTACACCGCGTTGACACGTATCGACTATTCGCTGGTGGAAGCGGCGCTGGATCTTGGGGCTCGACCGCTGAAAACGTTCTTTAGCGTGATCGTGCCGTTGACCAAAGGCGGGATCATCGCAGGCTCAATGCTGGTGTTTATCCCGGCGGTCGGGGAGTTTGTGATCCCTGAACTGCTGGGCGGGCCGGACAGCATTATGATTGGCCGTGTGTTGTGGCAGGAGTTTTTCAATAACCGTGACTGGCCGGTGGCGTCGGCTGTGGCCATTATTATGCTGCTGTTATTGATTGTGCCGATCATGTGGTTCCATAAATATCAGCAAAAAAGTGTGGGGGAACACGGATGAATAATTTACCCGTCGTTCGCTCACCGTGGCGTATTTTTATCCTGGTCGTCGGGTTCACTTTCCTGTACGCGCCGATGCTGATGCTGGTTATCTATTCGTTTAACAGCTCCAAACTGGTGACGGTCTGGGCAGGGTGGTCAACGCGCTGGTACGGTGAATTGCTCCACGATACTGCAATGATAAGCGCTGTCGGGATGAGTTTGACCATCGCTGCCTGTGCGGCGACGATGGCGTCGATCCTCGGCACGATTGCTGCGGTGGTGCTGGTGCGCTTTGGTCGTTTCCGGGGTTCGAATGGCTTTGCCTTTATGATAACAGCGCCGCTGGTTATGCCGGATGTCATCACCGGCCTGTCGCTGTTGTTGCTGTTTGTCGCCATGGCGCATGCTATTGGCTGGCCGGCAGATCGCGGGATGTTAACCATCTGGCTGGCGCACGTCACTTTCTGTACGGCGTATGTGGCGGTTGTTATCTCCTCGCGTTTGCGCGAACTGGATCACTCCATCGAAGAAGCGGCGATGGATCTTGGCGCCACGCCGCTGAAGGTCTTCTTTGTCATCACGCTGCCGATGATTATGCCGGCGGTGATTTCCGGCTGGTTGTTGGCTTTCACCCTGTCGCTTGACGATCTGGTGATCGCCAGCTTTGTTTCCGGTCCTGGGGCGACGACGTTGCCGATGCTGGTGTTCTCCAGCGTACGTATGGGGGTTAATCCAGAAATTAACGCGCTGGCGACGCTGATTCTTGGCGTGGTAGGAATTATCGGATTTATCGCGTGGTACCTGATGGCCCGGACAGAAAAGCAGCGGTTGCGCGATATCCAGCGTGCAAGACGCGGCTGAAAAAACTAAAATCTGCCAACCTCTACTCGGTGCAGCATGTGGCGCTGCACCGTTTTCACGGAAGACGACGCGTTGGGATTTTTTAAGAAATCATCCACATCACATGCTCGCTTAAACGTTCCTGCTTTAGTGCAGGTGGCGGCGCTCGCTATTATTATGATCCGCGGCCTCGATCTGTTGATGATTTTCAATACGTTGGGTGTGAGCGGGACAATGGCATTTATCCAGCGTAGCGTGCAGACCTGGAATTTAACGCTGGTGTTTTTAAGCAGTCTGATACTAGTGTTTATCGAAATTTACTGTGCCTTTTCATTGGTCAAAGGACGTAACTGGGCGCGCTGGATTTATCTGTTTACCCAGGTGGTGGCCTCCGGTTATTTGTGGGCGGCATCGTTAGGTTATGGTTACCCCGAGCTGTTCAGTATTGCGGGTGAATCGAAGCGTGAAATTTTTCGCACGCTGGTGATGCAGAAATTACCGGATATGCTGGTGCTGTTGTTGCTGTTTGTTCCGGCATCCAGTCGACGGTTCTTCCGTCTGCAATAATGTGTATAATCTTCGCCCCGGTTAATTTGAAGGTTTTCTTATGCAGTGCGCTCTTTATGACGCCGACCGCTGTCGTTCCTGTCAGTGGATAACACAGCCCGTTGGCGATCAACTCCGTGCAAAAATGGCCGATCTCCAGACTCTTCTTACCGACTATTCGGTCGGGGAGTGGTGCGCGCCCGTCGCTGGCCCGGAGAGCGCTTTTCGTAATAAAGCCAAAATGGTGGTGAGCGGTAGCGTGGAAAAACCGCTATTGGGCATGCTGCATCGTGACGGTACACCTGAAGATTTGTGCGACTGTCCGCTTTATCCTGCCTCATTTGCGCCGGTATTTTCCGCACTAAAACCCTTTATCGCCCGTGCCGGGTTGACGCCTTACAACGTAGCGCGTAAGCGGGGCGAACTGAAATATGTGCTGTTAACGGAAAGCCAGTTTGACGGCGGTATGATGCTGCGTTTTGTCTTACGCTCAGAGGCCAAGCTGAGCCAACTGCGCGCGGCGTTGCCGTGGCTGCAGGCGCAGGTACCGCAGTTAAAGGTGATAACGGTCAATATCCAGCCGGTGCATATGGCGATTATGGAAGGGGAGACAGAAATCTTCCTGACGGAGCAGCAGGCGCTGGCTGAACGTTTTAATGATGTACCGCTGTGGATCCGCCCGCAGAGTTTCTTTCAAACCAACCCGGTAGTGGCTGAGCGTTTGTATGCCACGGCTCGCGATTGGGTGCGTCAGCTTTCGGTCAACCATATGTGGGATCTGTTTTGCGGTGTTGGCGGTTTTGGCCTGCATTGCGCTACGTCGCAGATGAAACTGACGGGTATCGAGATCGCACCAGAGGCGATCGCCTGTGCGAAACAATCTGCGCAGACGTTGGGGTTACAGAATCTGCACTTTCAAGCGCTCGATTCGACCCAATTCGCGACGGCACAGGAAGACGTTCCGGATCTGGTGCTGGTGAACCCTCCGCGTCGGGGCATTGGTAAACCCCTGTGTGATTATCTTTCCCACATGGCACCGCCGTTTATCATCTACTCCAGCTGTAATGCGCAAAGCATGGCGAAGGATATTGGCGAGCTGCCAGGCTATCGCATAGAACGGGTTCAACTTTTCGATATGTTCCCGCACACCGCGCACTATGAAGTATTGACGCTGCTCAGCCGACAATAGTTTCTTTTCTTCGCAGGGAATGCCTGATGACGCTTCGCTTGTCAGGTCTAAGGATGGATGCGGGTTGTTGGCCGCATTCGGTAAATGCAATAGACGAAAAAAAAGCCCGTACTTGCGTACGAGCTCTTTCTCAAATGTGGCGGTGAGAGAGGGGTTCGAACCCTCGATACGTTGCCGTATACACACTTTCCAGGCGTGCTCCTTCAGCCACTCGGACACCTCACCGTATTGTATTGCTGCCTGACCGCTTGGGGGGGCAACGGGGCGCTACTATAGGGAGTTGCGCTAAAACGGTCAAGCAGAATTTACGTCTTCACTCTCGTTTGGTTACGCAATAGACATATTCTGCGCCCGGACAGGCGCAGAGAACATGATTAGCGCTGAGAGTCCAGTTTTTCACCGCTGGTGACAACTTCCTGAGCCTTGCTGTAGCTTTCGATCAGCAGCTGATAGGCCGGGAAGATTTTGGTATACACTTCCGCCCATTCAGCGGCATCTTCCCGGTTCCAGGTCCGCTGTATTTCAGACGCAACGGCTGCGGTATCCATTGGCACCACGCCTGCCTGTACCACTCGCGCCAACGTGATTTCCTGCGCCATCTTGCTGTAAGTACCGGAAGCGTCAATGACGGCAAACACTTTATACCCTTCCGCTACCGCGCTGATGGCCGGGAAAGCCATGCAAACGCTGGTAATGGTACCGGCGATAATCAGCGTTTTACGACCTGTTGCTTTGACGGCTTTAACAAAGTCTTCGTTATCCCAGGCGTTGATCTCGCCTTTGCGCGCCACGTACTGAGCATGGGGCGCATTGGCGTGGATTTCCGGAATCAACGGGCCGTTGGGTCCCTGTGGAACGGAGGCGGTGGTGATCACCGGCATCTTCGCCAGGGTGGCTATTTTTGCCAGCGCAGCGGCACGGGCACGCAGTTCGGGCATTGGCATATCACCGACGGTCTGAAAAAGACCGCTCTGGTGATCGATAAGCAGCATCACGGCATCATCTACGTCGATAACCGGGCGTGAACCATTAAAATTTGCAGGACTGGACATCGTATTCTCCTTCGCTTTAGATTTGGCCAAAACGGCCGGAGTTGAAATCGCGTACGGCTTCGGCGATCTCTTGTTTTGTGTTCATCACAAACGGACCGTAACCGACAATGGGTTCATTTAACGGTTCGCCTGACAGCAGCAGCACGCTGGCGTCGCTACTGGCCTCGATATGTAGGGTTTTACCCTGCTGGCTTAATACCACCAGCTGCGCCTCACCCGCGGAGGTGGCACCGTTGATGGTGATCGTGCCTTTCAGCACCACCAGCGCAGTGCTCCATCCTTCCGGTTGGGACAGCGTGACCGGGTGATTACTTTGCAGGCGCATGTCCCACACATTTAACGGTGAGAAGGTATGCGCGGGGCCTTTCGTATCCTGATAGCTGCCCGCAATCACGCGCACGGTACCTGCGTCATCTGGCAGGTCGACGGTGGGAATAACGTCGCTGCTGATGCCCTGATAACCCGGCACGGTCATTTTGTCTTTGGCTGGCAGGTTGACCCACAGCTGGACCATTTCCAGCTCGCCGCCCTTACGGGTAAATTCCGGCGAATGAAATTCTTCGTGTAAAATCCCGGCCCCTGCTGTCATCCACTGCACATCGCCTGGACCGATAATGCCGCCGCGCCCGGTCGAGTCGCGATGTTCAACTTCACCGCTGTAAACAATGGTCACCGTTTCAAAACCACGGTGCGGGTGCTCACCGACGCCGCGCTTTTCATTACCCGGTGTAAAGGTATGCGGACCCGCGTAATCCAGCAGCAGGAACGGACTGAGCTGCTCAGCATGAGACTGGTAAGAGAACATCGAGCGAACTGGAAATCCATCGCCAACCCAGTGTGGGCGAGGTGCGGTATAGACGCCTGTTACGTGTTTCATATGTATCTCCTCAGTGGCGTTATCTTGATGTGAATAAGCTTATATCCATGACAGCGAGCTGAGTAGTGGCTAAAATAGTCCTCACCGTCTCATTAATAGGACAATAAGATGACGAAGCTGGATCTCAATGATTTCGCATGGTTTGTGCATGTTGTCGAAGAGGGAGGATTCGCAGCGGCAGGCCGTGCGCTTGATGAGCCCAAATCCAAACTCAGTCGGCGTATTGCGCAACTGGAGGAGAGACTGGGGGTGCGTTTGATTCAGCGAACAACCCGGCAGTTTAATGTCACGGAGGTCGGACAGACCTTTTACGAACACTGTAAGGCGATGTTGGTGGAGGCGCAGGCGGCGCAGGATGCCATTGCGGCGTTGCAGGTTGAGCCACGTGGCATTGTTAAACTGACGTGCCCGGTGACGCTGTTGCATGTCCATATCGGTCCGATGCTGGCCCGGTTCATGGCGCGTTATCCAGATGTTGCAGTACAGCTTGAAGCTACGAATCGCCGCGTCGACGTCGTCGGAGAAGGTCTGGATGTGGCGATTCGCGTCCGACCTCGTCCTCTTGAAGACAGTGATTTGGTCATGCGGGTGCTTGCTGACAGGGGGCACCGGCTGTATGCCAGCCCGCGATTGGTTGAGCAGATGGGGACATTACACGCCCCGGCAGAGCTGACCCGTTGGCCCGGGCTGAGTCTGGCGGCGGGGAAACATGTTCATCGTTGGGAGTTGTTTGGCCCACAGGGTGCCCGCGCGGAAGTGCATTTTACGCCGCGTATGATCACCACAGATATGCTGGCGCTGCGCGAGGCCGCGGTTGCCGGGGTAGGCGTGGTACAACTCCCGCAGTTAATGGTCAAGGATCAATTAGCCGCAGGGGAGCTGGTGGCATTGCTGGATGGCTGGGAACCGAGGCGGGAGATTATTCACGCGGTCTTTCCATCGCGTAGGGGGTTATTGCCCTCGGTGCGCGCATTAGTGGATTTCCTGACGGAAGAATATGCACGCATGATTGAGGACTAAAGCCTCAAATTTGGCCCACAAAAAAGGCCGGATATACCGACCTTTTATTATCTGGACGCCAGTCTGGCGTGAAAAAAATCAGCGACTACGGAAGACAATGCGGCCTTTGCTCAGGTCGTACGGGGTCAGTTCAACAGTCACTTTGTCTCCCGTCAGGATGCGGATATAGTTTTTACGCATTTTACCGGAGATGTGTGCAGTAACCACGTGACCGTTTTCTAACTCTACGCGGAACATGGTATTAGGTAACGTATCGAGAACGGTACCCTGCATTTCAATATTGTCTTCTTTGGCCATCTAATCCTCTGGGGTATCACTACCGTAATTTGAACCGGCAAGATAATGCCGAAGTTCTTTTAATAAGTAAAGATTTGCGCGATTAAAATACAGCAAATCAAGTTTGGCGCATTACTCTATCCACACACGGCAAAGCCGCACTTAAAGCGCAACGTGTAAGGGAACGATGAGATAAACGATAGGCGTTGCCTGACGCGAACTGTTCCTTAACGGCGGCGGGGTAATGGGCTAAACCAACTCTGCGACGCAATTATAACACCCCGACAAAAAATGTGCCGAAAACATTCACTCCTGAGGTAAAAATAACGTCCGGGGTACCCAAAAATGGCTGGGTAACCGCTGCTGGCGCAGTCTGCTCAAGTGTTCAAGGTACTCCCGACGCGGCGTTTCGACGGCGCCCAGCGACGCTGTATGTCCATTTAACACCTGACAGTCAATTAACTTCCCACCCTGCTGGCTAAATTCAGCGCAAAAAACAAGCAACGCGGTTTTTGAGGCATTTTCCTGACGACTGAACATTGATTCACCGCAGAAGAGCGTGCCTTGCGAAACGCCGTACATACCGCCGACTAATTCATTGTGCCGCCACACTTCAATGGAATGCGCGTGCCCCAATTCATGCAGGCGGTGGTAAGCGTCAACAATATCACGCGTTATCCAGGTCCCTTCTTCGCGGTCATTGGCACAACCTTCAATCACCTGACCAAAGGCGTAATTTAACGTGACACGATAAGGTGAGTGTTTATGAAAACGCTTCATGCTACGGCTAAGATGAAATGTCTCAGGCCACAAAATGGCGCGCGGATCGGGCGACCACCAAAGAATTGGGTCGCCAGGAGAAAACCACGGAAAAATACCGCGCTGGTACGCCATAAGCAGACGGGCAGGGCTGAGATCGCCACCCAGCGCTAACAAACCGTTAGGTTCGCGTAACGCGCCTTCCGGTGACGGGAAGGCGATAGAATTGCGGGACAGTTGCACCAGGCGCATGACAGCGAAACTCCACTACGCGAGTCGATCGTTCAATAATAGCTTACAGACGTTGCTTAAACTGGTAATAACGCCCCTGCCTGGCTAACAGATCTGCGTGATTACCTTGCTCAATAATGTGTCCGTTGTCCATCACTATTATTTGATTAAAACGCGATAGCCCGCGCAGGCGATGCGTCACCATCAATACCGTTTTATCTCGCATGACATCACTAATCAATTCAAGCATTTGACTTTCGGTGGTGGCGTCCAGTCCTTCGGTAGGTTCATCCAGCAGCATCAGCGGGGCATCGTGGAGTACCGCTCGAGCGATTGCCAGACGGCGGAGTTCGCCGCCGGAAAGCTGACGACCCCCTTCACCTAACCAGGCGTTGAGACCATCATCTTCCAGCAGTTTTTCCAGACCAACGCGGCACAGTATTTCGGATAATGCGTCATCACTGGCCTGCGGCGCGGCCAGCAGCAGGTTGTCGCGTAATGTGGCGCTAAAAAGGTGCACACGTTGCGGCACGACGCTGATGCTTTGACGCAGCGTTGACTCACTCAGAGTTGAAATCGGACGGTCGTTAAACAAAATTTCACCGTGTTGCGGGTTCCAGGCGCGGGTCAGCAGTTGTAGCAGGGTGGACTTTCCACAGCCGGTGCGGCCGAGAATCGCAACATGCTCGCCGGGTTTTGCTTGCAGGGAGAGGGTATCCAGCGCATTTTGCGCCTGGCCCGGGTAGCTGAAACAAACGTCGCGCAGCGTGAGGGTAATCGGCCCAGAAACCGTCGATCCTGCGTCGGGGAAAGTGACTTCCGGTTTTTGTTCCGTCAGTTCTGTAATGCGCAGGGCAGAGGCGATCACTTGACCGAGGTGCTGAAATGCACCCGTTACCGGGGCCAGGGCTTCAAATGCGGCCAGTGCGCAGAACACAAACAGCGCAATCAGCGCACCTGGCTGGGTATTGCCTCCCACGCCGCCCGAGGCCATCCAGAGCATCACGATGACGGCCAGTGCGCCAATCAGCAGCATTAGGGCCTGAGACAGCGCCGTTAATTCGGACTGGCGACGCTGAGCTTCGTGCCACTGTAACTCTGTGGCTTCCATTTGTGCTCGATAGCGAACACTTGCGCCAAAAATGGTCAGCTCGGCCTGGCCCTGCAGCCAGGAGGTCAGCTGTTGGCGATATTGCCCGCGCAGGTGCGTCAGGTTTTGCCCGGTACGTTTTCCGGCCTGATAAAACAGCGGAGGCAAAATAAACAAGGTCAGCAGCATGATGCCGCCAAGGGTGATGGCCAGCGTGAGATCGAGAACGCTCAGACCCAGCGTCACCACCATAATCACGACAAATGCCCCAACCAGCGGAGAGATGACGCGCAGATAAAGATGATCAAGCGTATCGACATCCGCAACGATGCGGTTAAGCAGTTCACCCTGGCCATAACGGGCCAGACCCGCCGGAGAGAGTGGCAGCAGCTTACTAAATGTATAAATACGCAGGTGCTGCAACACGCGGAATGTCGCGTCGTGACTGACCAGTCGCTCGAAATAACGACCTGCGGTACGGGTGATCGCCGCACCGCGCACGCCGGCAGCGGGGAGCATATAGTTAAAACTGTAAATCCCGGTGACGCCAACCACCGCGGAAGCGGAGAGGAACCAACCGGAAAGTGTCAGCAAGCCGATACTGGCTAATAGCGTGATGATCGCCAGAATAATTCCCAGCGTTAACATCCATTTATGACGTTTATACAGCGTCAGATAAGGTAGCAAAGCGCGCATTTAGATGTCCTCCTGACGGTGAGCCAGCAGTGTTGCAAAAGCCCCGTTGGCTGCGCTCAGTTGAGCATAAGTGCCTTGCTCGACGATCTGTCCGTCCTGCATGACCCAAATGGCATCCCACTCGGTAAGGTCTTCAAGCTGGTGCGTGACCATCAGCGTGGTCTGGCGGCGTGATGCTGCATTCAGCGCCTGCATGACGCGCTGCTCGCTGTGCGCATCGAGGCTAGCGGCGGGTTCGTCCAGTAGCATTAGCTGACACGGATTGAGCAAGGCGCGGGCGACGGCAACGCGCTGCGCTTGCCCGACGGAAAGTCGGGCGGCCTGATCGCCGACCGGGGTATCCACGCCCTGAGGCAGCAGAGGTAAAAACTCACTTACCCAGGCGCTGTCGAGCGCGGCCTGAAGCTGTTGCTCGCTGGCATCTGGACGTGCCAGCAGCACATTATCGCGCAACGTTGGGGCAGGAAGCTGTGGGTTCTGTCCTACCCACGACAGCTGTTTTCGCCAGGAGTCAGGGGCCAGGGAGCGAAGCTCAAAACCATTAATTCTCAGCGAACCCTGATACGAGAGAAAACCAGAAAGGGCATTCAGCAGCGAGCTCTTACCGGAGCCGCTACGTCCCACCAATACCGCGCGCTGACCGGCTGGCAGCGAGAAGTTAAGTGGACCAGCAAGCACTTTACCTTCCGGGGAGGTGATAACCAGATCTTCTGCGGTAATCGAAACCGGCTCTTTTACGGCCAGCTCAATGTCGCCACGTTCAGGATGCGCCAGCGGCGTTTCCATGAACGTTTTCAGGCTGTCTGCGGCACCGACGGCCTGGGCTTTGGCATGATAAAACGTGCCCAGATCGCGCAAGGGCTGGAAAAACTCAGGCGCAAGAATCAGTGCCAGGAATCCAGAGGCTAAGGTAACACCAACGCCATAGTGGCCGAAGTTGAGTTCGCCGAGGTACGAGAAGCCAAAGTAAACCGCCACCAGCGCGATGGACAGCGAGGTGAAAAATTCCAGTACGCCGGAGGAGAGGAACGCGAGGCGCAGAACTTCCATGGTGCGCTGGCGAAAATCTTGTGATGCCGCACGAATGCTTTCTGTTTCCGCTTCGCCGCGACCAAATATTCTTAACGTTTCCATACCACGCAAGCGGTCGAGGAAATGACCGCTGAGTCGGGCTAGCGCCTGAAAGTTACGTCGGTTAGCATCAGCAGCGCCCATACCGACCATTGCCATAAACATGGGGATTAGCGGTGCAGTGCCAAGCAGAATAAGGGCAGCTATCCAGTTAGACGGGAAAATGGCCGCGACAATCAAAATGGGGACGCAGACGGCAAGCGCCATTTGCGGCAGATAACGCGCGTAGTAATCATGCATATCGTCAATCTGCTCGAGCACCAACGTGGCCCAACTTCCGGCTGGTTTACCCTGGATCCACGCGGGGCCTGCCTGTTGCAGACGGTCCAGAACCTGACGGCGAATTTCAAAACGAATGTGCTGTCCCGCGTGAAAACCGACCCGCTCACGTAGCCAGACCACCCATGCACGCAGGATGAAAATCAGCACTAATACGATGAAAGGGAGCAGAAGGGCTTCGCGGGGAATATTATCCATGATCATGTGATCAAGAATGCGTGCCAGGAGCCAGGCCTGAGCGACAATTAACAGGCCGCTGACGAAGCCTAACAGGCGTGAAATATTCAGCCAACGCTGGGAAATGACACTTTGCTGTTTTAACCAGCGTGTTAGCTCTTTTTGACGGGTTTTATTCATTGCTCGCTTAGCAGGTGAGTTATAGGAATTTTTAGGCAGGACAATGTTACAACGGGGCAAAAATAAAGGCGACTGATAGTCGCCTTTTTTACTTTTGTTACTGATTTGTAAAACTTATTTGCAGGCGTCAGCCAGACCGTCGAGATAACGCTCTGCATCAAGGGCTGCCATACAACCCGTACCTGCAGAGGTAATCGCCTGGCGATAAATATGGTCCATCACGTCACCGGCCGCGAACACGCCTGGAATGCTGGTTTGCGTCGCATTACCGTGAATGCCGGACTGAACCTTGATGTAGCCGTTTTCCAGCTCAAGCTGGCCTTCAAAAATCGCGGTGTTCGGGCTGTGACCAATGGCGACAAACAGTCCTGCAACGTCCAGAGACTCGACGTTATCGGTGTTTTGGGTATCACGCAGACGCAGTCCAGTGACGCCCATCTGATCGCCGGTCACTTCTTCCAGCGTACGGTGCGTGTGCAGCACGATGTTGCCGTTTTCGACTTTATCCATCAGGCGCTTGATAAGGATTTTTTCTGCACGGAAGCTGTCGCGACGGTGAATCAAATGCACTTCAGAGGCGATATTCGCCAGATACAACGCTTCTTCTACAGCCGTGTTGCCACCGCCGATAACCGCTACCTTCTGGTTGCGATAGAAGAAACCGTCACAGGTCGCACAGGCAGAAACACCGCGACCTTTAAACGCTTCTTCAGACGGTAAGCCAAGGTAGCGAGCGGAAGCGCCGGTGGCGATAATCAACGCATCGCAGGTGTACTCGCCGCTGTCGCCGGTCAGACGGAACGGACGGTTCTGCAGATCAACCTTGCTGATGTGATCAAAAATGATTTCCGTCTCAAATTTTGTCGCATGCTCATGCATACGTTCCATCAGCAGTGGGCCCGTAAGATCGTGCGGGTCGCCAGGCCAGTTTTCGACTTCCGTCGTCGTGGTCAACTGACCCCCTTTTTCCATACCGGTAATCAGTACCGGTTGCAGGTTTGCGCGTGCAGCATAGACCGCAGCGGTATACCCGGCAGGGCCTGAACCCAGAATAAGAAGTTTACTGTGTTTGGTCGTGCCCATGAGATCCCCATAGTTGTTGGCAGGCAATGAACTGGATTGTAGGGAATTTGCAGGCGTAAAAAAAGAGTATGGAAATTTTGTTAACAATTTGTGCAATAGCGGGAGTCGATGATCGGTCAGACAGGCGGCACGGACGTCAACCAACGCACAGGTAACATGAAGTATGACGGGACATAACGATTTCTACTTAAAATCGGCCAGTTATAAGGCGATAAAATGACGATTTTCCATCACTCCCAATGAATAACTGGCATGTTGTACTAAAAATCGATGTTTTGCTTTGACAATCCCCTGCTGTTTTGCGAAAACATTCAAGGAAGAAAAAAACTGTGTCGTGTGTGTGCTGCATAATCATGCATCCAGATACCATGTTTACCGAGTTAGCGAAATCTACGCATGGTGTGGACAGATGCCATTCGTGATGTCGATAGCCGCCGACAGGCAACGGTCTTCTCACCATAAACCCAGACATTTCACACCGTAAATCCCTCTGGGTTTCGGGTATTGTGATGGGTAGCGACTCTGAACAGTGATGTTAGAAGGGTCAGGCAGGAGTAGGGAAGGAATACAGAGAGACAATAATAATGGTAGATAGTAAGAAGCGCCCTGGCAAAGATCTCGACCGTATCGATCGTAACATTCTTAATGAGCTGCAAAAGGATGGGCGTATTTCTAACGTCGAGCTTTCTAAACGAGTGGGACTTTCACCAACGCCCTGCCTTGAGCGTGTGCGTCGGTTAGAAAGACAGGGATTTATTCAGGGCTATACGGCGCTGTTAAACCCGCATTATCTGGATGCATCACTTCTGGTTTTTGTTGAGATTACTCTGAATCGTGGCGCACCGGATGTCTTTGAGCAGTTCAACACTGCAGTGCAAAAACTTGAAGAAATTCAAGAGTGTCATTTGGTTTCCGGTGATTTCGACTACCTGCTGAAAACACGCGTACCGGATATGTCAGCATACCGCAAGCTATTGGGGGAAACCCTGCTGCGTCTGCCTGGCGTGAATGACACACGTACTTACGTGGTAATGGAAGAAGTTAAACAGAGCAATCGTCTGGTAATTAAGACGCGCTAACACGGAACAGGTGCAAAATCGACGTAGTTTGATTACACTCCTGTTAATCCATACAGCAACAGTGCCGGGGCAACCCGGTGCTGTTGTCCGTTTTAGCATCGGGCAGGAAAAGCCTGAAACCTGGAGAGCCGTTTTTGAGCCAGGAATACACTGAAGACAAAGACGTCACATTGACGAAGTTAAGCAGCGGGCGCCGACTTCTGGAAGCGCTACTGATCCTTATTGCCCTTTTTGCCGTCTGGTTGATGGCTGCCTTACTCAGCTTTAACCCTTCGGATCCCAGCTGGTCGCAAACCGCGTGGCACGAGCCTATCCACAATCTTGGGGGAATACCCGGAGCATGGTTGGCGGACACGCTGTTCTTTATTTTTGGCATCATGGCCTACACCCTGCCTGTGATCATTGTTGGGGGCTGTTGGTTTACCTGGCGACATCAGGCCAGTGACGAGTACGTTGACTATTTCGCCGTATCGCTGCGCATCATTGGCGTTCTGGCGCTCATTCTCACCTCTTGCGGACTGGCGGCAATCAATGCCGATGATATCTGGTATTTCGCGTCTGGCGGCGTGATTGGCAGTCTGCTCAGTACCACGCTACAACCTCTGCTGCATAGCAGCGGGGGAACACTCACACTATTGTGCATCTGGGCGGCAGGTCTGACGTTGTTTACCGGTTGGTCATGGGTGAGCATTGCGGAAAAACTGGGCGGCTGGTTACTCAATATCCTGACCTTTGCCAGTAACCGCACTCGTCGTGACGATACCTGGGTCGATGACGAAGAATATGAAGACGATGAAGAGTCCGTCGACATCGCCGAAGGAAAACCGCATGAATCACGCCGGGCGCGTATTCTTCGTGGGGCATTAGCACGTCGTAAGCGGCTGGCCGAGAAGTTTACCAATCCGCTTGGTCGTCATACCGATGCTGCGCTGTTCTCCGGTAAACGGATGGATGACGAAGATGAAATTGAATACAGCGCCCGTGGTGTTGCCGCCGATCCGAATGATGTTCTGTTCTCGGGTAATCGCGCGACGCTGCCTGAATATGATGAGTTCGACCCGCTGCTAAGTGGTCACTCGGTGACTGAGCCTGTGACAGCCGCCGCAGCAGCCACGGCGACCGCGCAGGCCTGGAGTGCGCCAGCCGATCCTTTAATGCAAGCTCCGCTGGTTTCCGGTGGCATTCCTGTTCAGCCTGCACCGACTGCTGCATGGCAACCTGTGCCAGCGCCACAGGTGGCTGAGCCGGTTGTGACTCCTGCCTACGAAGGTTATCCGCAGCCTGCACAATATACTCAACCGACGGCACAGCCTTATGAGCCGTGGCAGCAGCCCGCACCGGTTGAGCCTCAGCCGCAATATGCTGTGCCGCCCGTTGTCGAACCTCAATACCAACAGCCGGTAGCTCCGCAGCCGCAAATGCAGCCGCAGTGGCAGCCGCCTGTTCCAGAACAAAGCTGGCAGCAACAGCCGGTACAGCAGCCGGTTCCTTCACCGGATCCTGTTTATCACCCGCAGCCGGCTTACCAGCAGGAATCCACATTCCAGCCGCCTGCGTATCAGCAGCCGCCTGCTTTCGTGCAGGAGCCTGTTGTTGAGCAACCGCCGGTTGTCGAGCCTGAACCGGTTGCGGAAGAGACGAAACCGGCGCGTCCGCCACTCTATTACTTTGAAGAGGTGGAAGAAAAGCGCGCGCGTGAGCGTGAACAGCTCGCGGCCTGGTATCAGCCCATTCCTGAACCACTGCAGGAACCTGAGCGAATTAAACCGTCAATGCCATCAATGCCAACTGCCGCATCTATACCGCCGGTTGAATCCGTCGCGGCCGTCGCGCCGCTGGCTGCCGGAGTGAAAAACGCCGCAATGGGCGCTGGGGCCGCTGCTGTTGCTGCACCTGTGTTTAGTCTGGCGGGTAGCGGTGCGCCGCGTCCACAGGTGAAAGAAGGCATTGGTCCGCAGTTGCCGCGTCCAAATCGCGTCCGTGTGCCAACGCGTCGTGAGCTGGCTTCATATGGTATCAAACTACCGTCGCAACGTATGGCCGAAGAGAAAGCGCGAGAAGAGCAGCTTGATACGGATTATACCGACGATGAAATTGAAGCGATGCAACAGGATGAGCTGGCGCGTCAGTTCGCCCAGTCGCAGCAGCATCGTTATGGTGAAGAGTATCAGGACAATACGCATCAGATTGAGGACGAAGAGTCTGCAGCAGAAGCGGAGTTGGCCCGTCAGTTTGCCTCTTCCCAGCAGCAGCGCTATTCCGGCGAACAGCCTGCGGGCGCTAATACGTTCTCGTTAGATGACTTTGCTTTCTCGCCGATGAAAGCACTGGTGGATGATGGCCCGCATGAGCCGCTGTTTACCCCGAGCGTTATGCCTGAACCAGAACCTGTGCCGCAGCAGCATTATCAGCAGGCGCCACAGCCTGTTGCGCCGCAGCAGCATTATCAGCAGGCGCCACAACCTGTTGCGCCGCAGCCGCAGGATAGCCTGATCCATCCATTATTGATGCGCAATGGCGACAGCCGTCCTGTTCAGCGTCCAACCACGCTGCTGCCATCGCTGGATCTGCTCACCCCGCCACCGAGTGAAGTTGAACCGGTGGACACCTTCGCGCTGGAGCAAATGGCGCGACTGGTGGAAGCGCGCTTAGCAGATTTCCGTATTAAGGCTGATGTGGTGAACTATTCACCGGGCCCGGTGATAACCCGTTTTGAACTGAATTTGGCTCCGGGTGTTAAGGCTGCACGGATTTCTAACCTCTCCCGAGACCTGGCGCGTTCACTGTCGACCGCTGCGGTTCGTGTGGTGGAGGTTATTCCAGGTAAACCGTATGTTGGGTTGGAATTACCGAACAAAAAACGTCAGACCGTCTACCTGCGCGAAGTGCTGGATAACGCGAAATTCCGTGATAATCCTTCTCCGCTGACCGTAGTGCTCGGTAAAGATATTGCCGGCGAACCGGTTACGGCTGATTTGGCGAAGATGCCGCATCTGCTGGTGGCGGGTACCACGGGTTCCGGTAAGTCTGTTGGGGTCAATGCTATGATCCTCAGCATGCTGTATAAGGCACAGCCGGAAGATGTGCGATTCATTATGATCGACCCAAAAATGCTCGAGTTGTCGGTTTATGAGGGCATTCCGCATCTGTTGACGGAAGTGGTTACAGATATGAAGGATGCTGCCAACGCGTTGCGCTGGAGCGTCAATGAAATGGAACGCCGCTACAAACTGATGTCAGCGCTGGGCGTGCGTAATCTGGCGGGTTACAACGAGAAGATCGCAGAAGCGGATCGTATGGGGCGCCCGATCCCGGACCCGTACTGGAAACCGGGCGATAGCATGGATGTTACCCATCCGGTGCTGAAAAAAGAGCCTTATATCGTTGTCCTGGTCGATGAATTTGCTGACCTGATGATGACCGTCGGTAAAAAGGTGGAAGAACTGATCGCTCGTTTGGCGCAAAAAGCGCGTGCGGCGGGGATCCACCTGGTTCTGGCGACCCAGCGTCCGTCGGTTGATGTGATTACCGGGCTTATCAAAGCCAACATCCCGACCCGTATTGCCTTTACCGTGTCGAGTAAAATTGATTCGCGTACCATCCTTGATCAGTCAGGTGCTGAATCACTGTTAGGGATGGGGGATATGCTTTATTCCGCACCAAACTCGACAATTCCGGTGCGTGTACACGGTGCCTTTGTGCGTGATGAAGAAGTTCATGCCGTTGTTCAAGACTGGAAAGCGCGCGGCCGTCCGCAATATGTTGAGGGCATCACTTCTGATAGCGAAAGCGAAGGCGGCGGCGGTGGTTTTGACAATGGGGAAGAACTGGATCCGCTGTTTGATCAGGCGGTGAATTTTGTTACCCAAAAACGCAAAGCCTCCATCTCCGGCGTCCAGCGTCAGTTCCGCATCGGTTACAACCGCGCGGCACGTATCATCGAGCAGATGGAAGCGCAGGGGATTGTCAGTGAGCAAGGGCATAATGGTAATCGTGAAGTGCTGGCGCCGCCGCCCTTCGATTGATTGCAAAGTTAAGTAATTCAGTATTTTCTACTTTCCTCATGCTGATTTTTGGCCTGGAATGGATAGCAGAGGGATCTCCCCGTCGGGAGTGACGAATTTTGAGGAATAACGATGAAAAAGATCGCAATCACCTGTGCATTACTGTCGAGCTTTGTGGTGAGCAGCGTCTGGGCTGACGCCGCCAGTGACCTGAAAAGCCGTCTGGATAAAGTCAGTAGCTTCCATGCCAGCTTTACTCAGAAGGTGACCGATGGTAGCGGCGCAGCGGTACAGGAAGGTCAGGGCGACCTGTGGGTTAAACGTCCGAACCTGTTTAACTGGCATATGACACAGCCTGATGAAAGCATTCTGGTCTCCGACGGTAAAACGCTGTGGTTCTTTAATCCGTTTGTCGAGCAGGCCACGGCAACCTGGCTGAAAGATGCCACGGGTAATACGCCGTTTATGCTGATTGCGCGCAACCAGTCCAGCGACTGGCAGCAGTACAACATCAAGCAAAACGGTGATGACTTCGTGTTGACTCCGAAAACCAGCAGCGGCAATCTGAAGCAGTTCACCATCAATGTGGGACGCGACGGCACTATCCATCAGTTTAGCGCCGTCGAGCAGGACGATCAGCGCAGTAGCTATCAGCTGAAATCTCAGCAGAATGGCGCAATCGAACCATCCAAATTCACCTTTACCCCTCCGCAGGGTGTCACGGTAGACGATCAACGTAAGTAGAGGCGTGTGAGTGGGTAATCTGTCGCTCGATTTTTCTGATAATACCTTTCAGCCGCTGGCCGCGCGTATGCGGCCAGAAAATTTAGCGCAGTATATCGGCCAGCAGCATTTGCTGGCTGCAGGTAAGCCCTTGCCACGCGCCATCGAGGCCGGGCACCTGCACTCCATGATCTTATGGGGCCCTCCTGGCACGGGTAAAACGACTCTTGCTGAGGTGATTGCCCGCTACGCGAACGCAGACGTTGAACGCATTTCGGCCGTCACCTCGGGTGTGAAAGAAATTCGTGAAGCGATTGAACGTGCGCGTCAGAATCGTAACGCCGGTCGGCGCACTATATTGTTTGTGGATGAAGTCCACCGCTTTAATAAAAGTCAGCAGGACGCCTTTCTCCCTCATATTGAAGATGGCACCATTACGTTTATAGGCGCCACGACTGAAAACCCCTCGTTTGAACTGAACTCGGCATTACTGTCGCGTGCGCGCGTCTATCTGCTTAAATCGCTCACTACCGACGATATCGAGCAGGTACTGGATCAGGCGATGGCGGACAAAGCGCGAGGCTACGGCGGCCAGGATATTGTTCTGCCGAATGAAACCCGTCGGGCCATTGCCGAGCTGGTGAATGGCGATGCGCGTCGGGCACTAAATACGCTGGAAATGATGGCCGATATGGCGGAAGTCGACGCCAGCGGAAAACGCGTTTTACAACCCACATTGCTGACAGAGATTGCCGGAGAGCGTAGCGCACGCTTTGATAATAAAGGCGATCGTTTTTACGATCTTATCTCGGCATTACATAAATCAGTACGCGGAAGCGCGCCGGATGCGGCCCTCTACTGGTACGCACGCATCATTACGGCTGGGGGCGATCCGCTGTATGTTGCACGCCGCTGTCTGGCGATCGCTTCTGAAGACGTGGGTAATGCCGATCCCCGAGCCATGCAGGTGGCGATTTCGGCATGGGATTGTTTCACTCGCGTTGGACCTGCGGAAGGTGAGCGGGCGATTGCCCAGGCGATTGTTTATTTGGCCTGCGCGCCGAAGAGTAACGCGGTGTATACCGCCTATAAAGCGGCGTTGGCAGATGCACGCGATCGTCCGGATTACGACGTACCCGTGCATCTGCGTAATGCGCCGACGAAGTTAATGAAAGAAATGGGCTACGGCCAGGAATATCGCTACGCGCACGACGAGCCGAATGCGTATGCTGCCGGCGAAGAGTACTTCCCGCAGGAACTGGCACAAACACGCTATTATCGCCCGACAAACAGAGGTCTTGAGGGTAAGATTGGCGAAAAGCTCGCCTGGCTTGCCGGACAGGATCAAAATAGCCCTATAAAACGCTACCGTTAGCGCGATCGTTGCGGTAATGTTGGCAATGTATCCCTGTGACTGCAGGCTGTGGTCACTTTCTCCCATTTTAATTCGATAAGCACAGGATAAGCATGCTCGATCCCAATCTGCTGCGTAATGAGCCAGACGCAGTCGCTGAAAAACTGGCAAGCCGGGGCTTTAAGCTGGACGTAGATAAGCTGCGCGCTCTTGAAGAGCGTCGTAAAGTTCTGCAGGTACAAACTGAAAATCTGCAGGCAGAGCGTAACTCTCGATCGAAATCCATTGGCCAGGCAAAAGCGCGCGGGGAAGATATCGAGTCTTTACGTCTGGAAGTGAACAAACTGGGCGAAGAGCTGGATGCCGCGAAAGCTGAACTTGATACCTTGCAGGCTGAGATTCGCGATATTGCGCTGACCATTCCTAACCTGCCAGCGGACGAAGTCCCGGTCGGTAAAGATGAAAATGACAACATCGAAGTCAGCCGCTGGGGCACGCCGCGTGAGTTTGATTTTGACGTTCGCGATCACGTTACGCTGGGCGAAATGCACGCGGGGCTCGATTTTGCCGCCGCTGTTAAGCTGACCGGCTCGCGTTTCGTGGTCATGAAAGGGCAGATTGCGCGTATGCACCGTGCGCTGTCCCAGTTCATGCTGGATCTGCATACTGAACAGCATGGCTACAGTGAAAACTACGTTCCGTATCTGGTTAACCATGACACGCTGTACGGTACGGGTCAGTTGCCGAAATTTGCCGGCGATCTGTTCCATACCCGTCCGCTGGACGAAGAAGCCGACAGCAGCAACTATGCGCTGATCCCAACGGCAGAAGTTCCGCTGACCAACCTGGTGCGCGATGAGATCATTGACGAAGATGCGCTGCCAATCAAAATGACTGCGCATACCCCATGCTTCCGTTCAGAAGCGGGATCTTATGGTCGTGACACCCGTGGTCTGATCCGTATGCACCAGTTCGATAAAGTTGAGATGGTGCAGATCGTTCGTCCTGAAGATTCGATGGACGCGCTGGAAGAAATGACCGGTCATGCCGAGAAAGTCCTTCAGTTGCTGGGTCTGCCGTACCGTAAGATCATTCTGTGTACTGGTGACATGGGCTTCGGCGCATGCAAAACCTACGATCTGGAAGTGTGGATCCCGGCGCAAAATACCTACCGTGAAATCTCTTCCTGCTCCAACGTGTGGGATTTCCAGGCGCGTCGCATGCAGGCACGTTGCCGCAGCAAGTCCGACAAGAAGACCCGTTTGGTGCATACGCTGAACGGCTCTGGTCTGGCGGTTGGTCGTACGCTGGTTGCCGTAATGGAAAACTACCAGCAGGCCGATGGCCGCATTCAGGTTCCGGAAGTACTTCGTCCGTATATGAATGGCCTGGAATACATCGGATAAGTTAGCTTTCCCTGCTAAAAAAGCGCCTGCGGGCGCTTTTTTTATGCCTGCTTGACGTCGAACAATAACCCTTACCCCATTAGTGGTAATACTACCTTCGAATGAAAGTCAGTATTTATCTCTGTCTTTACGCAAATTCACTATTTATCAGTCTGTATAACGATAATATCGATATATAAGTATCTATACAGCGTTTGTTTATTTATTGTGAGCAGCAGAGTGAGCCACTATGAAAACTAAGATCCCCGATGCCGTGCTGGCAGCTGAGGTGAGTCGTCGCGGTTTGGTCAAAACGACGGCGATAGGCGGGCTGGCGATGGCCAGCAGCGCGTTTACCCTGCCATTTACCCGTATTGCCAATGCTGCAGAAGCCATTAATCCGGCGCAGATCAATGAGAAAGTGATCTGGAGCGCCTGTACGGTGAACTGCGGTAGCCGCTGTCCGCTGCGTATGCACGTGGTGGACGGTGAAATCAAATATGTTGAAACCGACAACACCGGCGATGACAATTATGATGGCCTGCACCAGGTTAGAGCCTGCCTGCGCGGCCGCTCTATGCGCCGTCGTGTCTATAATCCGGATCGGCTGAAATACCCAATGAAGCGCGTGGGTAAGCGCGGTGAAGGTAAGTTTGAGCGCATCAGTTGGGATGAGGCCTATGACATCATCGCCACCAACATGCAGCGCCTGATCAAAGACTACGGCAACGAGTCTATCTACCTGAACTACGGCACCGGTACGCTGGGCGGAACCATGACACGCTCATGGCCACCGGGTAAAACGCTGGTCGCTCGTCTGATGAACTGCTGTGGTGGTTATCTGAACCACTACGGGGATTACTCTTCTGCACAAATCGCGGCTGGTTTGAACTATACCTACGGCGGCTGGGCGGACGGTAACAGTCCGTCTGATATCGAAAACAGTAAACTGGTTGTTCTGTTTGGTAATAACCCTGGTGAAACCCGCATGAGCGGTGGCGGGGTGACGTATTACCTTGAACAGGCACGGCAGAAATCCAATGCGCGAATGATTATTATCGATCCGCGCTACACGGACACCGGTGCGGGTCGTGAAGATGAATGGATCCCGATTCGTCCGGGCACCGATGCGGCACTGGTCAATGGCCTGGCGTACGTGTTGATTACCGAAAATATGGTTGATCAACCGTTCCTCGATAAATACTGCGTGGGGTATGACGAGAAAACTCTCCCGGCGAGCGCACCAAAGAATGGCCACTATAAGGCTTACATTTTAGGTCAGGGTAAAGACGGTATCGCGAAGACCCCGGAATGGGCCGCGCAGATAACCGGTATTCCTGCTGAACGCATCGTTAAGCTGGCACGTGAAATTGGCAGCGCCAAACCTGCCTACATCAGTCAGGGTTGGGGACCACAGCGTCACGCCAATGGTGAAATTGCCACCCGTGCTATTTCTATGTTGGCTATCCTGACCGGTAACGTCGGTATTAATGGTGGCAACAGCGGTGCGCGTGAAGGCTCTTACGATCTGCCGTTTGAACGTATGCCGACGCTGGAAAACCCGGTTGAAACCAGTATCTCGATGTTTATGTGGACGGACGCCATTGAGCGCGGCCCGGAAATGACGGCACTGCGTGACGGTGTTCGCGGTAAAGATAAGCTTGATGTGCCCATTAAGATGATCTGGAACTATGCTGGTAACTGTCTGATTAACCAGCACTCTGATATCAACCGCACGCATGAAATCCTGCAGGATGATAAGAAGTGCGAGATGATTGTCGTCATTGATTGCCACATGACGTCCTCGGCGAAATACGCGGATATTTTGCTGCCAGACTGCACAGCGTCTGAACAAATGGACTTCGCGCTGGATGCCTCCTGCGGGAATATGTCGTATGTGATTTTCACCGATCAGGCCATCAAACCTCGCTTTGAATGCAAGACCATCTACCAAATGACCAGCGAACTGGCGAAGCGCCTTGGCGTTGAGCAGCAGTTTACGGAAGGCCGTACTCAGGAAGAGTGGATGCGTCATTTGTATGAACAGTCGCGCAAAGCGATACCTGAACTGCCTACGTTTGAAGAGTTCCGCAAGCAGGGGATCTTTAAACAGCGCGATCCAGAAGGACATCATGTGGCGTACAAAGCGTTCCGTGAGGATCCTCAAGCCAACCCGCTCACAACGCCATCGGGCAAAATTGAAATTTATTCTCAGGCGCTGGCAGACATTGCGGCTACCTGGGAATTGCCTGAAGACGATGTGATCGATCCATTGCCAGTTTACGCCCCGGGCTTTGAAAGTTTAAGCGATCCGCTGGCGGATAAATTCCCACTGCAGTTGACGGGCTTCCACTACAAATCTCGCGTTCACTCGACCTATGGCAACGTGGATGTACTGAAAGCGTCCTGCCGCCAGGAAATGTGGATCAACCCGTTGGACGCGCAACGACGCGGTATTAGCAACGGCGACAAGGTACGCATCTTTAACGAGCGTGGCGAGGTGCATATCGAGGCGAAAGTGACGCCGCGTATGATGCCGGGCGTGGTAGCGCTAGGTGAGGGAGCCTGGTATGACCCGGATATGAAACGTGTGGATCAGGGCGGCTGCATCAACGTGCTGACGACCCAGCGTCCTTCTCCGCTCGCGAAGGGGAACCCGTCACATACGAACCTTGTTCAGGTTGAAAAGGTGTAAGGAGTAACCGATGACAACCCAGTATGGATTTTTTATTGATTCCAGCCGTTGCACCGGTTGCAAAACCTGCGAACTGGCCTGCAAAGACTACAAAGATTTAACCCCGGATGTCAGCTTCCGCCGTATTTACGAATATGTCGGTGGCGACTGGCAAGAAGACAACGGCGTTTGGCACCAGAACGTCTTTGCCTATTACCTGTCTATTGCGTGTAACCATTGTGAAGACCCGGCGTGTACCAAGGTATGTCCGAGTGGCGCGATGCACAAGCGTGAAGACGGTTTTGTGGTCGTCGATGAGGATGTGTGCATTGGCTGTCGTTATTGCCATATGGCCTGTCCTTACGGCGCGCCACAGTACAATGCGGCCAAAGGGCATATGACCAAGTGTGATGGCTGCCACGACCGTGTGGCCGAGGGCAAAAAGCCGATTTGCGTCGAATCATGTCCATTGCGCGCGCTGGATTTTGGTCCGATTGATGAACTGCGCAAAAAACACGGTGAGCTGGCGGCGGTTGCGCCACTACCGGGCGCACATTTCACCAAACCCAGCATTGTAATCAAACCTAATGCCAATAGCCGCCCGACCGGGGATACCACGGGTTATCTGGCTAATCCGAAGGAGGTGTAAGATGGGAAGTGGATGGCATGAGTGGCCGCTGATGATCTTCACGGTCTTCGGGCAGTGCGTGGTTGGCGGTTTTATTGTTCTGGCGCTGGCATTGATGAAAGGGGGCTTACGTCCCGACGCACAGCAGCGCGTCGTTGCCTGTATGTTGGGCCTGTGGGTGTTAATGGGCATCGGCTTTATTGCCTCCATGCTGCACCTGGGATCGCCGATGCGTGCTTTTAACTCCCTTAACCGCATCGGTGCCTCTGCACTGAGTAACGAAATTGCCAGCGGTTCGCTGTTCTTCGCGGTGGGCGGTATCGGCTGGCTGATGGCGACGTTGAAAAAAATGCCGTCTGCGTTACGTACTCTGTGGCTAATCGTCACTATGGTACTGGGCGTGGTTTTCGTTTGGATGATGGTGCGGGTGTATAACACTATTGATACGATCCCAACCTGGTACAGCCTCTGGACGCCGCTGGGCTTCTTCCTGACGCTGTTTTTGGGGGGGCCGCTGTTAGGTTATCTGCTGCTGCGCGTGGCTGGAGTAGACGGCTGGGCAATGCGCCTGCTGCCGGCGATTTCCATATTTGCGCTGGTGGTGAGTGCTATCATGGCGGTAATGCAGGGCACTGAACTGGCGACTATTCACAGTTCTGTTCAGCAGGCATCTGCATTGGTACCGGACTACGGCTCGCTGATGGCGTGGCGTATTGCGGCACTGGCTTTGGCGCTGTGCTGCTGGGTTGTGCCGCAGGTTAAAGGCTACCAACCGGCCGTACCGTTACTGTCAGTGGCGTTTATTTTGCTGCTTGTCGGTGAGCTGATCGGGCGCGGTGTGTTCTACGGTCTGCATATGACCGTGGGCATGGCGGTTGCCAGCTGACCTAAAGAATGCCGAATGGCGCAGCTAACGGCGCCATTCGGCAAATAAAAAATGCGATACATCCATGAAATATTTCGACTGAACGAAACGCGATAATTTTGTTTTAGATCAATTAAAACAAACAGATGTGTTTTCCTATTTTTTATCCATTCATATTAAGAATCAGTAATACGAATCGATCGTCATGAAAGCGCCTCAGGCCCCTGATTGCGCCGATTGACAATGTTTTTGGCAGTGGCATGATGCGCATGAAATTTGAACTTCCTCACGGTTTTTATTCATGTCTACCTATACCCGACCCGTTATGCTATTGCTGTGCGGGCTACTGCTGCTGACCCTGGCGATCGCCGTGTTAAACACGCTCGTCCCGCTTTGGCTCGCCCATGAAAATCTCCCGACCTGGCAGGTGGGTGTGGTCAGTTCGTCTTATTTCACCGGTAATCTGGTGGGGACGTTGCTGACCGGGTATTTAATCAGACATCTTGGCTTCAACCGCAGCTATTACATTGCCTCGTTTATCTTCGCCGTGGGGTGTATTGGGCTGGGTGTGATGGTGGGATTCTGGAGCTGGATGACCTGGCGTTTTATCGCCGGTGTCGGCTGTGCCATGATTTGGGTGGTGGTGGAAAGCGCGCTGATGTGCAGCGGGACCTCTCGTAACCGCGGACGCTTACTGGCTGCCTATATGATGGTCTATTACGTGGGAACGTTTTTAGGGCAGCTGTTAGTCAGTAAAGTCTCGACAGATCTCATGAGCGTTTTGCCGTGGGTTACTGGCACGATTCTGGCAGGCGTATTACCACTGCTCTTTACCCGCATTATGAATCAGCAAAGCGAGGAACAACATTTGACGCCGATAGCATCGATGTTGAGACTTCGTCAGGCGCGACTGGGCGTGAATGGCTGCATTATCTCCGGTATTGTGCTGGGCTCGTTGTATGGCTTGATGCCGCTGTACCTTAATCATCAGGGGGCCAGTAACGCCAGCATTGGTTTCTGGATGGCGGTGATGGTCAGCGCTGGTATTCTGGGACAATGGCCGATTGGTCGTCTGGCGGATAAATTAGGTCGCCTGCTGGTTTTACGCGTTCAGGTCTTTGTGGTGATCCTCGGTAGCATTGCGATGCTGAATCAGGCGGCAATGGCCCCTGCGTTGTTCATGTTAGGTGCGGCCGGTTTTACGCTCTATCCAGTGGCAATGGCCTGGGCCTGCGAAAAAGTGGAACATCATCAACTGGTTGCCATGAACCAGGCATTGTTATTAAGCTATACCGTGGGGAGCCTGCTGGGGCCGTCATTTACCGCGATGCTGATGCAGAACTTCTCAGATAGCCTGTTGTTTATCATGATCGCCAGCGTGTCGTTTATTTATTTACTGATGCTGCTGCGTAAAACAGGACACAAGCCCAATTCCGTGGCACATATCTGAAGCTATTTAACGATTACGGTGGGTTTCCATTCATACAAATTATGTATGTTTGGTGAGAATCCACCGTATTTAATTCCCCCTCATTTTTGCTGAAAAATAAACTGTGCAGAAGGTTATAGTTTTACATTCTGCCATTTCCGCCCGTTCATTTTACCGCGCATAATCCCTCGCCTTATTTATTGATATTTAAAATAACCCCACGAAGGATCGCGTATGGCCGGTGCACAGGAAAAACAGTTGCGATGGTACAACATCGCCTTGATGTCGTTTATTACCGTTTGGGGGTTTGGCAACGTTGTAAACAACTATGCTAATCAGGGATTAGTCGTTGTCTCCTCCTGGATTTTTATTTTTGCGCTCTATTTTATCCCTTACGCACTGATCGTCGGGCAGCTTGGCTCCACGTTTAAAGAGGGGAAAGGTGGCGTCAGTACCTGGATTAAACACACCATGGGGCCGGGGCTGGCTTACCTTGCCGCATGGACTTACTGGGTAGTGCATATTCCTTACCTGGCGCAGAAACCGCAGGCTATCCTGATTGCCCTGGGCTGGGCGCTGAAGGGGGATGGGTCACTCATTAAAGAATACACCGTCGTGGCGTTACAGGGGCTGACGCTGGCGCTGTTTGTCTTCTTCATGTGGGTTGCATCCCGTGGGATGAAGTCACTGAAAATTGTGGGTTCCGTGGCGGGAATTGCGATGTTTGTGATGTCGATTCTGTATGTCGTGATGGCGGTAACCGCGCCGGCAATTACGGATGTTGAGATCGCTACCACCAACATCACCTGGGAATCGTTCATTCCGCATATTGATTTTACCTATATCACGACGATTTCGATGCTGGTCTTCGCGGTGGGTGGCGCGGAAAAAATTTCACCTTACGTTAACCAGACCCGCAATCCAGGCAAAGAATTCCCGAAAGGGATGTTGATTCTGGCGATTATGGTGGCGGTATGTGCAATTCTCGGCTCGCTGGCAATGGGGATGATGTTTGACTCCCGGCATATTCCCGATGATTTAATGACCAATGGTCAATATTATGCTTTCCAGAAACTGGGCGAGTATTACGGGATGGGTAACACGCTGATGGTCATTTATGCGGTTGCCAACACGCTGGGGCAGATTGCTGCGTTGGTGTTTTCTATCGATGCGCCGCTTAAAGTCCTGCTGGGTGATGCGGACAGTCGATATATTCCTGCGCGTTTGTGCCGTACGAATGCGTCCGGCACACCGGTGAACGGTTATATATTGACGTTAGTATTAGTCGCGATTCTGATTATGTTGCCGACGCTGGGTATTGGTGACATGAATAATTTGTATAAATGGTTGCTGAATCTCAACTCAGTTGTTATGCCATTGCGTTATTTATGGGTGTTCGTGGCATTTATTGCCGTTATACGGCTGGCGCAGAAATATAAGTCAGAATATGTCTTTATTCGCAACAAAACGCTGGCATTAACCGTCGGAGGATGGTGTTTTGCCTTCACTGCATTTGCTTGTGTCACCGGGATTTTTCCAAAAATGGAAGCCTTTACCCCGGAGTGGACTTTCCAGCTGACGCTGAACATTGTGACACCGTTTGTACTGGTCGGATTGGGCTTAATTTTCCCGCTGCTGGCGAGAAGAAAGAGTTAAACGAGCGATAATAAGAAGGAGATAGCTAGGCTATCTCCTTCTGGCGGCTCAGGACAGCGGGGCAAGTTCGTCGGGAATGGTATATTGGTGACCGTCATAGCGCAGTAACCAGTTGGCTTTACCCGGTTTATCTTTCGCTGCGCATTGCTCATTGGCATCAACATAGCTCGTGGATGCCACGCTTTTCTCGGTTACCCGAATATCAACATACCCATTCTGCGAACCGGTATCCAGCGCCAGGCTGCGTTTACTGTCGCTGAAGGTTCCCTCGCAGTTGCCATCCCATTCTCCGCTGCTATTTTCCAGCACGATACCGTTTAGTATTGGCCGGAGCTGATTATTGTCGATGACATACAGCGAAAGTGCCGTTTCACTAAATGGATTGACCCGAGAACTGCCGGTGCGGGAGATACGCAAGCCGAATGCGGTCTGTTCAGGCGTAACCTTCCAGCGAGCGGTATCAAGTGCCAGGCCGGTGATGCGAATGGCATCGTCGCTCATTCTCTCTGGCAGGCGTAATCGTTGTTTTACGTCGAGTGTGGTGGAATCGAGCACCAGAAGCTCCATATCGCCGACGTTATCGTAATCGCTATACTGCTGTGTCATTAATGGTACAGCGGCCAGCGTCAGCTCAGGGTGCGCTGGCCAGATGCGGCAAATCGCGCTTTTGGGTGAATCACTGTGGGTGGTAATAACCCGGTTATCTTGAGTGATGGTGCCTTGCGACGTTGTCCTGGCATCCGGCCAGGCGTGCTGGATGATGGCATTAATATCGCAGTTGCTGGCGGCATTCGCGGCCTGAGCAGACAACAGTAACACTCCTGAGATGAATAACCGCATGACGTCCTTTCCTGTGTTGTGACCCGTTTGCCGAAGAGGTAAGTGCACATAACAAAACGGCCACCATGTTAGGCAGCCGTTTTACAAGGATGTAAACTCAATACATCACTTTATGACCATACTGTTCCAGGATACCTTTCACGCGATCCATGGTTTCTTTCTTCGGTGGCTTAACGCCATCCAGCTTATATTCTTCGCCCATCGCCACCCATTTGTGTTTACCCAACTCATGGTAAGGCAGTAATTCGATTTTTTCGACGTTGCCCATATCACGGGTAAACTCGCCCAGACGGTGTGCTGAGTCGTCATCGTCAGACCAGCCTGGTACGACGACGTAGCGGATCCACACCTTGATGTCTTTGTTAGACAGATAGCGTGCGAACTCCAGTGTACGATGGTTAGACACACCGACCAGGTTCTGGTGAATTTCGTCGTTCATCTGTTTGAGGTCGAGCATCACCAGATCGGTGACTTCCAGCAGTTCATCAATCACCGGATCGTAGCGGCGGACAAAACCGTTGGTGTCGAGACAGGTATGAATACCTTCTTTTCTACAGGCGCGGAACCAGTCACGAACGAATTCGGCCTGCAGAATAGCCTCACCACCGGATGCCGTTACTCCGCCACCGGAGGCGTTCATAAAGTGGCGATAGGTTACCACTTCTTTCATCAATTCTTCGACGGTGACTTCTTTACCACCGTGCGTGTCCCACGTATCACGGTTATGGCAATACAGGCAGCGCATCAGGCAGCCCTGGAAGAAGGTAATAAAGCGGATGCCCGGGCCGTCTACGGTGCCACAGGATTCAAAGGAGTGAATGCGACCAATAACTGACATTGCGGTGTATCTCCAGATGTGGCCCATCCGGGGCCAGAGTGAGTGCACAGTTATTAACTGTGTCGAGTCTGTTTTGGCAGTCATCCATAAGTATAGATAGCTGACGAAAGAGACTTAGTTGCTAAAAAGGCCCCACTTACGTGGAGCCTTTATTGTACGACATTTAACGCGTGATTTCAGTCAAAACCAATTACATGGTCTGAGTGAAAGTACGAGTAATAACATCCTGCTGCTGTTCTTTAGTCAGGGAGTTAAAACGTACTGCATAACCCGATACACGGATGGTCAGCTGAGGATATTTCTCAGGATGTTCCATCGCGTCCAGCAGCATTTCACGGTTCATGACGTTCACGTTCAGGTGCTGACCACCTTCGATGGACGCTTCGTGATGGAAGTAACCGTCCATCAGGCCTGCCAGGTTGGTCTTACGAACTTCGTCGTCTTTACCCAGTGCGTTCGGAACAATAGAGAAGGTGTAAGAGATACCATCTTTAGCGTAAGCAAACGGCAGTTTAGCAACGGAGGTCAGAGAGGCAACAGCACCTTTCTGGTCACGGCCGTGCATTGGGTTAGCACCCGGTCCGAACGGTGCGCCAGCACGACGACCATCTGGGGTATTACCCGTTTTCTTACCATACACAACGTTAGAGGTGATGGTCAGAACAGACTGAGTCGGGATAGCGTTACGGTAAGTAGTCAGTTTCTGAATTTTCTTCATGAAACGTTCTACCAGGTCAACCGCCATGTCATCAACGCGAGAGTCGTTGTTACCAAACTGCGGGTATTCGCCTTCGATTTCGAAGTCGATAGCCAGACCGTCTTCGTCACGAATCGGTTTAACTTTCGCATATTTGATTGCAGACAGGGAGTCAGCAGCAACGGACAGACCTGCGATACCACACGCCATGGTGCGAACAACGTCACGGTCGTGCAGCGCCATCAGAGCGGCTTCGTAGCTGTACTTGTCGTGCATGTAGTGGATGACGTTCAGTGCGGTGACGTACTGTTTGGCCAGCCAATCCATAAAGTGATCCATACGTTCCATCACTTCGTCGAAGTTCAGAACGTCACTTTTGATTGGTTCAGATTTCGGACCAACCTGGATTTTCAGTTTTTCATCAACGCCGCCGTTGATTGCGTACAGCATGGTTTTCGCCAGGTTTGCACGCGCACCGAAGAACTGCATTTGTTTACCAACAACCATCGGGCTTACGCAGCAAGCGATAGCGTAATCGTCGTTGTTGAAGTCCGGACGCATCAGGTCATCGTTCTCATACTGCAGAGAAGAGGTATCGATAGACACTTTAGCGGCGAATTTCTTGAAGTTCAGAGGCAGTTTTTCAGACCACAGAACGGTGATGTTCGGCTCCGGAGAAGGACCCATGGTGTACAGGGTGTTCAGGAAGCGGAAGCTGTTTTTGGTAACCAGAGTACGGCCGTCAACGCCCATACCGCCGATTGATTCAGTTGCCCAAATCGGGTCACCGGAGAACAGTTCATCATATTCAGGTGTACGCAGGAAACGAACCATACGCAGTTTCATGACCAGGTGGTCAATCATTTCCTGAGCGTCTTGCTCGGTGATTTTGCCTGCTTTGATATCACGTTCGATGTATGCATCCAGGAAGGTGGATACACGACCGAAGGACATTGCTGCACCGTTCTGAGACTTAACAGCGGCCAGGTAGCCGAAGTAGGTCCACTGGATAGCTTCCTGAGCGTTGGTAGCCGGACCAGAGATATCACAGCCATATTTAGCCGCCATTTCTTTGATCTGACCCAGTGCGCGGTGCTGTTCAGCAATTTCTTCACGCAGACGGATAGTTGCTTCCAGGTTTACGCCATTTTCCAGATCGGACTGCAGAGAGACGAACTGAGCGTACTTGTCTTTCATCAGGTAGTCGATACCGTACAGCGCAATGCGACGGTAGTCACCGATGATACGGCCACGGCCATACGCATCTGGCAGACCAGTCAGAATACCGGATTTACGGCAGTTCAGAATGTCTTTGGTATAAACATCGAATACGCCCTGGTTGTGGGTTTTGCGGTATTCGGTGAAGATTTTTTTCAGCATCGGGTCCAGTTCGCGATTGTACGCTTTGCAGGAACCTTCAACCATTTTGATGCCGCCAAACGGAATGATCGCACGTTTCAGTGGAGCTTCAGTCTGCAGACCAACGATTTTCTCAAGCTGCTTGTTGATGTAGCCAGCATCGTGAGAAGTGATGGTAGAAGCAACGGAGGTGTCAAAGTCAACAGGCGCGTGAGTACGGTTTTCCTGTTTAACGCCTTCCATCACGCTGTCCCACAGCTTGGTGGTCGCGTCAGTTGCGCCAGCCAGGAAGGACTCGTCACCCTCATACGGAGTGTAGTTTTTCTGAATGAAGTCACGGACGTTTACTTCATTCTGCCAATCACCTTTGGTAAAACCTTCCCAGGCTGTGGCTAACTTTTCATTAAGCTCGGACATGTAACACCTACCTTCTTAAGTGGATTTTTTATTTACTACGTGTAATGGGCATCAACAAATTAGTGATGATCGTTACCACGTAGGTAAATGACCCAGTATGTCAACCCGACTAACAAACCGCCGCCGATAATGTTACCGATCGTAACCGGAATCAGGTTATCGGTGATGAAATTCATCACGGTCAGGTGTGAAAAATTCTCCGGAGAAGAACCGACAGCGGTCCAGAATTCCGGTGTGGCGAAATCGCGTATTACGATACCCATAGGGATCATAAACATGTTTGCGATACTGTGCTCAAAACCGCTGGCAACAAACATTGCGACCGGCAATACCATGATAAACGCTTTGTCCATCAGGCTACGGCCTGAGTAGCTCATCCATACGGCCAGGCACACCATCAGGTTTGCCAGAATACCGAGGCTGACGGCTTCAACAAAGGTGTGATGCACTTTGTGATCGGCGGTTTGCAGGACATTTAGCCCCCATGCGCCGTTAGCGGTCATATATTCGCCGGAAAGCCACATCAGTAGCACAAAGAGCAAGCAACCTACCAGGTTGCCAACATAAACGTTGAGCCAGTTTTTTGCCAGTTGGCCCCAGGTAATACGTCCACTGGCCTTAGCGACGACAATCAGTACGGTTGAAGTAAAGAGGTCAGCGCCGCAGACAACACAAAGAATCAGTCCCAGGGAAAAGCAGATACCACCGATCAACTTGGCCATACCGAAAGGCATTGTTCCAGTACCGGTCGTGGCGGTGATATAGAAAACAAAGGCAATTGAAATGAACACACCGGCAGTAATTGCCAGATAGAACGTCTTAAGCGGATGTTTCGTTGCTTTATAGACGCCTGCTTCTTCGGCAACTTTGGCCATAGCAGCAGGAAGTATAAGATCAAAAGGGTTGTCAGCTTTCACACTAACTCTCTCTTTATTAAGTCGGCGACGAGATACTAACAAAGCATTATAGATGAGAATTTGATATAGATCATATCTCGCCTGGCTTATAGGCCCGTAAGACGCATGGTTTTTATGCGATTACGGAGTAACTTTTTGATTATTATAGTAAAAATAAATTTTAAAAATTATAAGGTGAGTTGAATTTTTTCCTTTCGCCTCCCGTTTAGCGGTTAATTAAAATGGAGTAATTGAGATAAAATGCAACACTATCAAGCTATTTTTTTTAATATCAACTACTAATTTTTAACCTTGTTTTTACATTTGTTTTTGATTAAGCAAAAATAAAAAAACGGGGCACAAAATGCGCCCCGTAATATAGCGTAGTCAATTGTTGAAGCCTACTCAGAGCAGGCTAATTGCCATTATTTTGACCAGTATGCTGCTTTTGCACGCTGCAGTTTTTCATAGGCTTTCAGCAGAGACTGATGCGCCGGGAAAGCCTGCAGATCGCTGTCGACGGACTGGAGGCCATAAAAAGGCGCTTCTCCGCTTAATGCCGCACTCGCCGCTTCAACCGCATCGGCACCGTACATACGGACAAAAGCGTTCAGATACTGCAGCGGCTGGCGATCGTCTTCCTGCGACAACAGCAGCAGCGTTTGCAGGCAACGGTAGTAGTTGGCGCGTTCGGCGCTAAAGACCGATGCGTTAAACTCCATTGTCCATTCGGTCCAAATCAGTGCCTGCTCCAGGTCACCGCCGGCCAGTGCCAGCATCACTTTCAGCTCACCAATACGCAGCGTAGACCAGCCGTTGTCTGAACCTGTTGCCAGACCCAGCAGCTCACGTACGCGGGTAAAGTCGTCAAAACCTTCTTCATCCAGTTGTTCGAGCAGGCTGAGATAGTCTTCTTTATCCCACTCGCTGCCCGGCAGAGAAAGAATGGTTTCACGCAGATGTGTGCCCATACCGTTGTTCGCTAACCACAGATCTTCAGCCGGATAGATATCAGACATCCCCGGAACGATGATGCGGCAGGCGTACACGCCCAGATGCTCGTAATCAGCGATATACACTTCTTTATCTTCGGTTTTGAAGATAGCCATCAGGGTGGCGAACTCTTCTTCCGTAGTGCCGGAGAAATTCCAGTCAACGAACGGATAATCGGCATCTTGCTTGAACAAATCCCAGGAGATCAGGCCGCTGGAATCGATGAAGTGGGTTTCGAGGTTGGTATGCTCAGCCACTTCTTCATCATCAAAGGTCGGGGGCATAAAGACATCAAGATCTTTCAGACCGCGGCCCTGCAACAGTTCAGTGACGGTTCGCTCCAGTGCCACGCCGAAGTCCGGGTGGGCGCCAAATGACGCAAAGCAGGTCCCGTTAGCCGGGTTAAACAGTACTACGCAGATAACCGGGTATTTGCCGCCCAGCGAGCCGTCATAGGCGAAAATTGGGAACCCTTCGGCTTCCAGTTTGGCGATGGACTCGACCACAGCCGGGTAACGCGCCAGCACGTCGGCTGGGATTTCCGGCAGACTGATGCTTTCTGCGATAATGCGGTTCTTCACATAACGTTCAAAGACTTCAGAAAGCCCCTGAACGCGTGCTTCATTTGGGGTGTTACCGGCAGACATTCCGTTGGAAACGTACAGGTTGCCAATGATATTCATCGGAATGTACACGGTTTGGTTATCAGACTGGCGGGTAAACGGCAGACCGCAAACGCCGCGTTCTTCATTGCCTGACTGCAGGTCGATCAGCATGCTGCCGGTCAGTTCATTTTCCGGATCGTAGAACGCGCGCAGACGGGCATCCAACAGACCTTCTGGAACGTCATCCTCTTCGGTTAACGGGAACCATTTTTCGTTCGGATAATGTACGAATGGACCGTTAGCGACAGTTTCACCCAGCCAGAAATCGGCAAAAAAGTAGTTGGTGGACAGACGCTCAAAATATTCGCCCAGCGCGGAAGCCAGAGCCGCTTTTTTCGTCGCGCCTTTACCGTTGGTGAAACACAGTGCGCACTCTTTATCGCGAATATGCACAGACCAAACGTTAGGAACGGGGTTTAACCATGAGGCTTCTTCAATCTGGAAACCAAGGTCGAGTAATTTTTGCTGGAAGCGGGCGATGGAATCTTCCAGCGCGGCATCTTTGCCGGGAATAAATGTTTGCGTCATGAAAATCACTTTTGTCGTACGGAAAGCGCGCAATGATACGGGTTTTATATGAATGGCGCTATCGCCGCCACTGCGGTGACGCAAATAAAAGCGTTGACTATGCTTTCACACGATAACCCACGTTAAGAGTACAAAATGAAAGCATTCGATTTACACCGTATGGCGCTGGATAAAGTGCCCATGGAGTTTCTGGGTGAGGTGGCGCTGCGCAGCTTGTATACCTTTATATTGGTTTTTCTGTTTTTAAAGCTCACGGGGCGGCGTGGTGTACGCCAGATGTCGCTTTTTGAAGTGTTGATTATCCTGACGCTGGGGTCGGCAGCGGGGGATGTGGCGTTTTATGACGATGTTCCGCTGCTACCGGTGCTGGTGGTATTCATTACCCTGGCGCTGCTGTATCGCTTAGTGATGTGGCTGATGGCACACAGTGAAAAGCTGGAGGATCTGCTGGAGGGTAAACCGCTGGTGATCATCGAAGACGGCGAACTGTCATGGTCGAAGCTCAATAACGCCAATATGACGGAATTCGAGTTTTTTATGGAATTGCGGTTGAACGGTGTGGAGCAATTAGGGCAGGTGAAGCTCGCTATTCTGGAGACAAACGGGCAAATCAGCGTCTATTTCTTTGCCGATGAAGACGTCAAACCCGGTCTCAGCATTCTGCCTAAACACTGTACGCAACGCTTTAAGGTGGTACCGGCGGCAGGGGATTATGCCTGCGTACGCTGTAGTGAGGTTATTCACATGCGCGCTGGGGATCATCAATTATGTCCGCGCTGTGCAAATCCAGAATGGACGAAGGCCAGTCGGGCAAAACGGGTCACCTGACAGCGAAAATATCGGTTTTGAGCCGTCAATCCGATAGATTCTGTTGTGTGACGAATGACACATTTTTCCCCTGACCCGTATTACCCATTGCGGCGCGTGTCGCTGAATGATAAAACCGATATCCACAGGAAAAACATATACCCAATGTCTGTCACAGGAATTATTGCCAACGACAGGATGTTGACCGGATAACAACACAACGTGGTGAGGGGAAATGACTCAGGTCTTCAATTTTAGTTCAGGCCCGGCAATGCTACCGGCGGACGTACTTAAACTGGCTCAACAGGATCTCCGCGACTGGAATGGTCTTGGCACGTCGGTGATGGAAATTAGCCACCGTGGTAAAGAGTTTATCCAGGTCGCAGAGGAAGCAGAGCAGGATTTTCGCGATCTCCTCAGCATTCCCTCCAACTACAAAGTGTTGTTCTGCCATGGCGGTGGTCGCGGTCAGTTCGCCGGGATCCCGCTCAATATTTTAGGCGATAAGACCACGGCAGATTACGTCGATGCTGGTTATTGGGCAGCCAGCGCCATTAAAGAAGCGAAGAAATACTGCACACCAAACGTGATTGATGCCAAAGTCACCGTTGACGGCCTGCGGGCGGTCACGCCAATGAGTGAATGGCAGCTTTCTGACAATGCGGCTTATCTGCACTATTGCCCGAACGAAACCATTGATGGTATTGCAATCGATGAGACGCCGAATTTTGCCAGTAACGTTGTGGTGACCGCTGACCTGTCTTCCACCATCTTGTCTGGACCGCTTGATGTTAGCCGCTATGGCGTAATCTACGCTGGCGCGCAGAAAAACATCGGCCCAGCGGGTCTGACGATCGTCATCGTACGTGAAGATTTACTCGGCAAAGCGCACGTGTCCTGCCCGTCGATCCTCGATTACACCGTCCTGAACGACAATGACTCGATGTTTAACACGCCGCCGACATTTGCCTGGTACCTCTCTGGTCTGGTCTTTAAGTGGCTGAAAGCACAAGGCGGCGTCAGCGCAATGGACAAAATTAACCAGCAAAAAGCGGAACTGTTGTACGGCGTCATTGATAACAGTGACTTCTATCGTAACGATGTTGCGAAGTCTAACCGCTCGCGCATGAACGTTCCTTTCCAGTTGGCTGACAGCTTACTGGATAAACTGTTCCTGGAAGAGTCTTTTGCTGCTGGTCTGCATGCGCTGAAAGGGCATCGTGTGGTCGGTGGGATGCGCGCGTCTATCTACAATGCAATGCCGCTTGAAGGCGTGAAAGCGTTGACCGATTTCATGATCGATTTCGAGCGTCGCCGCGGCTAATCTGCTGTTATTTTTCATCCCCACAGCCAGCCTGTGGGGTTTTTATATCTGTTTTTGAGAGTTAAGTTTCATGGAATCCCTGACGTTACAACCCATTGCGCGGGTAGATGGCACCATCAATCTGCCTGGTTCTAAAAGTGTTTCTAACCGCGCTTTGCTGCTGGCTGCATTAGCAAATGGCACCACTGTCCTGACCAACCTGCTGGACAGTGATGATGTCCGCCATATGCTTAACGCGCTGAATGCGTTAGGGATTAGTTATACCCTTTCTGCCGATCGTACCCGCTGCGAAATCATCGGTAACGGCGGCGCGTTACAGGCCGAAGGTGCAGTCGAACTGTTTCTTGGCAACGCCGGCACCGCGATGCGTCCGCTGGCGGCTGCGCTGTGTCTGGGGCGCAACGATATTGTACTGACGGGTGAACCGCGTATGAAAGAGCGCCCGATTGGCCATCTGGTCGACGCGTTACGCCAGGGGGGGGCAAACATTGATTACCTTGAGCAGCAAAACTATCCGCCTTTACGACTGCGCGGTGGTTTTATCGGTGGTCAGGTTGACGTGGACGGCAGCGTGTCCAGCCAGTTCCTCACCGCGTTGCTGATGACCGCGCCGCTGGCGCCGCAGGATACGACGATCGCAATTAAAGGCGAGCTGGTATCAAAACCTTACATCGATATTACGCTAAACCTGATGAAAACCTTTGGCGTTGAGATTGAGAACCAGAACTACCAACATTTTGTTGTCAAAGGTGGACAGCAGTACCAGTCCCCTGGCGCATACCTGGTGGAAGGGGATGCGTCGTCGGCCTCGTATTTCCTTGCAGCCGGAGCGATTAAAGGCGGTACGGTGAAAGTCACCGGGATTGGTCGCAACAGCATGCAGGGCGATATTCGCTTTGCCGATGTGCTGGAAAAAATGGGTGCGACCGTGACGTGGGGAGATGACTTCATTGCCTGTACGCACGGGGAATTACACGCCATTGATATGGATATGAACCACATTCCGGATGCGGCGATGACGATTGCTACCGCGGCGCTGTTTGCGAAAGGCACCACGACTCTTCGCAACATCTACAACTGGCGAGTCAAGGAGACAGACCGTTTATTTGCGATGGCGACGGAGCTGCGTAAGGTGGGCGCTGAAGTGGAAGAGGGGCATGATTTTATCCGTATCACGCCACCTGCTACGTTAACATTTGCTGATATTGCGACCTATAACGATCACCGCATGGCGATGTGTTTCTCGCTGGTGGCACTGTCTGACACGCCAGTCACTATTCTTGACCCTAAATGCACGGCCAAAACCTTCCCGGATTATTTCGAACAGTTGGCACGTATTAGTACACCTGCCTGATTTGATGGCCGCACTACCACGTGCGGCACATTCTGACATCCTCGATTGCCCATTTATTCTACACTCAGCTTCAATGATTCTGTATTTTTCACACAAAGATAACGATCGTTGACGTTGGCGCGTATAATGCGCGGCGTTTACGTTAACGTATGCCTGTTTAAGGAGAAAAAGATGACGGCAATTGCCCCGGTTATTACCATTGATGGCCCAAGCGGTGCAGGTAAAGGCACCTTGTGCAAAGCAATGGCGGAAGCATTGCAGTGGCATCTGTTAGATTCTGGCGCGATTTATCGTGTACTGGCGCTTGCGGCGTTACATCACCATGTTGATGTCGCCTCTGAAGATGCGCTGGTCCCGCTGGCGTCACATCTGGATGTGCGTTTTATCTCAACAGACGGCAATCTGGAAGTTATCCTTGAAGGTGAAGATGTTAGCGGTGAAATCCGCACTCAGGAAGTGGCAAACGCCGCCTCTCAGGTTGCCGCGTTTCCCCGTGTGCGTGAAGCGCTGTTGCGTCGTCAACGCGCCTTCCGTGAAGCGCCGGGATTAATCGCTGACGGACGCGACATGGGGACCGTGGTATTCCCTGACGCGCCGGTGAAAATTTTTCTGGACGCTTCCTCGCAAGAACGTGCGCATCGACGTATGCTACAGTTGCAGGAGAAGGGCTTTAGTGTTAACTTTGAACGCCTTTTGGCCGAGATCGAAGAACGCGACGACCGCGATCGAAACCGTGCGGTAGCGCCGTTAGTTCCTGCTGCTGATGCCTTAGTTTTGGATTCAACCCGATTAAGCATTGAGCAAGTGATTGAAAAAGCGTTACAATACGCGCGCCAAAAACTGGCACTCGCTTAAGTGCGACCGAATTTGCAGTACCCCCGTAGCAATGGAGTGTTAGCGGGTATGTTAAACAACCCCATCCGGCATGGAGCCAGGTGGACGTTAAATATGAAACCTGAAGATTAAACATGACAGAATCTTTTGCTCAACTATTTGAAGAATCCTTAAAAACAATTGAAACCCGTCCGGGTTCCATCGTCCGTGGTGTTGTTGTTGCTATCGACAAAGATATCGTACTGGTTGACGCCGGTCTGAAATCTGAGTCTGCCATTCCGGCAGAGCAGTTCAAAAACGCCCAGGGCGAGCTGGAAATCCAGGTTGGTGACGAAGTTGACGTTGCTCTGGATGCAGTAGAAGACGGCTTCGGTGAAACTCTGCTGTCCCGTGAAAAAGCTAAACGTCACGAAGCTTGGATCACGCTGGAAAAAGCTTACGAAGAAGCTGCGACCGTTACTGGTGTTATCAATGGCAAAGTCAAGGGTGGCTTCACTGTTGAGCTGAATGGTATTCGCGCGTTCCTGCCGGGTTCCCTGGTAGACGTTCGTCCGGTCCGCGACACGCTGCACCTGGAAGGCAAAGAGCTTGAATTCAAAGTAATCAAGCTGGATCAGAAACGTAACAACGTCGTTGTTTCCCGTCGTGCCGTTATCGAATCCGAAAACAGCGCAGAACGCGATCAGCTGCTGGAAAACCTGCAGGAAGGCATGGAAGTTAAAGGTATCGTTAAGAACCTCACTGACTACGGTGCATTCGTTGATCTGGGTGGCGTTGACGGCCTGCTGCACATCACCGACATGGCATGGAAACGCGTTAAGCATCCGAGCGAAATCGTAAACGTTGGCGACGAAATCACTGTTAAAGTGCTGAAGTTCGACCGCGAGCGTACTCGTGTATCTCTGGGCCTGAAACAGCTGGGCGAAGATCCATGGGTAGCTATCGCTAAGCGTTATCCGGAAGGTACCAAACTGACTGGTCGCGTGACCAACCTGACCGACTACGGCTGCTTCGTTGAAATCGAAGAAGGCGTTGAAGGCCTGGTTCACGTTTCCGAAATGGATTGGACCAACAAAAACATCCACCCGTCCAAAGTTGTTAACGTTGGCGACGTAGTGGAAGTTATGGTTCTGGATATCGACGAAGAACGTCGTCGTATCTCCCTGGGTCTGAAGCAGTGCAAAAACAACCCATGGCAGCAGTTCGCGGAAACCCACAACAAGGGTGACCGTGTTGAAGGTAAAATCAAGTCTATCACTGACTTCGGTATCTTCATCGGCCTGGACGGCGGCATCGACGGCCTGGTTCACCTGTCTGACATCTCCTGGAACGTTGCAGGCGAAGAAGCAGTTCGTGAATACAAAAAAGGCGACGAAATCGCAGCAGTTGTTCTGCAGGTTGACGCAGAACGTGAGCGTATCTCTCTGGGCGTTAAACAGCTCGCAGAAGATCCGTTCAACAACTGGGTTGCACTGAACAAGAAAGGCGCAATCGTAAACGGTAAAGTGACTGCAGTTGACGCTAAAGGCGCAACCGTAGAACTGGCTGACGGCGTTGAAGGTTACCTGCGCGCTTCTGAAGCTTCACGTGACCGCGTTGAAGATGCAACTCTGGTTCTGAGCGTAGGCGACGACGTTGAAGCTAAATTCACCGGCGTTGATCGTAAGAACCGTGCAATCAGCCTGTCTGTTCGTGCTAAAGACGAAGCTGATGAGAAAGATGCAATCGCAACTGTTAACAAACAGGAAGATGCAAACTTCTCTAACAACGCAATGGCTGAAGCTTTCAAAGCAGCTAAAGGCGAGTAATATCGAGTGCTTTAAATCCTTTGTGCTATTAACAGCACAAAGGGTAACGAGTAGCTTGACAGATTACAGGATTCGTCCTGTAATCAATGACAAAGGGCGGCTACGGCCGCCCTTAATCAATGCAGCAGCTAATTTTGCCTTTAAGGAACCGGAGGAATCATGACCAAGTCAGAATTGATCGAAAGACTTGCAACCCAGCAGCCTCACATTCCCGCGAAAGCGGTTGAAGACGCGGTAAAAGAGATGCTGGAACATATGGCCTCGACTCTGGCGCAGGGCGAGCGTATTGAAATCCGCGGTTTCGGTAGTTTTTCTCTGCATTACCGCGCACCACGTACCGGACGTAATCCGAAGACTGGCGATAAAGTGGATCTGGAAGGAAAATATGTTCCGCACTTTAAACCGGGTAAAGAGCTGCGCGATCGCGCCAATATTTACGGCTAAGTTTTTCACAAAACTTAACGTCGAGAAAAGCACCTGTAGGGGTGCTTTTTTCATTTCTGCTTGCCCATATTGGAACCCGCCTCTCAGTTAAATTGCACATTACATCCTTCGCGTAATAACAGCAGAACACACGCCGGAAAACGAAAAATTGCTGCCAGACAACCGCTGCGTTGTCCTGCACACTTCCTGTAACAGGGAGGTGTTTTGTGAAAATAACAACGGTCAGCTCGTGTGCATTGTGCGGTATTCTCCCGCTTACGGTATTACCCTCACTGCCCGAAATGCTGTACGTCAGCGGCCTGTTTTGCCTGGCGTGTGTGCTCTGTCTTATTCCGCACAAGTATCTGCATTATGCCGGGTTAACGCTGTTGTTCTTTCTCTGGGGAATACTGGCGGCGAAAGACGCTACCTGGGCGGGCAATACGCTCCCTGCTAACACTCAACAGGCCATAGTACAAATAACCGGCACTGACCATATGACCACGCACTATGGACAGATTACCCACCTGCAAGGGAGACGAATATTTCCGGCGCAGGGGATCGTACTGTATGGACAATACTTGCCTGGTGAGGTTTGTGCGGGTCAGAAATGGGCAATGACGCTTAAGGTTCGCGCGGTACACGGCCAATTAAATGAAGGGGGATTTGATAGCCAGCGCTATGCGTTAGCACAGCATCAACCGCTGACGGGACGCTTCCTGCAGGCAAGTGTCATTTCGCCACAGTGTAGCCTGCGTGCCCGTTATCTCTCTTCGTTGAATACAACGTTATCCGCTTATCCCTGGCAGCAGGTGATACTGGGCCTGGGAATGGGGGAGCGACTCTCTGTTTCGCAAGAGGTGAAAACCATTATGCGCGACACCGGAACGGCGCATTTGATGGCTATTTCCGGGCTACATATTGCCTTTGCCGCGCTTTTAGCCGCCGGGCTAATTCGCGGTGGGCAATTTTTTATGCCAACCCGCTGGATCGCCTGGCAGGTTCCGCTGGTGGGCGGAATCGCCTGTGCGACGTTTTATGCATGGTTAACAGGGCTACAGCCTCCCGCATTACGCACCGTGGTTGCACTGATTGTCTGGGGTGCGCTTAAACTGAGCGGGCGGCAGTGGAGTGGGTGGGCTGTCTGGACATGCTGTCTGGCTGCAATTGTGATGGTTGATCCCGTTGCTGTTCTCTCACAAAGCCTGTGGTTGTCCGCGTTTGCCGTTGCGGCACTGATATTCTGGTATCAATGGTTTCCACTGCCCGAATGGTCACTCTCCCGTGTGGGACGCGTAGTTCTCGAGCTGGCGCATCTCCAGTTAGGTATCACGCTCCTGCTTCTGCCAGTGCAAATCGCCCTGTTTCACGGTATCAGCCTGACCTCATTTCTGGCCAATTTGTTTGCCGTACCGTTGGTCACGTTTGTTTCTGTCCCGCTGATACTCGCGGGTATGATTGTGCACTTAACCGGGCCGCTGGTTGTCGAGACCGGGTGCTGGTATCTGGCCGATCGTTCGCTGGCACTCTTATTCTGGGCGCTCAATAGTCTGCCAGAAGGTTGGATCAACATTGACCAACGCTGGCAATGGCTTTCGTTATCGCCTTGGGCGATGCTCGTTGCATGGCGACTGAATGCATGGCGTACCTTACCGGTGGTCTGCATTTCGGCAGTGCTTTTGTTGAGCTTGCCATTCTGGCGACCTGCGCGAACGCAAGTGTGGCAGGTGTATATGCTGGATGTTGGGCAAGGACTGGCAATGGTCATCACCCGTAATGGTAAAGCGATCCTCTACGATACCGGGCTGGCATGGCCTGGGGGTGATAGCGCACAGCAGTTGATCATCCCCTGGTTACGCTGGCACAACCTGACACCTGAAGGGATCGTGTTGAGCCATGAACATCTGGACCACCGGGGGGGAATGGACTCGTTACTGAAAACCTGGCCAGCATTGTGGGTGAGAAGCCCGCTAGGATGGAAAGGCCATTTACCCTGTTTTCGCGGCGAGAGCTGGCAATGGCAGGGATTAACGTTCAGCGCTCACTGGCCGCTCCGTGGGACTAACGATCGGGGGAATAACCATTCCTGTGTGGTGAGAGTTGACGACGGCAAGCGCAGTTTTCTGCTGACCGGTGATATTGAATCTCCTGCAGAACAAAAAATGCTAAGTCATTACTGGCAGCATCTGCAGTCCACTTTTATTCAGGTACCGCATCATGGCAGCAATACTTCATCGTCATTAGCGTTTGTTCAGCGGGTTGCTGGGCAGGTGGCGGTAGCCTCAGCTTCACGCTATAACGCCTGGCGTCTGCCTTCCTGGAAAGTGAAGCAACGCTATCAGCAGCAGAGTTACCAATGGCTGGACACGCCTCATCAGGGGCAGGTTACACTGGACTTTTTCCCGGAAAATTGGCGGATACGCAGTTTGCGGGATCAGATTTTACCTCGTTGGTATCATCAGTGGTTTGGCGTGCCGGAGGATAACGGGTAGAATATGCGGCTATTCTAACAAATGCTGGTTTTTTGAATGCATAACGATAAAGATCTCTCTACGTGGCAGACGTTTCGCCGACTATGGCCGACCATAGCGCCTTTTAAATCGGGTCTGATCGTGGCGGGTATAGCGTTAGTCCTGAACGCGGCCAGCGATACCTTCATGCTATCGCTCCTTAAACCATTACTGGATGATGGTTTTGGTAAAACAGATCGCTCGGTGCTGATGTGGATGCCACTGGTGGTCATTGGACTGATGGTAGTACGTGGCTTAACCAGCTATGTCTCCAGCTACTGTATTTCCTGGGTGTCAGGCAAAGTGGTGATGACCATGCGCCGCCGCCTGTTTGGTCATATGATGGGCATGCCCGTCGCCTTTTTTGATAAACAGTCAACCGGTACGTTACTGTCTCGTATTACCTATGATTCAGAACAGGTTGCGTCATCGTCTTCGGGCGCACTGATCACCGTAGTGCGTGAAGGGGCCTCGATTATTGGCCTGTTTATCATGATGTTTTATTACAGCTGGCAGCTGTCATTAATTCTGATTGTGCTGGCACCCATTGTGTCGATTGCGATCCGCGTGGTTTCCAAGCGTTTCCGTAGCATCAGCAAGAATATGCAAAACACTATGGGGCAAGTGACGACCAGTGCGGAGCAGATGCTGAAAGGCCACAAAGAAGTCTTGATTTTTGGTGGTCAGGAAGTCGAAACCAAACGTTTTGATAAAGTCAGTAACAAGATGCGTTTACAGGGCATGAAGATGGTTTCCGCGTCTTCTATCTCCGATCCAATCATTCAGTTGATTGCGTCGTTGGCGCTGGCTTTCGTATTGTATGCAGCCAGTTTCCCCAGCGTCATGGAAAACCTGACGGCAGGGACCATCACGGTGGTCTTCTCCTCAATGATCGCTCTGATGCGTCCACTGAAGTCTCTGACTAACGTCAACGCCCAGTTCCAACGTGGTATGGCGGCGTGCCAGACCTTGTTCACTATTCTGGATAGCGAACAGGAAAAAGACGAAGGTAAACGCGTTATCGAACGTGCGACCGGCGATTTAGAGTTCCGTAACGTCACCTTTACCTATCCGGGTCGTGAAGTGCCTGCACTGCGTAACATCAACCTGCATATTCCGGCAGGAAAAACCGTTGCGCTGGTTGGGCGTTCAGGTTCAGGTAAATCCACCATCGCCAGTCTGATTACGCGCTTCTATGACATTGATGAAGGGCAAATTCTGATGGATGGACACGATCTGCGTGAATATACCCTGGCGTCCTTGCGCGATCAGGTTGCGCTGGTCTCGCAGAACGTGCACCTGTTTAACGACACGGTTGCCAATAACATCGCTTACGCACGTACGGATATCTACAGCCGCGAACAGATTGAAGAAGCGGCGCGTATGGCCTACGCCATGGACTTCATCAACAAGATGGATGATGGTCTGGATACGGTCATCGGCGAGAACGGCGTGTTGCTTTCCGGCGGTCAGCGCCAGCGTATTGCTATCGCCCGAGCCTTACTACGCGACAGCCCGATTCTGATCCTGGATGAAGCGACGTCGGCGCTGGATACCGAATCCGAACGCGCTATCCAGGCGGCTCTTGATGAACTGCAGAAAAACCGCACCTCGCTGGTCATTGCGCACCGTCTTTCGACCATCGAACAGGCGGACGAGATTGTCGTTGTGGAAGATGGGCTGATTGTTGAGCGCGGCACCCATAGTGAACTGCTCGAACAGCGCGGTGTGTATGCGCAATTACACAAAATGCAATTTGGTCAATGATCGCGCGTATCTGGTCCGGTGAATCGCCGCTGTGGCGGTTGTTACTTCCGCTCTCCTGGCTATATGGTCTGGTGAGCGGGGTGATCCGCTTATGCTATACGCTTGGGCTTAAACGTGCATGGCGCGCACCGGTGCCGGTTGTAGTAGTTGGAAACCTTACAGCTGGCGGCAATGGTAAAACGCCAGTCGTTATTTGGTTGGTTGAACACCTGCAGCAACGCGGCATTCGTGTGGGCGTAGTTTCTCGCGGCTATGGCGGAAAAGCGCAGGCGTACCCGCTGTTGCTGACGGCGGACACCACGACGGCAGAAGCGGGCGATGAACCGGTACTGATCTTCCAGCGTACCGGCGTGCCGGTTGCTGTTTCTCCGGTAAGAGCCGATGCGGTAAAAGCCATTCTTGCTCATCATGACGTGCAGATTATCGTCACGGACGATGGTCTGCAGCATTATGCCCTGGCGCGCGATGTTGAAATCGTGGTGATTGACGGTGAACGTCGGTTTGGCAACGGCTGGTGGCTTCCCGCGGGGCCTATGCGGGAGCGAGCGGATCGGCTTAAATCGGTGGATGCGGCTATCGTCAACGGTGGTATTCCACAGGCGGGAGAAATTCCGATGCGCCTTGAGCCGGGGCTGGCCGTTAATTTACGCACCGGCGAGCGCTGCGACGTTGCGCTGTTACCCAATATTGTTGCTATGGCTGGGATTGGCCATCCCCCGCGTTTCTTTGCCACCCTGGCGGCATGCGGGGCTAACCCACAGAAATGTGTCCCATTGGCAGACCATCAGTCTCTGACCTACAGTGACGTCAGTGCATTATTAGTTGCCGGACAAACGCTGGTGATGACGGAAAAAGACGCGGTGAAATGTCGCGCCTTTGCCGAGGATAACTGGTGGTACCTCCCTGTTGATGCGCATCTGTCGGGTGACCAGCCTGACGTATTACTTGATAGATTAACCTCGCTGGCTCGTTAACGGTTTCACGCTGCGGCAGCGACTGATTGATGAGGTTATCCATGTCGTTGCCGCACCTTTCCCTGACGGATGCTCGTCATCTTCACCTGGCAGCACAGGGCCTGCTGAAAAAAACACGTCGTCGGGCGACCCCGGCAGATATTCTCGCGACCATTACGCGCATGTCTTTACTGCAAATAGACACCATTAATATTGTCGCGCGTAGCCCTTATCTGGTGCTGTTCAGTCGCCTGGGCGACTATTCCCCGCAGTGGCTGGATGACTCGCTACTACGTGGCGAGTTGATGGAATATTGGGCGCATGAGGCGTGCTTCTTACCGCGCAGCGACTTTATGCTGATTCGCCATCGTATGCTTGCCCCAGAGAATATGGGCTGGAAGTACAAAGCCGCCTGGATGCATGAGCATGTCCATGAGATTGAACAATTGCTTCATCACATTCAGCAAAATGGACCGGTGCGTTCAGCCGATTTTGAGCATCCGCGCAAGGGAACCAGCGGGTGGTGGGAATGGAAGCCGCAGAAACGTCATCTTGAAGGACTGTTCACCGCCGGTAGGGTGATGGTGGTGGAGCGGCGTAATTTCCAGCGGGTCTATGATGTAACGCATCGGGTTATGCCGTACTGGGATGATGAACGAGACTTGCTTTCGCAGACGCAAGCGGAAACGGCCATGCTGGACAACAGTGCGCGCAGCCTCGGTATTTTCCGCGAACCGTGGCTGGCGGACTACTATCGATTGAAGCGTCCAGAACTCAAAAACTGGCGTGATGTGCGCGCAGAGCAACGGAAAATCATCCCTGTCGATGTCGAAAGGTTGGGGCCTATGTGGCTCCATAGCGATCTTCTACCATTGCTTGAACAGGCAAAGGCGGGCAAATTAACAGCCACCCACAGTGCTGTGTTATCTCCCTTTGACCCGGTGGTCTGGGATCGTAAACGCGCGGAGCAGTTGTTTGATTTTAACTATCGGCTGGAGTGCTATACGCCAGCGCCGAAACGGCAGTACGGCTATTTTGTTTTGCCTTTGCTGCATCGTGGGCAACTGGTGGGCCGTATGGATGCTAAAATGCACCGTAAAACGGGCGTGCTGGAGATTATCTCACTATGGTTGCAGGATGGCGTCAAATCGGGAATTACCCTGCAAAGGGGCGTGTTCCAGGCCATCGATGATTTTGCGCGCTGGCAACAGGCGACACGCGTTACGCTGGGACGCTATCCTGACAGTTTATTTGTCGACTACCGTGATGGCTGGGAAATAGCCCCAGCCCGCTAAACGAATATGTTAATATTTACGGATTCACAATCCGGTCCATCTGGAGGAACTATGGATCATCGTCTGCTTGAAATTATTGCCTGCCCGGTATGCAATGGAAAACTCTGGTACAACCAGGAAAAACAGGAACTTATTTGTAAGCCGGATAACCTGGCGTTCCCACTGCGAGACGGTATTCCCGTGTTGCTGGAAACGGAAGCTCGCGCCCTGACGGCGGATGAGAGTAAATCATGAGTTTTGTGGTCATTATTCCCGCGCGCTATGCGTCTACGCGCCTGCCCGGTAAGCCACTGCTGGATATCAACGGCAAACCGATGATCGTGCATGTTCTGGAGCGTGCGCGCGAGTCCGGTGCCGATCGCATTATTGTTGCTACCGATCATGAAGATGTTGCTCGCGCAGTCGAAGCGGTGGGTGGAGAAGTGTGCATGACGCGCGCCGATCACCAGTCCGGAACGGAGCGCCTGGCGGAAGTCGTCGAGAAATGTGGTTTTAGCGACGATACCGTTATTGTGAACGTGCAGGGTGATGAGCCGATGATCCCGGCGGTCATTATTCGGCAGGTAGCAGAGAACCTGGCGCAGCGGCAGGTCGGTATGGCAACGCTTGCCGCGCCGATCCACACCACGGAAGAAGCCTTTAATCCTAATGCGGTAAAAGTGGTACTGGATTCGGAAGGTTATGCGCTCTATTTCTCACGGGCAACTATTCCCTGGGATCGCGATCGTTTTGCCAAAAGTCTTGAAACCGTCGGTGATACTTTCCTGCGTCACCTGGGGATTTATGGCTATCGCGCCGGTTTTATCCGTCGCTATGTTAATTGGCAGCCGAGCCCGCTTGAGCATATTGAAATGCTGGAGCAGCTCCGCGTGCTGTGGTACGGCGAAAAAATTCACGTTGCTGTGGCAAAAGAAGTACCCGGCACAGGTGTTGATACCGCCGAAGATCTCGAGCGCGTTCGCGCCGAAATGCGTTAGTTTTTCTAATCACACTCCCCTCACTACAGATTGATATCTGACGAGTATTAGTGGGAGGAGTGTCGTATCTTGATTCTTTTCTTCCACTTTTCTGTTCATCAATTGATCTCATCCGGGTGACATCCGTCTGCACGACGCTCATTATGAAAGCAGTCGCATTTATGAGGGCCATCTGAAATGGAACAGTTGCGTGCCGAACTCAGTCATTTACTGGGTGAAAAACTCAGTCGTATAGAATGCGTGAATGAAAAAGCGGATACAGCGCTGTGGGCATTGTATGACAGCCAGGGAAACCCGATGCCGCTGATGGCGAGAAGTTTCACTACGCCGGGTATGGCACAGCAGCTGGCATGGAAAACGTCCATGCTGGCGCGCAGTGGTACGGTACGTATGCCGGTCATTTATGGTGTCCTGACGCACGAGGAACATCCTGGCCCGGACGTGCTGCTACTTGAGCGCTTACGCGGCGTGCCGGTGGAAGCACCTGCCAGAACGCCCGAGCGTTGGGAACATTTAAAAGATCAGATTGTAGAAGGTATGCTGTCATGGCATCGCCAGGACAGTCGCGGATGTGTTGGTGAGGTGGATAATACCCAGGAAAATTTCTGGCCATCCTGGTATCGTCAACGTGTGGAGGTGTTGTGGAGCACCCTCAACCAGTTCAGCAATACCGGGTTAACGATGCAGGACAAACGGATTTTGTTTCGTACCCGAGAGTGCCTGCCCAGCCTGTTCGAAGGTTTTAACGATAACTGCGTTCTGATCCACGGCAATTTCAGTTTGCGCAGTATGCTCAAAGATGCTCGTAGCGATCAGCTCCTGGCAATGGTCGGGCCGGGGTTAATGCTCTGGGCGCCAAGAGAGTTTGAGCTGTTCCGGCTGATGGATAATGCGCTGGCGGAAAGCCTGTTGTGGCAATATCTGCAACGCGCGCCCGTGGCGGAGTCGTTCATCTGGCGACGCTGGCTGTATGTGTTGTGGGATGAAGTCGCCCAGTTGGTCAATACCGGGCGTTTCAGTCGGTCTAACTTTGATCTGGCAACCAAATCACTGTTGCCCTGGCTCGCCTGATGAGCCCTTCAACCACTGCCAGATCCTTCCCAGCGTTTCGTAGCCGACGCGATCGCTGTGCATCAGCCAGACGGGGGACGGAATGGCGCGCTCCCACGGGTTCAGCGGAGAGTCTATCGCCAGTTGATTAGCGGGTGCTGGTAGCGGATGCAGTCCGGCCAGCTGGAAGAAGATCATCGCGCGCGGTAAATGTGATGCGGAGGTCACCAGCAGGAATGGCGCGTCACCGATTGTTTTTTTCACTGCGGCGGCTTCTTCTTCGGTATCTTTAGGTTCATCCAGGGTAATTATCTCACTGCGGGGAACCCCCAGCGACCGCGCCACGCGGGCACCAACTTCCGCAGCGCTGACGGTATTGGTTTTTGCCACGCCGCCGGTGAAGATCAGCTTCGATCCCGGATTAGCTCGCCACAGGCGCAGACCTTCATTGAGGCGCGGAAGGCTATTATTGATTAGATTTGAACTCGGCGCCCATTGCGGGTTCCAGGTATAACCTCCGCCCAGTACCACAACGAACTCGACTTTCTGCGTATCCTGCCAGGTGGGATAGGTATCCTCAATCGGTTTTAGCAGACTATCGGCGACGGGCTGCAAGCTGAGCAGCAAAAGTGCCAGCCAGCTAAGGCTAATACACACTTTCCCTGTTTTCTGAAAGCGACTAAACCACACTAGCGCCAGCCCTATCCCCATCACCAGCAGCATCAACGGAAGCGGCAGCATCATACCGCCAATCACTTTCTTCAGTGTAAAAAGCATCCTTTTTGGTTCCTTTTTTAACCATACAGCAGAAGATCAGCAGGGATATTACACCAGAAAGGTTCATTCTCGGCGTGGGTGTGACAAAATAGCGGTTTTACTTAGTCACCCTTAAGCCAGCATGTGGAGCGAGCGATGCGGGATCGCAATTTTGATGATATTGCCGAGAAGTTTTCCCGTAACATTTACGGTACCACCAAAGGTCAGCTTCGTCAGACGATCCTCTGGCAGGATCTGGACACGCTGCTTGCCGACTACGCGGGCCAAACGTTGCGTGTGCTTGATGCGGGTGGCGGAGAAGGGCAGACAGCCATTCTGATGGCGCAGCGGGGCCATCACGTCACCTTGTGCGATCTTTCTGCTGAAATGGTGGCGCGAGCGCAACGGGCGGCAGAAGAGCAAGGTGTGAGCGACAACATGCATTTTATACATTGTGCCGCTCAGGACATTCCGCAGCATTTGGATTCTCAGGTTGATCTGATATTGTTTCATGCTGTGCTGGAATGGGTGGCTGACCCGCAAGCTGTCTTAAAAACACTGTGGTCGATGTTACGCCCGGGCGGTGCTTTATCGCTGATGTTCTACAATGCAAACGGTCTGTTGATGCGTAATGTGTTGGTCGGTAATTTCGGCTATGTACAGCAGGGAATGTATAAAAAGAAACGGCGCACGTTGTCTCCCGATTTCCCGCGCGACCCTCAGCAAGTCTATGGCTGGCTGGAGGAGATCGGCTGGGAGATAACCGGTAAAACGGGCGTAAGGGTGTTTCATGATTATCTGCGTGATAAACAAAAACAGCATGACTGTTTTGACGCTTTAACAGAAATAGAAACGCGCTATTGTCGCCAGGAGCCGTTTATCAGCCTTGGGCGTTATATTCATGTCACCGCGCGCAAACCGCAGATGCAAGGATAACCTATGAGTGAATTTTCCCAGACAGTCCCCGAACTGGTTGCCTGGGCCAGAAAAAATGACTTTTCCATCTCTCTGCCGGTAGACAGACTTTCTTTTCTGCTGGCTGTGGCTACGCTGAACGGTGAGCGGCTTGACGGTGAGATGAGTGAAGGCGAACTGGTGGATGCATTCCGCCATGTCAGTGATGCGTTTGAGCAAACCAGCGAAACCATCGGCGTGCGCGCCAACAACGCGATCAACGATATGGTGCGTCAACGTCTGCTGAACCGCTTTACCAGCGAGCAGGCTGAAGGAAACGCCATTTATCGTCTGACGCCATTGGGGATGGGCATCACCGATTATTACATCCGCCAGCGTGAGTTCTCGACGCTGCGCCTTTCCATGCAGCTCTCAATTGTGGCTGGGGAACTGAAGCGCGCGGCAGATGCGGCCGAAGAAGGCGGCGATGAGTTCCACTGGCACCGCAATGTGTACGCACCGCTGAAATATTCGGTGGCGGAAATCTTCGACAGCATCGACCTGACGCAGCGCATTATGGATGAGCAGCAGCAGCAGGTGAAAGACGACATTGCCCAATTGCTGAATAAAGACTGGCGGGCGGCGATTTCCAGCTGCGAAATGCTGCTGTCTGAAACCTCCGGCACGCTGCGTGAACTGCAGGACACGCTGGAAGCAGCGGGGGATAAGCTACAGGCTAACCTGCTGCGTATTCAGGACTCCACCATGACCCATGACGATCTGCATTTCGTTGACCGTCTGGTGTTCGACTTACAGAGCAAGCTTGACCGTATTATAAGCTGGGGTCAGCAATCCATCGATCTGTGGATCGGCTACGATCGCCACGTGCATAAATTCATCCGTACCGCGATTGATATGGATAAAAACCGCGTCTTTGCTCAGCGTTTGCGCCAGTCTGTCCAGACTTACTTTGACGATCCGTGGGCGTTGACCTATGCCAATGCCGATCGTCTGCTGGACATGCGTGACGAAGAGATGGTGTTGCGTGATGAAGAGGTCACTGGGGAACTGCCGCCGGACCTTGAGTATGAAGAATTTAACGAGATCCGTGAACAGCTGGCAGCGATCATCGAAGAACAGTTGGCTATCTATAAATCCAGACAAACGCCACTGGATCTCGGTTTGGTAGTGCGCGAGTATCTGGCGCAATATCCGCGCGCGCGTCACTTCGACGTTGCGCGTATTGTTATCGATCAGGCGGTACGCCTTGGCGTAGCGCAAGCAGATTTCACCGGACTGCCAGCCAAATGGCAGCCGATTAATGATTACGGAGCCAAGGTACAGGCGCATGTCATTGACAAATATTGAAAAAGTGATGCCGGTTAAGCTGGCGCAGGCGCTGGCGAATCCGTTATTTCCGGCGCTGGACAGCGCATTACGTTCGGGCCGACATATCGGGCTGGATGAGCTGGATAATCATGCCTTCCTGATGGACTTTCAGGAATATTTTGAAGAATTTTACAGCCGCTATAACGTGGAGCTCATTCGCGCCCCGGAGGGTTTTTTCTACCTTCGTCCGCGCTCGACCACGCTTATTCCGCGCTCAGTATTGTCTGAACTGGACATGATGGTTGGTAAAATTCTTTGCTATCTCTATCTCAGCCCGGAACGTCTGGCCAATGAAGGGATTTTTACCCAGCAAGAACTGTACGACGAACTGCTGACGTTGGCGGACGAAGCTAAATTGCTCAGGCTGGTGAATAACCGCTCCACCGGCTCGGACGTTGACCGTCAGAAGCTGCAGGAAAAAGTACGTTCTTCATTAAACCGCCTGCGCCGCTTAGGCATGGTGTGGTTTATGGGCCATGACAGTAGCAAATTCCGCATTACGGAATCGGTGTTCCGCTTTGGCGCGGATGTGCGCAGCGGTGACGATCCGCGCGAAGCGCAGCGTCGTTTAATTCGTGATGGTGAGGCGATGTCGGTCGAAAATAATCTGCAACTCAACGATGAGCCAGAAGAGAGTCAGCCGGACAGTGGAGAGGAAGAATAATGATTGAACGCGGTAAATTTCGCTCACTAACGCTGATCAACTGGAATGGTTTTTTTGCCCGCACGTTTGACCTGGATGAACTGGTTACCACGTTGTCCGGCGGGAACGGTGCCGGTAAATCCACCACTATGGCGGCATTTGTTACGGCACTGATTCCGGACTTAACCTTACTGCATTTCCGTAATACCACCGAAGCCGGTGCGACCAGCGGATCGCGTGATAAAGGCCTGCACGGTAAGCTCAAAGCGGGTGTCTGTTACTCGATGCTCGACGTCCTGAATTCGCGTCATCAACGCGTAGTGGTTGGCGTGCGCTTGCAACAGGTCGCCGGGCGCGATCGTAAAGTGGATATCAAACCGTTCGCCATTCAGGGGCTGCCGATGTCGGTGCAGCCAACCGAACTGGTCACAGAAACGTTGAACGAGCGTCAGGCGCGCGTCCTGTCTCTTGCAGAGCTGAAAGATAAGCTTGAGGAGATGGAAGGCGTCCAGTTTAAGCAATTCAACTCGATAACGGATTATCACTCGCTGATGTTCGATTTGGGCATCATCGCTCGTCGTCTGCGTTCCGCTTCCGATCGAAGCAAATTCTATCGTCTGATTGAAGCCTCGCTTTATGGCGGGATTTCCAGCGCCATCACTCGTTCGCTTCGTGACTACCTGCTGCCGGAAAACGGCGGGGTGCGTAAAGCGTTCCAGGATATGGAAGCCGCGCTGCGTGAAAACCGCATGACGCTGGAAGCCATACGCGTGACCCAGTCTGACCGCGACCTGTTTAAGCACCTGATCAGCGAAGCGACCAACTACGTGGCGGCGGATTATATGCGCCATGCCAACGAACGTCGTATTCACCTGGATAAAGCGCTGGAATATCGTCGTGAGCTGCACACGTCACGTAAACAACTGGCGGCAGAGCAGTATAAGCACGTGGATATGGCGCGTGAGCTGGGCGAGCATAATGGCGCCGAAGGCGACCTTGAAGCCGATTATCAGGCGGCCAGCGATCACCTGAATCTGGTGCAAACCGCGCTGCGTCAGCAGGAAAAAATTGAACGTTATGAAGCGGATCTCGAAGAGTTACAGATCCGTCTAGAAGAACAAAATGAAGTGGTGGCGGAAGCCGCCGATCGCCAGGAAGACAACGAAGCGCGGGCGGAAGCCGCCGAGCTGGAAGTGGATGAGCTGAAAAACCAGCTTGCCGATTATCAGCAGGCGCTGGACGTCCAGCAAACGCGTGCGATTCACTATACTCAGGCGATTCAGGCACTGAGCCGGGCCAAAGAGATCTGTCATTTACCGGATCTGACGCCAGACTCCGCAGCGGAGTGGCTGGAAACCTTCCAGGCGAAAGAGCAGGAAGCCACGGAAAAACTACTGACGCTCGAACAAAAAATGAGCGTGGCGCAAACCGCGCACAGCCAGTTCGAACAAGCCTATCAGCTGGTGGCGGCGATTAACGGCCCGCTGGCGCGCGGCGAAGCCTGGAGCGTGGCGCGTGAGCTGCTGCGTGAAGGCGTTGAGCAACGGCATCTGGCGGAGCAGGTTCAGCCGCTGCGCATGCGGCTGAGCGAGTTGGAACAGCGTCTGCGCGAACAGCAGGAGGCCGAGCGTTTGCTGGCTGAATTCTGTAAGCGTCAGGGTAAACACTTCGACATCGACGAGCTGGAAGCCCTGCACCAGGAGCTGGAAGCCCGCATCGCGTCCTTGTCTGATAGCGTGTCGTCTGCCAGCGAACAGCGTATGACTCTGCGTCAGGAGCAGGAACAGCTGCAATCCCGCATTCAGCATTTAATGCAGCGTGCCCCTGTCTGGCTGGCGGCGCAAAATAGCCTCAACCAGCTCAGCGAGCAGTGCGGTGAAGAGTTTACCTCCAGCCAGGAGGTCACCGAATATCTGCAACAACTGCTGGAGCGCGAACGCGAAGCCATTGTTGAGCGTGATGAAGTCGGCGCACGTAAAAACGCGGTAGATGAAGAGATAGAACGCTTAAGTCAGCCGGGGGGCGCAGAAGATCAGCGCCTCAACGCACTGGCCGAACGTTTTGGTGGCGTGCTGCTGTCAGAAATCTACGATGACGTCAGCCTTGAAGATGCTCCGTACTTCTCCGCGCTGTATGGCCCGTCGCGCCATGCCATCGTGGTCCCGGATCTGTCACTGGTCACCGAACAGCTGTCTGGACTGACGGATTGCCCGGAAGATCTCTATTTCATCGAAGGGGACCCGCAGTCGTTTGATGACAGCGTCTTCAGCGTGGATGAACTGGAAGGCGCGGTGGTGGTGAAAACCGCCGAGCGTCAGTGGCGTTATTCTCGCTTCCCGACGGTACCGATTTTTGGTCGCGCCGCGCGGGAAAGCCGCATAGAAACCCTGCATGCCGAACGTGAAGGGCTGTCCGAACGCTTCGCCACGCTCTCGTTTGACGTCCAGAAAACGCAACGTCTGCACCAGGCGTTTAGCCGCTTTATCGGCAGCCATCTGTCGGTGGCGTTTGAGTCCGATCCCGAGGCGGAAATTCGCCAACTGAACAGCCGCCGCGTTGAGCTGGAGCGTGCGCTGACCAATCATGAAAATGATAACCAGCAGCAACGCATGCAGTTTGAACAGGCGAAAGAGGGCGTCTCAGCCCTTAACCGCCTGTTGCCGCGTTTGAATCTGCTGGCCGACGACACCTTAGCTGATCGCGTGGACGAAATCCGCGAACGTCTGGATGAAGCCCAGGAGGCCGCGCGTTTCGTTCAGCAGCATGGTAATCAGCTTGCCAAACTGGAGCCAATGGTTTCGGTTCTGCAAAATGATCCCGAGCAGTTTGAACAGTTAAAAGAAGACTACGCATACTCGCAGCAAATGCAGCGTGACGCGCGTCAGCAGGCGTTTGCGCTGACTGAAGTCGTCCAGCGCCGCGCGCACTTTAGCTATTCCGACTCGGCAGAAATGCTCAGCGGTAACAGCGATCTGAACGAGAAGCTACGTGAACGTCTGGAGCACGCAGAAGCTGAACGTACCCGTGCTCGTGAAGCCTTGCGCAGTCATGCTGCACAGCTAAGTCAGTACAGCCAGGTAATGGCGTCGCTGAAAAGCTCGTATGACACCAAAAAAGAGCTGCTAAACGATTTACAGCGCGAGCTGCAGGATATTGGCGTTCGCGCCGACAGCGGAGCGGAAGAACGAGCGCGTATCCGTCGTGATGAGCTGCACGCGCAGCTCAGCAACAACCGTGCGCGCCGTAACCAGCTGGAAAAAGCACTGACCTTCTGCGAAGCGGAAATGGATAACCTGACCCGCAGGCTGCGTAAGCTGGAACGTGATTATTTTGAAATGCGTGAGCAGGTGGTCATGGCGAAAGCCGGATGGTGCGCCGTGATGCGCATGGTGAAAGACAATGGCGTTGAACGTCGTCTGCACCGTCGCGAGCTGGCTTATCTTTCCGGGGATGAATTACGTTCAATGTCGGATAAGGCGTTAGGTGCGCTACGTCTGGCGGTGGCGGATAACGAACACCTGCGTGACGTACTGCGCATGTCCGAAGATCCGAAGCGTCCGGAACGCAAAATCCAGTTCTTTGTGGCGGTCTACCAGCATCTGCGCGAACGTATTCGTCAGGATATTATCCGCACCGACGATCCGGTGGAAGCCATCGAGCAAATGGAAATTGAGCTTAGCCGCCTGACGGAAGAGTTAACCTCGCGTGAGCAGAAGCTGGCGATCAGCTCCCGCAGCGTGGCGAACATCATCCGTAAGACTATCCAGCGCGAGCAAAACCGTATTCGTATGCTGAACCAGGGTCTGCAAAACGTCTCCTTTGGTCAGGTTAACAGCGTTCGTCTGAACGTTAACGTGCGTGAAACCCACGCCACGTTGCTGGATGTCCTGTCCGAGCAGCACGAGCAGCACCAGGATCTGTTTAACAGTAACCGCCTGACCTTCTCGGAAGCGCTGGCGAAGCTGTATCAGCGTCTGAATCCGCAGATTGACATGGGGCAGCGCACGCCGCAAACCATTGGTGAAGAGCTACTGGACTACCGCAACTATCTGGAAATGGAAGTTGAAGTTAACCGTGGTTCAGACGGCTGGCTGCGTGCTGAGTCCGGTGCGCTGTCAACGGGTGAAGCGATCGGTACCGGGATGTCGATTCTGGTGATGGTGGTACAAAGCTGGGAGGATGAAGGACGTAGACTGCGTGGGAAAGATATTTCCCCGTGTCGTCTGCTGTTCCTTGATGAGGCCGCACGACTGGATGCACGCTCTATCGCGACCCTGTTTGAACTGTGCGAGCGTTTGCAGATGCAGCTTATTATCGCCGCGCCGGAGAACATCAGCCCGGAGAAAGGCACCACCTATAAACTGGTGCGTAAGGTCTTCCAGAATACTGAGCACGTTCATGTAGTGGGTCTGCGCGGGTTTGCACCGCAGCTTCCTGAACCGCTGCCCGGAACGGAAGATGCCTCATCGCAGGCAAGTTAAGTCAGGAAGGCGGCTAAAGGGCCGCCTTCTTCTTTTCTGAAAAGGACTCAATGCCTGGTGTAATTTCTTTATATTTCTTTACATTAGGTTAGGCAAAAACGATTTGATGTTTATATACTGAAGATAAGCCCGACGCGTCACCGGGCTTGCTCGTCATACTTCAGAGCGTATTGGCGTTTTACAGGCCCGCCCCGAGATAATCGGGAGAATACAGACGGCCTGGCTATTTAAGTATGATAAAGAAAACAGGGGGCAAGGGATGTTGCTTAATAAAATGTGTGGTCGTCGGCTGTCGGCAATCAGTTTGTGCCTGGCCGTAACATTCGCTCCGCTGTTCAATGCGCAGGCCGATGAGCCTGAAATGATCCCTGGCGACAGCTCAGCGACCGTCAGCGAGCAGCCAACCGCGTTATCGCAGCCGCAGGGACAATCTTTCGCCACAGCCGTGATGGCGGGTATTCAGGCGCTGCCGGATGGCGCGTCTGTGGATAATGCCCGCGCAGAATTACGTTCTCAACTTCCAGTAGGTTATACGCCGGTTTACATGAGCCAACTGGAGTTGCTGTACGCCGCCCGCGATATGAAACCGATGTGGGAAAATCGCGATGCGGTCAAAGCCTTTCAGCAACAGCTCGCCGAGGTGGCGATTGCCGGTTTTCAGCCGCAGTTCACTAATTGGGTGGCTTTATTGACCGACCCAGGCGTAACGGGCCTGGCGCGGGATGCCGTTCTTTCTGACGCGATGATGGGCTACCTTCACTTTATTGCCAATATCCCGGTCAAAGGTAATCGCTGGCTCTACAGCGACAAGCCTTACGCGCTGACTACGCCGCCCATTTCAGTGATTAATCAATGGCAGGTGGCATTGGATAACGGCCAGTTAACCCCCTTTATAGCCAGTCTGACGCCGCAGCACCCGCAGTACGCGGCGATGCATGAATCGCTGCTGAAGCTGGTGGGCGATTCACGTCCGTGGCCACAGTTAACCAGCACAGCCACGCTGCGCCCAGGTGAATGGAGTAATGATATTCCGGCCCTGCGCGAAATTTTGCAGCGTACCGGCATGCTGGATGCGACAGTCAGTACATCTGCCCGAGAAGGGCGTAGTGCTTACGACAGTGAACTGGTTGCGGCGGTAAAGCGTTTTCAGACGTGGCAGGGATTGGGGGCAGATGGTGCAATTGGTCCGGCAACGCGTGACTGGCTGAACGTGACGCCCGCGCAGCGCGCGGGTGTGCTGGCACTGAATATCCAGCGTTTACGCCTGCTGCCGGGTGAGATGTCTACCGGGATTATGGTTAATATTCCGGCTTACTCGCTGGTCTATTATCAAAACGGTAATCAGGTGCTGGATTCACGGGTTATTGTGGGACGTCCTGACCGTAAAACGCCGATGATGAGCAGCGCGCTGAATAACGTCGTCGTTAACCCACCGTGGAATGTTCCGCCGACGCTGGCGCGCAAAGACATTCTGCCTAAGGTATGGAACGATCCAGGCTATCTCGAACGTCACGGGTATACCGTGATGCGTGGCTGGAACAGCAAAGAAACTATCGATCCGTGGCAGGTGGACTGGGCGACGATTACGCCGTCAAATCTGCCGTTCCGCTTCCAGCAAGCGCCGGGTGCGCGCAACTCGTTGGGACGTTATAAATTCAATATGCCGAGTTCAGACGCTATTTATCTGCACGATACGCCGAATCATAATTTATTCCAGAAAGATACGCGGGCGCTTAGCTCCGGTTGTGTGCGCGTGAATAAGGCCTCGGAACTGGCGAATATGCTGCTACAGGATGCGGGCTGGAATGATTCGCGGATCTCGGATGCCCTGAAACAAGGGGATACGCGCTACGTGAATATTCGCCAAAATATTCCGGTTAATCTTTACTATCTGACCGCATTTGTTGGACCCGATGGGCGTACGCAATATCGTACAGATATTTACAATTACGATCTTACTGCGCGATCCAGTGCACAAATTGTGTCAAAAGTGGAACAATTAATCAGATAAATGAAGCAGTTCGAGGAAAATGATTGTCGTAAGTTATGTTGGAAACGGGGTGAAATGGCTACAGGCCCCGTATTTCCTGGGGTTGGGAGCCTTGACGCAGACTAGTTAGCCCGGTAAGGTTTCCCGCGTGCGCTAGAGCATACATACGATAACATTGACCTTGTAGACCTTAATACCATGGACAAATTTGACGCTAATCGCCGCAAACTGCTGGCGCTTGGTGGCGTTGCCCTCGGCGCCGCCATCCTGCCCACGCCTGCGTTTGCTACACTCTCCACCCCACGTCCGCGTATATTGACTCTGAATAACCTGCATACCGGTGAGTCAATTAAAGCTGAGTTTTTTGATGGCAGGGGCTATATTCAGGACGAATTAGCAAAACTTAACCACTTTTTCCGTGATTTTCGCGCGAATAAAGTCAAGTCCATCGATCCGGGATTGTTCGATCAACTCTTCCGTCTGCAAGGCCTCCTCGGCACGCGTAAACCCGTACAGCTGATCTCCGGCTATCGTTCTGTCGATACCAACAACGAATTACGCGCGCGCAGCCGTGGTGTGGCAAAGAAAAGTTACCACACCAAAGGGCAGGCCATGGATTTCCACATTGAAGGCGTTGCATTAAGTAATATTCGCAAAGCTGCGTTATCTATGCGCGCAGGTGGTGTAGGATACTACCCACGCAGTAACTTTGTGCATATTGACACCGGGCCTGCACGGCACTGGTGAGCCGTCGCTTAATGAAACAGGAGCTGTATGAACTATCGTATTATTCCGGTCACTGCATTCGCTCAGAACTGCTCGCTGATCTGGTGTGAACAAACGCGTCTTGCCGCGTTGGTCGATCCCGGCGGCGATGCCGAGAAAATCAAACAGGAAGTGGATGCCAGCGGTCTGACGCTTATGCAGATCCTGCTCACACATGGTCATCTTGACCACGTGGGCGCGGCGTCTGAACTGGCGCAACATTATGGTGTACCGGTTATCGGTCCGGAAAAAGAAGATGAGTTCTGGCTACAGGGACTGCCTTCGCAGAGCCGCATGTTTGGCTTGGGTGACTGCGAGCCGTTAACGCCCGATCGCTGGCTAAACGAAGGCGATCGCATCAGCGTTGGCAACGTGACGTTACAGGTGTTGCATTGTCCGGGCCACACGCCGGGGCACGTGGTCTTCTTTGATGAACAGTCAAAGCTGCTGATTTCAGGCGATGTGATTTTCAAAGGTGGAGTCGGACGCAGCGACTTCCCGCGCGGGGATCACAGCCAGCTGATCGACTCGATTAAACGCAAGTTATTACCCTTGGGCGATGACGTGACGTTTATTCCTGGTCACGGTCCGCTTTCAACGCTGGGGAATGAACGCCAGCACAATCCGTTCCTGCAGGATGAAATGCCGGTCTGGTAAATCCAGTCCGTCCGCCGGATAAGGCGCTAGCCGCTATCCGGCAAAAAAAAGCCCGCACGAATATGCGGGCTTTCTCTTTTCAGGTGAGCTTACAGCACGGCGACAATCGCTTCGCACAGCGGCGCCATGTTGTCAGGCGTCATACCCGCGACGTTCACGCGCCCGGAAGCGACAGCGTAAACGCCAAACTCCTCACGCAGACGCAGAACCTGTTCTTTCGTCAGACCGCTGAAGGAGAACATGCCGTTCTGTTTGATGATAAAGCTGAAGTCACGGTTTGCCCCTTTCTCCTGCAATGTATTCACAAACAGCAGACGCATACGCTGAATGCGCTGACGCATGTCGGTCAGTTCCTGCTCCCAGATTGCACGCAGGGCATCATTGCTCAGAATGGTGGCGACAACCGATGCACCGTGGGCCGGTGGGTTGGAATAGTTGGCACGAATGACGGACTTCATCTGGCTGAACGCACGGTCAACGGTGTCGGCATCGGCAGCAATCAGCGTACAGGCACCCACGCGCTCATTGTACAGGCCAAAGTTCTTGGAGTAAGAGCTGGCGACAATAAGCTCTTTGTGCAGCGCGGCGAATGCACGCAGGCCTTCGGCATCTTCTTCCAGACCACGAGCAAAGCCCTGATAAGCGAAGTCGAACAGTGGTAACCAGCCTTTTTCTACCGACAGCTGTGCCAGCGTTTGCCACTGCTCCAGCGTAGGGTCAATACCGGTAGGGTTATGGCAGCAACCGTGGAACAGTACCACGTCACCTGCCTGTGCTTCACTGAGGCTTGCCAGTAGCGCATCAAAGTCTAATGAATGGCTGGCCGCGTCGTAATAATTGTACTCACGAACTTCCAGACCGGCGGAGTTAAAGACGCTTTTATGGTTCGGCCAGCTTGGGTTACTTACCCATACGCGCTGCGTTGAGGTGTTTTTTGCCAGGAAATCTGCCGCCACACGCAATGCACCGGTACCACCAGGGGTTTGCGCGGTACGTGCGCGTTTGTCGTTAATCAGTGCGTGACCTTTACCAAACAGTAATTCCTGAGTGCAGCGACCAAACTCCGGAATACCGTCAATGCCAAGGTAGTTTTTGGTGGTTTCATTTTCCAGTATATATTGCTCGGCTTTTTTCACGCTGGTCAGCACCGGCGTTTTGCCTGTCTCATCTTTATATACACCGATCCCGAGGTTGATTTTCCCTGGGCGGTCATCGGCACGAAACAAATCAGCCAGGCCCAAAATTGGGTCGGCGGGAGCGGCGGTAATGTTCTCAAACATGACGAGGTTCCATTGTGGTTACAGAAGGGAAGTCCGCTATCAGGTTAACGGTAGATTTACAAAATGCCAACCGTTAGTGACGAAAAGATAGAGTGTTTTTTGAAGACGCAAGAATCCGCTGATGGACATAAAAAAACAGGACCGAAGTCCTGTTTTTTAGGCATTTAGCAAAGAGGTCTGCTATTAGAACTGGTAAACGATACCGAGTGCCACGGTGTCGTCAGAGTTCACGCCCAGTTTGTTGTCAGAATCGATCTGGTTGATCTGGTAGTCAACATAGGTGGACATGTTTTTGTTGAAGTAGTAGGTTGCGCCTACTTCGATGTAGTCCACCAGATCTTCGTTGCCGATACCTTCTACGTCTTTCGCTTTAGATTTGTTGTAGGAGATGGACGGACGCAGGCCGAAATCGAACTGGTACTGAGCGACAACAAAGAAATCTTGAGTTTTGTTGGCGAAGCCTGTGGTCTCGGTACCATTCAGGTTGGTCGTGAGGCGAGTAGCGTTACGGGTTTCGCCGTAGTTTGCTGCCAGGTAGATGTTGTTAGCGTCGTATTTCAGACCGGTCGCCCACTGCTCAGCTTTTTTGCCGCCGTTAGCGTAGGCAGAGTTTTCCTGTGCGTTGGTGCGGTCAGCTGCGCCGTAAGCACCGACGATACCGAAGCCATCCATTTCATAGCTTACAGAACCGCCCACACCGTCGCCGTTAGAGCGGCCGATGTTGCCAGCACGTTCATTTTTGCCCAGGTACTGAATGCCAAAATTCAGGCCGTCAACCAGACCGAAGAAGTTGGAGTTACGGTAAGTTGCAACGCCACCCACACGACCCACGAAGAAGTTGTCGCTGTATGCAGTATCACCACCAAACTCTGGCAGCATATCGGTGTAGCCCAGTGCATCGTAAACGATACCGTAGTTACGACCGTAATCGAAAGAACCTGCGTCGCCGTATTTCAGACCGGCAAATGACAGACGGGTTTTGTTGCCGTTCTGAGCGTCACTACCGCCTTCAGAATTGTTGCCGGCAAAGTTGTATTCCCACTGACCGTAACCGGTCAGTTGATCGTTAATCTGAGTTTCCCCTTTGAAACCAAGACGGGCATAAGTCTGATCGCCATCGTTATCAGCATTGTCAGAAAAATAGTGCAGACCAACGGTTTTACCGTACAGATCCAGCTTGTTGCCATCTTTGTTATAAACTTCTGCAGCGTTAGCTGCCCCGGCTACCAGCAGAGCAGGGATAACCACTGCCAGAATATTGCGCTTCATCATTATTTATTACCCTCATCGGTTTTTATATGACACCTGCCACTGCCGCCAATAAATTCCGTCAATCAAAATTTACGGAACTATTGATGAGAGTTTGGTGTCTTTATGTGTCTGACAGGCATCTTTCCATTCAAACAACCGTTTCGCTACCGTCAAAGTGCTACAAAGATAAAGATTTGGTTTCAAAAAGAAAAAATGTGTAACTAAATGTTATTTTTATGCAACTTTGTGAACAACTTCAAACTTCAGTTGTCTCCGCGCTAAAAAACAGCACTTTCATTTCTATTTATATGATTTTCTTATATTTAATTATCATAACGGCGTTTTTCTGTGCGAATAATGTAAAGTTCGATTTTTACAGTTGACTATTTTTAGCCATCCAGAATGCCATGCAAGTGGTTAAAAAATGGTCTATTTAATCAGAAAATGCTAATCCACAATAAAAAGGCTGATTATTTTTTGTGCATATGTATTGCAGAGAAACATTACGTAACAGGACAAATGGAGTAAGAGGTTGTATTCAGGGAGAATGGCGAGTCTGTCTAAAGTGAAAAACGGTGTATGGGTGATGGATATAAAAAAGGCCAGCAATGCTGGCCTTTGGCAGAATCATTCAGGATCAGAAGCTGGCGTTACGCGGTGTACGCGGGAACGGAATAACATCACGCACGTTTTGTACGCCAGTAACGTAGGCTATCAGACGTTCAAAGCCCAGACCGAAACCAGAATGCGGAACGGTGCCGTAGCGGCGCAGATCGCGATACCACCAGTAATCTTCTTTGTTCAGCCCCATCTCCAGCATACGCGCATCCAGCACGTCCAGACGTTCTTCACGCTGGGAACCACCGATGATCTCACCGATTCCTGGAGCAAGTACGTCCATTGCCGCGACGGTTTTACCGTCTTCGTTAAGGCGCATATAAAACGCTTTAATGTCTTTCGGGTAGTTTTTAACCACCACCGGCGCTTTAAAGTGCTCTTCCGCGAGGTAACGTTCATGCTCGGAAGACAGGTCCACGCCCCAGTAAACCGGGTTCTCGAACTTTTTACCGCAGTTTTCCAGAATGCTTACCGCGTCGGTGTAATCCACCTGCGCGAAGTCAGCCTCAATGAAACGCTCCAGGCGTGAAATCGCGTCTTTGTCGACACGTTCAGCGAAGAATTTCATGTCATCTGCACGCTCATTCAGTACGGCTTTGAACGCGTACTTCAGCATGGCTTCAGCCAGACCCGCAACATCGTTCAGATCGGCAAACGCAACTTCCGGCTCCAGCATCCAGAACTCAGCCAGGTGGCGGCTGGTATTGGAGTTTTCTGCACGGAAGGTCGGTCCAAAGGTATAGATTTTGGACAGGGCACAGGCGTAGGTTTCGCCGTTCAGCTGACCTGAAACGGTCAGGAACGCTTCTTTACCAAAGAAGTCTTTATCGAAATCGACTTTACCCTGATCGTTACGCGGCAGGTTTTCCAGATCCAGCGTTGAAACGCGGAACATTTCACCGGCGCCTTCGGTATCGGAGGCGGTGATCAGCGGAGTGGATACCCAGAAGAAACCCTGCTCGTGGAAGAATCGATGCAGCGCTTGCGCCAGCGTATGACGAACGCGCGCGACTGCACCAATCATGTTGGTGCGCGGACGCATATGCGCCACTTCACGCAGGTACTCAATGCTGTGACGTTTAGCGGCCATTGGGTAGGTATCAGGATCGTCAACCCAGCCGGTCACTTCAACTTCGGTTGCCTGGATTTCAAAGCTCTGTCCCTGTCCTGGAGACGCAACGACTTTACCCGTTACGATAACCGAGCAGCCCGTCGTCAGACGTAATACGTCTTGATTGTAATTGGGCAGAGAATTATTGATGACGGCCTGTACAGGATCAAAGCAGGAACCGTCATAAACGGCGAGGAAGGAGATGCCAGCTTTTGAATCTCGGCGGGTACGCACCCATCCGCGCACGGTGACTTCGCTGTCAACGGCTACGCGGCCCTGGAGTACGTCGGCTACAGGCACTACGCTCATAATAGTCTCTCTGTTAATAGTCGGATATATAAACACATGTCCACCCGTAAATGGGGGGGATACCTATGTTACCTGGCATCTGCAATCAGACAAGCAGAATTCGTAGCTGGAGTGAAAGATTTCGGAAATAAACGCGAAAAGGGAGTCGAAACGACTCCCTTGAGAGATTAACTGGCTTTTTTGATATGCGGAAGATCGAAGGCTTTGCGCAGCGCGCGGACAAACGCTTTATCATGGCAAATGGTTTTACCCGGGCTGTCGGACAACTTCGCCACCGGTTTGCCGTTGCATTCGACCAGCTTGATAACGATATTCAGCGGCTTGACCTGAGGAATATTGCAGGTTAAGCGCGTGCCAATCCCAAAACTCAGCTGCACGCGAGAAGAGAAGTGGCAATACAGTTCGATTGCTTTCTTCAAATCGAGATTATCGGAGAACACCAGCGTTTTGCTCAGTGGATCGATACCCAATTTCTCGTAATGCGCGATGGCTTTTTCACCCCATTCCAGCGGATCGCCAGAGTCATGGCGCAGACCCTGATAGCGGGTCGCAAACTCAACGCCGAAATCGCGTAAAAAGGCGTCCATGGTGATGCAATCGGTCAGCGCAATGCCGAGTTGATTAGGGTACTCGTGCAACCAGGCGGCAAGTGCGACGCGCTGACTGGTGGCAAGTTCAGGGCTAATTTGTTGATGAGCCTGGAACCATTCGTGTGCCTGAGTCCCCATTGGAGTTAATGACAGGCGGCGGGCGAGATCGTAGTTACTGGTGCCCACAAACCATGGCTCTTGCTGGAGACGTTTAACAATCGCCTGCTGCACGTCACGCGAAAAACGACGACGCGTGCCAAAATCCATCAGATGGAAGCGGGACATATCGACATCTTTCGTTAAAGCAGAGAATTCGACTAGTTTGCCTTCCAGTTCATCCAGCGCCTGCGGCACACCGACTTCTGGCGAACGGTAGCGGTGCACCAGCTCGCTAATCACTGCCAGCAGCGGGACTTCCCACATGATGACTTCACGCCACGGGCCGGTTAAACGAATATTCAGCTTACCGTTATCGTTGGTGATGCATACCTGCTGCGGGTTATAGCGGAAATCGCGAAGCCAGCTGAGGTAATCAGCTTTAAAGAAAGGCAGGCCGGAGAGCCACTGGTACTCGTCCTCCTGCAGTTGCAGGTGCTGCATAGCATTCACCTGCTCGCGAATAGAATCGGCATAAATACCGAGCAGGTCATCGCCACGGCAACGAAATTCAGCCGCTACTTGTACATCATAGTAGTGGTGAAAAACGGCTTGCTGCATATGCAACTTATAAGCATCTGTATCCAGCAGCGAGTGCAGAACAGGAGAAGCGAATTGTGTCATAGGTGCGCAGTAGCATCCTCTCACGGGAGCGTTTAGTACAATAAACAACTAAGAAAACCGCTGGAGTATACCCTGTTTAGCGATTTATTGAACCCCGATCACACCATAAGCTGACTTTCTGGTCGAGGGCAATTCGTGCCTCGTGTTATACAAATGTAGCAAAAAGGGTGTTTGTGCCTGAAAAGATGAACATTCTGCGTAGCGCGATTTACGCAACAGGAATAGACTGAACCCGAGACTCTACCATAGATGCTAAAGGTTTTTTATGACACAACAGCCACAAGCCAAATACCGCCACGACTACCGTGCGCCGGATTACCAGATTACTGATATTGATTTGACCTTTGACCTGGATGCTGAAAAAACCGTGGTCACTGCCGTGAGCCAGGCTGTCCGTCATGGTGCGTCTGATGCCCCTCTGCGCCTGAATGGCGAGGATCTGACCCTGGTGTCAATCCACGTGAATGGCGAACCGTGGACAGAGTATAAAGAAGAAGAGGGGGCGCTGGTCATCAGCCACCTGCCGGAACGTTTTACGCTGCGTATCGTGAATGAAATCAGTCCGGCGACGAATACCGCACTGGAAGGCCTGTATCAGTCCGGCGAAGCGCTGTGCACGCAGTGCGAAGCGGAAGGTTTCCGCCATATTACCTGGTATCTCGACCGTCCTGACGTGCTGGCACGGTTTACCACTAAAATTATCGCCGATAAAACCCGCTATCCGTTCCTGCTGTCTAACGGTAACCGTATTGCTCAGGGCGAGCTGGACAACGGTCGTCACTGGGTACAGTGGCAGGATCCGTTCCCGAAACCATGCTACCTGTTTGCCCTGGTAGCCGGTGATTTCGATGTTCTGAGTGACACCTTTACCACCCGTTCCGGGCGAGAAGTGGCGTTAGAGCTGTACGTCGACCGCGGCAATCTGGATCGCGCACCGTGGGCGATGACCTCGCTGAAAAATTCCATGAAGTGGGATGAAGAGCGTTTTGGCCTTGAGTATGACCTCGATATCTACATGATTGTCGCGGTGGACTTCTTTAATATGGGCGCGATGGAGAATAAAGGTCTGAACATCTTTAACTCCAAATACGTGCTGGCGCGTACCGATACCGCCACCGACAAAGATTACCTCGATATTGAGCGCGTGATCGGCCACGAATACTTCCACAACTGGACCGGCAACCGTGTGACCTGCCGCGACTGGTTCCAGTTGAGCCTGAAAGAAGGCTTAACCGTGTTCCGCGACCAGGAGTTTAGCTCCGACCTTGGCTCTCGTGCCGTTAATCGGATCAGCAACGTGCGTACCATGCGCGGTCTGCAGTTTGCCGAAGACGCCAGCCCGATGGCGCATCCTATCCGCCCGGATAGTGTCATTGAGATGAACAACTTCTATACCCTGACCGTGTACGAAAAGGGCGCAGAAGTGATCCGGATGATCCACACCCTGCTGGGTGAAGCGAATTTCCAGAAGGGGATGCAGCTCTATTTTGAGCGCCATGATGGCAGCGCAGCGACCTGTGATGATTTCGTGCAGGCGATGGAAGATGCGTCTAACGTCGATCTCTCGCATTTCCGCCGTTGGTACAGTCAGTCCGGTACGCCGATTGTGACTGTACGTGATGACTATAACCCGGCCACCGAACAGTACACGCTGACGATAAGCCAACGTACGCCGGCTACACCGGATCAGGCAGAAAAACTGCCACTGCATATTCCTTTTGCCATTGAGTTGTACGACAACGAAGGCAAAGTGATCCCGTTGCAAAAAGGCGGGCATCCGGTGAATTCTGTGCTCAACGTCACCCAGGCGGAACAAACCTTTGTCTTTGATAACGTCTACTTCCAGCCGGTTCCGGCGCTGCTGTGCGAATTCTCTGCACCGGTAAAACTGGAATATAAATGGAGCGATCAGCAGTTAACCTTCCTGATGCGTCACGCGCGTAACGATTTCTCTCGTTGGGATGCGGCGCAAAGCCTGTTGGCCACCTATATCAAGCTGAACGTTGCTCGCCATCAGCAAGGGCAACCGCTGTCGCTGCCGGTGCACGTGGCTGATGCGTTCCGTGCCATTTTGTTGGATGAGAAAATCGATCCGGCGCTGGCGGCAGAAATCCTGACGCTGCCTTCGGCGAATGAAATTGCCGAGCTGTTTGAGATTATCGATCCAGTGGCGATTACCGACGTGCGCGAGGCGTTAACCCGTACGCTGGCTGCCGAACTGGCAGATGAGTTCCTGGCCGTGTATAACGCCAACCATCTTGCAGAATACCGCGTTGAACATGGCGATATTGGCAAACGCACGCTGCGTAATGCTTGTCTGCGTTTCCTGGCTTTCGGCGAAACGCATCTGGCAGATACCCTGGTGAGCAAGCAGTACCGTGAAGCCAATAACATGACTGATGCGCTGGCGGCCCTGTCTGCGGCGGTAGCGGCGCAGTTGCCGTGTCGCGATGCGCTGATGCAGGCGTATGACGACAAGTGGCATCATGACGGTCTGGTGATGGATAAATGGTTTATCCTGCAATCCACCAGCCCGGCGGACAACGTGCTGGAAACGGTACGCGGCCTGTTGCAGCATCGTTCCTTTAGCATGAGCAACCCGAACCGTATTCGTTCTTTGATTGGCGCTTTCGCGGGCAGCAACCCGGCGGCGTTCCATGCGGAAGACGGTAGCGGTTATCAGTTCCTGGTCGACATGCTGACGGAGCTGAACAGCCGTAACCCGCAGGTGGCCTCACGTCTGATTGAGCCGCTGATCCGCTTGAAACGTTATGATGCCAAACGCCAGGCGAAGATGCGTGCGGCGCTTGAGCAACTGAAAGGTCTGGAGAATCTGTCCGGCGATCTGTTCGAGAAGATAACCAAAGCGTTAGCCTGAGACGTTGACCTGTCGTTTTGTAGGCCGGAGAAGGCGGTAAAGCCGCCATCCGGCAAAATGCCCGGTGGCTCAAACGCTTACCGGGCCTACAATGTCCTGAATGTTTATCCATGTAGTCGGATTGACTGTTGAGCCTCGCCACGCTGCATCACCCGATTCAACACTTCTGCTTCCAGTTCTGCCAGGCGCACTGAACCTGGTCGGCGTGGACGTGGAATATCTACCGTCAAATCCAGACCAATTTTTCCATCTTCAATCAGCAACACGCGATCGGCCATCGCCACCGCTTCGCTGACATCATGGGTGACCAGCAGTACGGTAAATCCCTGCTTTTGCCACAGCGAGACAATCAAATCTTGCATTTCCAGACGGGTTAACGCATCCAGCGCGCCCAGTGGTTCATCCAGCAACAGTAATCCGGGACGATGAATCAGTGCCCGTGCCAGCGCCACGCGCTGTTTTTGCCCACCGGAAAGGGCGGCAGGCCATTCCTGCGCCCGATTTTCCAGCCCAACAGACGTCAGCGCATCCCGGGCTGCATCTTGCCAGTGGCCATTAAGGCCCAGTCCTACGTTATCAATGACTGATTTCCACGGCAGCAGGCGTGCGTCCTGAAACATCATTCGCGTATCATGCTGAATATCTGCCAGCGGCGCGGTGCCGGCGAACAATTCCCCTGAGGTGGGCGATTCCAGACCGGCCAGCAGACGCAGCAGGGTACTTTTCCCGCCACCGCTGCGGCCCACCACGGCAACAAATTGCCCCGCTGGAACAGGCAAATCTAGCTGATTGAGCACCGTATTGGCGCCGTAGCGTTTTGTTACGCCGCTTAGCAGTAGCGGAATTCCCTGATTTAAACGCGTGGTATTCATACGGTGACCTCCTTCGCATGGTAAGCCGGGTTCCAGCGTAGCCAGCTACGTTCCAGTAGTTGCGCGCTGATGTCGGCCAACTTGCCGAGCAGGGCGTAGAGAATGATGGCCACCACGACCACATCCGTTTGCAGAAATTCGCGGGCATTCATTGCCAGGTAGCCGATGCCAGCGTTCGCTGAAATGGTTTCCGCCACGATAAGCGTCAGCCACATCAGCCCAAGGGAAAAACGTACGCCGACCATGATCGAGGGCAGAGCGCCGGGCAGGATCACATGGATAAACAGTGAAATACCGGATAACCCATAGCTGCGAGCCATTTCCACCAGCCCGCGATCGATATTGCGGATCCCGTGCCAGGTATTGATGTAAATAGGGAACAAGGTACCCAGTGCAACGAGAAAGATCTTGGCGGATTCATCAATACCGAACCACAAAATGACCAGAGGGATCAGCGCCAGATGCGGTATGTTACGCAGCATCTGCACCGAGGTGTCCAGCAACCGTTCCCCCCAGCGTGACAGGCCGCTTATCAGCCCCAGCGTCAGGCCAATCGATCCGCCAATAGAAAAGCCGATCGCTGCCCGCCAGGTGCTGATCGCCAGATGCTGCCAAAGCTCGCCGCTGACGGAAAGCGTCCAGAAAGCTTCTACTACACCTTCTGGAGAGGGCAGGATGCGGGTGGACAGCCAGCCCATGGATGATGCCAGCTGCCAGAGCGCCACCAGACCAATCGGTAAAAACCACGGAGCAAAGCGCAGTAACCACTTATTTTGCGGCGTTGCCATCATCGGGCTCCTTAGCGTTGCGCGACGCTACGCGGAATAAATTCGTTCGCCACGGCTTCACCTTGTTGATGCAGGCGTTGCGGCTGCGGTATTTCTGGGATCGAGACATCCAGATGCGGGAACAGTAGCTCGCCGACCTTGTACGCCTCTTCCAGATGTGGATACCCGGACAACACAAAGCTGTCGATACCCAGCGCGGCATACTCATTAATCCGTGCCGCCACTGTTGGACCATCCCCCACCAGTGCGGTCCCGGCCCCGCCACGTACCAGTCCAACGCCCGCCCACAAGTTCGGGCTAATTTCCAGTTGGTCGCGCTTGCCGTTGTGCAGCGCTGCCATTCGGTGCTGGCCCACAGAGTCGGTTCTGGCGAAAGCGGCCTGGGCTTTGGCAATGGTGTCATCATCCAGATGGGCAATCAGGCGATCCGCTGCCTGCCATGCCTCTGCGGTGGTTTCGCGCACAATCACGTGCAGGCGAATACCAAAGCGGATCTTACGCCCAAGCGCCGCTGCTTTTGCCCGTACTTGCTCTATCTTCTCTTTCACCAAGTCGGGCGGCTCACCCCAGGTCAGGTAGAGATCAACCTGCTCAGCGGCCAGTTCCTGCGCTATGTCGGAAGACCCGCCGAAGTACAGTGGCGGATGGGGTTGTTGCACGGGGGGGAAAAAGAGTTTTGCCCCACGGACGTGAACGTGTTTACCGTTAAAATCCACGGTGTCGCCCTGTAGCAAGCGTCGCCATACCTGGGTAAATTCAGCGGAGGCTTCATAACGCTCAGTGTGATCGAGAAAAACACCATCACCTGCTAACTCTTGTGGATCGCTGCCGGTTACCAGATTAAATAGCGACCGACCGTTGGACAGTCTGTCGAGCGTCGCCGCCTGGCGTGCCGCCACCGTGGGGGACGTCACGCTGGGGCGCAGCGCGACCAGAAATTTTAACCGCTGGGTGACCGGGATCATTGAGGCGGCAACCAACCAGGCATCTTCACAGGAGCGGCCTGTCGGGATCAGTACCCCGGTAAATCCCAGGCGGTCGGCCGTTTGCGCGATTTGTTGCAGATAACCATGATCGACTGGGCGTGCACCTTCTTCTGTTCCCAGATAATGGCCGTCACCGTGCGTGGGTAAAAACCAGAACATGTTCAGACTCATAATTTTGCTCCTGTCTGCTGAGTGGGTTGCCAGATACGCTGGCGAATGTCGATTTTTTTCGGCACCAGCCGATTGTCATAAAACAGATCGGCAGTTTGTTGCTGCAATGCGGCAACAGAAGCGCTGACGGGCGTAATGGAGGTTGGCGGGCGATGGTCCAGATAGGACGCTATGACCGGCTCAGGCAGCCCCATCGTTTTCGCCAACAGGGTAATGCTCTGCTGGCGTTGGCTGAGCGTTAAGGCATCGGCCTGGCTGAAGGTGTCCAGCACGCCAGGAATAAATGCGCTATTTTTCTCGGCATAAGGGCGTGCGGCGAGATAAAACGATCCGGTCTGTTTGAGGTCGGTACCGTCTTTGAGTACGCGTAAATCACCCTGCAGCAAGGCGGCGGAGTAGTAAGGGTCCCAAATTGCCCATGCATCCACATTCCCCTGTTGGAAAGCGGCACGCGCATCGGCGGGCGTCAGATAGGTGGCCTGGATATCGGTAAACTTCAACCCGGCCTGCTGCAGGGCCCTCAACAGCAGATTGTGCGCGCTGGAGCCTTTCTGGAAGGCGACCTTATGCCCTTTAAGCTCTGCGACGGTGTGGATGGGGCTGTCTTTCGGTACCAAAATCACTTCCGCATGCGGTTTTGGCGGTTCGACGCCGACATAGACCAGATCGGCCCCGGCGGCCTGAGCAAAAATCGGCGGGATATCACCAGTGCTGCCCAGATCGATGCTGCCGATATTGAGCGCCTCCAGCATTTGCGGGCCGGCTGGGAACTCTACCCAGGAGATTTTTGTTTGCGGGTAGCGTTTTTCCAGCAACTGATGGCTTTCAGCCAGCACCATGCTGACGCTGCCTTTCTGATAGCCAATGCGCAGGGCGTCTGGCGCGGTCTCTGCGGCGTGAACCAGCGTGGATAAAGACAGCAGTCCGGTCAGCGCCAGACACGGCGTATGGCGTTTGAGTAAATTAAGCATGGGCGGTACCCCGCAGCGTGTTCACGTGCACAAATTGGACATCACGACGCTGCAACGCCTGCCAAAAGGTCTCGAGTGCATTGTCCAGGCGTAATTGCAGGTTCGGCGTAAACTGCGGCTTATGTTGATAATCAATAACCTGCGAATCATCGGCGAAAACGCCGTGCAGGATCTCCTGGGCTTTCAGTGCGCTGAGTACCGGTTTCAGGGCGTAATCGACGGCCAGTAAATGTGCTACAGTGCCGCCGGTGGCCAGTGGCAACACGACTTTGCCTTCCAGTGCACGTTCGGGGAGCAGGTCAAGCAAGGTTTTCAATGCGCCGGAATAGGCCGCTTTGTAGACCGGCGTGGCGACAATCAGTCCGTCTGCATCCTGCAACTGTTCGATAAACGTCTTCAGTGCCGGACTGTCGAAGCGCGCATAGATCAGATCCTCAGGCTCAAAATTGTGCAGATTCCAGTGATAGACCTCGACATCCTGTCCATGCAGTTTTTCTCGCGCATATTCCAGTAGGGCGCTGGAGCGAGAGGGGAAGCGTGGGCTACCCGCCAGAGTGATAACGCGCATATTTATATTCTCTCCTTATAACCAAATATTCGTTTTTATTTAACATTGATAACAATTTGTGCAGTCTGGCAGAGAGATTTTGTTTATCGAAATGATTTATGCGGGATAGAAAAGCTGAAAACTGCATAAAAGGAGGAGAAGAAAGAAAACGTTTGCGTTTTATTGCCGCAGGTCAATTCCCTTTTTGTTCACGATCGCACATAATACGCCCCCGGTTTGCACACCGGGAATCCAGGAGAGTTCATGTACTACCCCTTCGTTCGTAAAGCCCTTTTTCAGCTCGATCCAGAGCGCGCTCATGAATTGACATTCCAGCAATTACGTCGCATTACGGGCACGCCGCTCGAAGCGCTTGTCCGCCAGAAAGTACCGGCAAAACCGGTGACCTGCATGGGGCTGACGTTTAAGAATCCGCTCGGTCTTGCCGCCGGGCTGGATAAAGACGGGGAGTGCATTGATGCACTCGGTGCAATGGGGTTCGGCTCAATTGAGATAGGCACCGTGACGCCACGTCCTCAATCGGGTAATGATAAGCCACGTCTTTTCCGTCTGGTTGACGCAGAAGGTTTGATCAACCGCATGGGCTTCAATAACCTGGGCGTTGATAACCTGGTAGAGAACGTTAAGAAATCGCATTTTGACGGCATTCTGGGGATCAATATTGGTAAGAACAAAGATACCCCGGTAGAGAATGGCAAAGATGACTATCTGATTTGTATGGAAAAAGTCTATGCTTATGCTGGCTATATTGCGATTAATATTTCCTCACCTAATACGCCAGGGTTACGCACGCTGCAATACGGCGAAGCGCTGGATGATTTGCTGACGGCAATTAAAAATAAGCAAAACGATCTCCAGGCGATCCACCATAAATATGTTCCGGTGGCGGTAAAGATCGCCCCGGATCTTTCTGAAGAAGAACTGATCCAGGTAGCCGACAGTTTAGTTCGCCATAATATTGATGGCGTCATTGCCACCAACACCACGCTCGATCGCTCCCTGGTACAGGGAATGAAAAATTGCGATCAAATGGGTGGCCTGAGTGGTCGACCGTTACAATTAAAAAGCACCGAAATTATTCGTATGTTGTCCCGGGAATTAAAAGGGCAACTGCCGATTATCGGGGTTGGCGGTATCGACTCAGTCATCGCTGCGCGTGAGAAAATAGCCGCAGGGGCTTCCCTGGTTCAGATTTATTCAGGCTTTATTTTTAAAGGCCCGCCGTTGATTAAAGAAATCATCACCAATATCTGAATACTACCTTAATCACAAACCAGGGCTTTATTTCTGGCCCTGGTTGTTTTATATTCCTTTACTGTTGCTTATTTAAACATTCTGAGCTTTTATTATTAGGGCAATAAACGAAGCGGCAAAAGGATACTGTCGTAACGACGATGATTAAGGAATGGAGAGATACTGATGCGAATTAAACCCGACGATAACTGGCGCTGGTATTATGATGAAGAGCACGATCGTATGATGCTCGATTTAGCCAATGGCATGTTATTTCGTTCGCGTTTTGCGCGCAAAATGCTCACACCCGATGCATTCTCTCCGTCCGGTTTTTGTGTTGATGATGCCGCGCTTTATTTTTCTTTTGAAGAAAAATGCCGTGATCTGGATTTAGCCAAAGAGCAAAAAGCGGAGCTGGTACTCAATGCGCTGGTGGCTATTCGTTATCTAAAACCGCAAATGCCAAAAAGCTGGCACTTTGTGGCGCACACTGTTAGTTGGTCACCGAGGATAGGTGACGCTGCCTGCGTGTATTTAAGCGATACCGAGGAACAGGTCAATCTGTTAGTGGTTGAGCCGGGGGAAAATGCGGCCCTGTGTCTGTTGGCACAGCCGGGCGTGGTTATTGCCGGGCGCACCATGCAGCTTGGCGACGCCATTAAAATTATGAATGACAGACTGAAACCGCAACTCCCTGTCGACAGTTTCAGCCTTGAGCAGGCCGTTTAACTCTCCAGCCTGACCGCTGTTTTTGGCACACAACTGCAGCAAAGAATCGTCCCGTCATCACCAATCGCTGATTTTTTCAGCGGACTGACTTCGCCCTCTACCAGCCGAATCCGGCAGCATCCGCAGATCCCCGCCCTGCACGAATAAGGAACCCGGATCCCCTGGTTTTCCAGTTGTTCCAGTAACACCTGTTGATTGTTGCCACGAAAGGTGTGCCCCTGCCAGTCGATAAGCACGCTGGCATCAGGCTGCTGCTGTGCAATAGTGTCATCGGAAGCCACCGCGCCGTAAGCTCGGGCGGGCCCGGTGGACAAAATTTCAACTTCATCGCCAACGCGGATCACGCCGCTGTTGCGGGCAATGAGATTCTGACCGAAATCGACATCGCCGTTATCCACCGCGCTGCGGAAGGTTTGCAGCGTTGCCAGCGGTTCACCGGACGGATGTTTCAGGCCTTTTTCAGGGCTGATAGTGGTGAAAATACAGCGGCTGCAGGGTTTTGCCACATCAAAGATGACCTCGCCAATGCGAATCACCTTCCAGGTGTCTTCCTCCCAGGCGCTAGCCCCTGAGACCACCAGGTTGGGGCGAAACTGCTCCATTCTGATACTGGCCGGGCAGCGTTGCTGCACATCGCGCAGTGAGGCTTCATTAGTCAGAAGGTAAGGAAAACCATCGGCGAACGAGAGCGGTACGCCGTCGTGGCGTTTGACCCGGCGGGTTAACTGTGGGCCAACCCAGCGTAACTGTACATCGCGCGAGAAAAAACCGCTGAGCCACTGATTGATAGCTGTTGGCGCGATACGTGCAGTAAAATGGTTTCCCCAGACTTCTGTTGGCGCATCCTGGGTGGCGAAGTCGGCAAAACGGACCAACGCACTGCTGCCGTCGGGTGCGGTTAAGTGCAACCCATCGTGTAAAGGGGAAGGGGTAAAACGGACCATCTGGGGGAACTGCCGGGCGGTGATGAACGTTCCGTCGGGTTCGGTAACCATAAAGATGCGGTCAAAGGCCAGACCGCTAACGTCTGCCAGGGCGTGCGTGAGCCCAATACCGCGCATTGATTTAACCGGATGAACAAAAAGTCGGGTTAACGTTACCACTGTACAGCCCCTCGAACGAAAATAAGCCTTCAACTTTATGACAAGGGCGCGAGATTAGCTATAATGCGCAGCAATTTTATTGGAGTAAAAGTGACATTATGAATTCTCTGTTTGCCAGTACGGCCCGTGGGCTGGAAGAGCTGTTAAAAACTGAACTGGAAAACCTCGGCGCCGCGGAGTGCCAGGTGGTTCAGGGTGGGGTCCATTTTAAGGGCGACACGCGGCTTGTTTACCAGAGCCTGATGTGGAGCCGCCTGGCCTCGCGCATTATCCTGCCGATGGGAGAGTGCAAGGTCTACAGCGATCTTGATCTGTACCTCGGTGTTCAGGCAATCGACTGGACAGAGATATTTAACCCAGGAGCGACGTTTGCCGTGCATTTTAGCGGCTTAAACGACACCATTCGTAACAGCCAGTACGGCGCATTAAAAGTAAAGGACGCGATTGTCGATTCCTTTACCCGTAAAAATATGGCCCGTCCGAATGTGGATCGCGAATCCCCGGATCTGCGTATTAACGTCTGGCTGAACAAAGATACCGCCAGCATTGCCCTCGATCTTAGCGGTGATGGTCTGCATCAGCGCGGCTATCGCGATCGTGCCGGTCAGGCGCCGATCAAAGAGACGCTGGCTGCGGCTATCGTGATGCGTTCTGGCTGGCAGCCGGGTACGCCGCTGCTCGATCCGATGTGTGGTTCCGGTACGCTGCTGATTGAAGCCGCGATGTGGGCAACCGATCGCGCACCCGGTCTGCACCGTGGCTACTGGGGCTTTAACGGTTGGGCGCAGCATGATGAAGCGGTCTGGCAAGAGGTGAAAGCGGAAGCGCAGGTTCGCGCGCGTAAAGGGCTGGCGGACTATACGTCGCACTTCTATGGCTCTGATAGCGACGCCCGAGTGATTGAGAAAGCGCGCAGCAACGCCCGCCGCGCTGGGATTGCCGATCTGGTGACATTTGACGTCAAAGACGTAGCGAAACTGAGTAACCCGCTACCGCAAGGTCCGTATGGTACCGTTATCAGCAACCCGCCGTACGGTGAACGTCTGGATAGCGAACCGGCGCTGATCGCACTGCACAGCCTGCTGGGCCGCACGATGAAAAACCAGTTTGGCGGCTGGAATCTGTCGCTTTTCAGCGCCTCACCGGATTTGCTCAGCAGTCTGCAATTGCGCGCTGACAAGCAGTTTAAAGCCAAAAACGGCCCGCTGGATTGCGTACAGAAAAACTATCACGTCGCGGAAACCACCGCAGACAGTAAGCCTGCCACGGTGGCGGAAGACTACGCCAACCGTCTGCGTAAAAATATCAAAAAGCTGGAAAAATGGGCGCGTCAGGAAGGCATTGAATGCTATCGCCTGTACGATGCTGACCTGCCAGAATACAACGTCGCGGTCGACCGCTACGGTGACTGGGTTGTGGTTCAGGAATACGCGCCGCCGAAGACGGTTGATGCCCAGAAGGCTCGCCAGCGTCTGTTTGACATCATTGCCGCCACGCTGTCGGTACTGGAGATTGCGCCGAATAAACTGGTGCTGAAAACCCGTGAACGACAGAAAGGGAAAAACCAGTATCAGAAGATGAATGAGAAGGGTGAATTCATTGAGGTGAGCGAGTACAACGCGCGCCTGTGGGTTAACCTGACCGACTATCTTGATACCGGTCTGTTCCTGGACCACCGTATAGCGCGCCGCATGCTGGGCCAGATGAGCAAGGGTAAAGATTTCCTCAATCTGTTCTCGTATACCGGCAGCGCCAGCGTACACGCCGGGCTTGGCGGTGCGCGCAGCACCACAACGGTCGATATGTCTCGTACTTATCTGGAGTGGGCGGAACGTAACCTGCGACTCAACGGGCTGAGCGGCCGCGCGCATCGTTTAATTCAGGCCGATTGCCTGGGCTGGCTGCGCGAAGCCAATGAACAGTTTGATCTGATCTTCATCGATCCACCGACCTTCTCTAACTCAAAACGTATGGAAGACTCGTTTGACGTGCAGCGCGATCATCTGGCGCTAATGAAAGATCTGAAGCGTCTGCTGCGTAAAGACGGCACGATCATGTTCTCTAACAACAAACGTGGATTCCGTATGGATCTCGACGGACTGGCTGAACTGGGATTGAAAGCACAAGAAATTACCCAAAAAACGCTTTCTCAGGACTTTGCCCGTAACCGTCAGATCCACAATTGCTGGCTGATTACAGCAGCCTGAAAGGAAAAATAAATGTCATTAATCAGTATGCATGGTGCATGGCTGTCGTTCAGCGATGCGCCGCTTCTTGATAATGCTGAACTGCATATCGAAGATAACGAGCGCGTTTGTCTGGTTGGCCGTAACGGCGCGGGCAAATCGACGCTGATGAAGATCCTCAACCGTGAACAGGGTCTTGACGACGGACGTATTATTTATGAACAGGATCTGGTTGTGGCACGTCTGCAGCAGGATCCGCCGCGTAACGTGCAGGGTACCGTCTACGATTTCGTTGCCGAAGGGATTGCAGAGCAGGCGGTGTATCTCAAGCGTTACCATGATATTTCGCATCTGGTGATCACCGATCCTAGTGATAAAAACCTGCAGGAACTGGCGAAGGTTCAGGAACAGCTGGATCACCACAATCTGTGGCAACTGGAAAACCGCATCAATGAAGTACTGGAACAGCTTGGGCTGGAGCCAGACATGGAACTGGCATCGCTTTCCGGCGGTTGGCTGCGTAAAGCCGCACTGGGCCGGGCGTTAGTCAGCAATCCACGCGTATTGTTGCTGGATGAACCGACCAACCATCTGGATATCGAAACCATCGACTGGCTGGAAGGGTTCCTGAAAACCTTCAATGGAACGATCATCTTCATTTCTCACGACCGTTCGTTTATTCGCAATATGGCAACGCGTATTGTCGATCTCGATCGCGGCAAGCTGGTGACCTATCCGGGTAATTACGATCAGTACCTGCTGGAGAAAGAAGAAGCGCTGCGTGTAGAAGAGCTTCAGAATGCGGAGTTTGACCGCAAACTGGCGCAGGAAGAGGTTTGGATCCGTCAGGGCATTAAAGCGCGCCGTACACGTAACGAAGGCCGCGTGCGTGCGCTGAAGGCGATGCGTCGTGAGCGTGGCGAGCGTCGTGAAGTGATGGGTACCGCGAAGATGCAGGTCGAAGAGGCGAGCCGTTCGGGTAAAATCGTCTTTGAAATGGAGAATGTTGATTACCAGATTAACGGTAAACAACTGGTGAAAGACTTCTCGGCGCAGGTACAGCGTAGTGACAAAATTGCGCTAATTGGACCTAACGGTTGCGGTAAAACAACGCTAATCAAGCTGATGTTGGGTCAGTTACAGGCTGACAGCGGTCGTATCCATGTCGGTACCAAGCTGGAAGTGGCTTATTTTGACCAACACCGCGCGGAGCTGGATCCGGATAAAACCGTCATGGATAACCTGTCGGAAGGTAAGCAAGAGGTGATGGTCAACGGTAAACCACGTCACGTGCTGGGCTACCTGCAGGACTTCCTGTTCCACCCTAAGCGTGCGATGACACCAGTGCGTGCGCTCTCCGGTGGGGAACGAAACCGTCTGTTACTGGCGCGTCTTTTTCTGAAGCCCAGCAATCTTTTGATTCTCGATGAACCAACGAACGATCTCGACGTCGAAACGCTGGAACTTCTCGAAGAGTTGATTGACGGTTATCAGGGAACCGTGTTGCTGGTCAGCCACGATCGTCAGTTTGTCGATAACACCGTTACCGAGTGTTGGATCTTTGAAGGCGGCGGCAAAATTGGTCGTTATGTAGGCGGTTACCATGACGCACGTGAGCAGCAGTCACAGTATGTGGCGTTTAAACAGCCTGTTGCCAAAAAAACAGAGGAAGTTGCTGCCCCTAAAGCAGAAATTGTAAAACGCGGCACCAGCAAACTAAGCTATAAACACCAGCGCGAACTGGAGCAGCTCCCTGCGCAGCTTGAAGAGCTGGAAGCTAAACTGGAAACGTTCCAGGCCCAGGTTGCTGATGCTTCTTTTTTCAGTCAGCCACATGAGCAAACGCAGCAGGTATTAGCTAATCTGAGCGAAGCGGAACAAGAACTTGAGCAAGCCTTTGAGCGCTGGGAGTATCTTGAGTCTTTGAAGAATGGCGCATAATTAAAGGAGCGCATATGTGCGAACATCACCATGCCGCGAAGCATATTTTGTGCTCGCAGTGTGACATGCTGGTGGCATTACCGAGCCTGACGCATGGTCAAAAAGCGGCATGTCCAAGATGTGGCACGACATTAACCGTTGCGTGGGACGCGCCAAGACAGCGTCCCACCGCGTATGTTATCGCAGCATTGTTCATGCTGCTTTTATCGAACCTTTTTCCCTTTGTGAACATGAATGTCGCAGGGGTGAGCAGCGAAGTCACGTTGCTGGAAATCCCCGGCGTTCTGTTTTCAGAAGACTACGCCAGTCTTGGCACCTTCTTTTTATTATTCGTGCAGTTGGTTCCTGCTTTTTGCCTGTTCACCATCTTATTGCTGGTGAACCGGGTTGAGATGCCCTGGCGGCTGAAAGCGTGGCTGGCGCGGATTCTGTTTCAGTTAAAAAGCTGGGGAATGGCAGAAATTTTCCTCGCAGGCGTGTTGGTGAGCTTTGTTAAGCTGATGGCCTATGGCGATATCGGCGTGGGGAGCAGCTTTATCCCGTGGTGCCTGTTTTGCGTTCTTCAGTTGCGTGCCTTTCAGTGTGTCGATCGTCGCTGGCTGTGGGATGATATCGCGCCAATGCCGGAGGTTAAGCAGGTCTTAAAACCCGGTGTACCCGGTATTCACCAGGGGTTGCGTTCCTGCTCCTGTTGTACCGCGATTCTTCCCGCTGACGAGCCGGTCTGCCCGCGCTGTCAGACAACGGGCTACGTGCGACGTAAAAACAGTCTGCAATGGACGCTGGCACTCCTGTTCACGTCGATCATGCTGTATCTGCCCGCCAATATTATGCCGATCATGATTACCGATTTGTTAGGGTCAAAACTGCCATCAACCATTATTGAAGGCGTTGTTTTAATCTGGAGCGAAGGTTCTTATCCGGTGGCAGCGGTCATCTTTATTGCCAGTATTCTGGTGCCGACGCTAAAAATGATCGCCATTGCCTGGCTGTGCTGGGATGCCAAAGGGCACGGCAAACGCGACAGTGAACGTATGCATTTCATTTATGAAGTTGTGGAATTTGTCGGTCGTTGGTCAATGATCGATGTTTTTGTTATTGCGGTACTCTCTGCGCTGGTGCGTATGGGAGGGTTGATGAACATTTATCCTGCAATGGGTGCATTGATGTTTGCTTTAGTCGTCATTATGACAATGTTTTCTGCGATGACGTTTGATCCACGTCTGTCGTGGGACCGTGAACCAGAACCAGGCCATGAGGAGTCCTGACAGCATGGAATCTAAAAGTGGGGAAGCCAAAGTGCAAAAGGTTAAAAACTGGTCGCCTGTGTGGATATTCCCAATCGTCACCGCACTCATCGGCGCGTGGGTCCTGTTTTATCACTACAGTCATCAGGGGCCGGTCGTCACGCTGATTACAACCAATGCTGAAGGTATTGAAGGTGGCAAAACCACGATCAAGAGCCGCAGCGTGGATGTCGGCGTCGTTGAGAGTGCCACGTTGACCGACGATTTGACGCATGTGGAAATTAAAGCACGTCTCAATTCTGGTATGGAAAAGCTGCTGCATAAAGACTCGGTCTTTTGGGTAGTGAAGCCGCAGGTGGGACGTGAAGGTATCAGTGGCTTAGGCACGCTGTTATCCGGGGCGTATATTGAACTGCAGCCGGGTAACAAAGGCAGCCAGCTCGCCAATTATCAGTTGCTGGACTCTCCACCGCTGGCACCGCCAGATGCGAAGGGGATCCGCGTGATTTTGGACAGCAAAAAAGCCGGTCAGCTTAGCCCGGGAGACCCGGTGTTGTTCCGCGGGTATCGTGTAGGGTCAGTTGAGACCAGCACCTTTGATGCGCAAAAACGCTCCATCAGCTATCAGCTTTTCATTAATGCGCCAAACGATCGCCTGGTCACCAGTAACGTACGTTTCTGGAAGGACAGCGGTATTGCCGTCGATCTCACCTCAGCGGGGATGCGCGTAGAAATGGGATCGCTAACCACGCTGTTTGGCGGTGGAGTCAGCTTTGATGTGCCGGAGGGGTTAGAACAAGGCCAGCCGGTTGCACAACAGGCTACGTTCAGCCTCTATGACGATCAAAAAAGTATTCAGGACTCGCTGTATACGGATCACATTGATTACCTGATGTTCTTTAAAGACTCGATTCGCGGGTTGCAGCCTGGTGCGCCGCTGGAGTTCCGTGGTATTCGCCTCGGTACGGTTAGCAAGGTGCCTTTCTTTGCCCCGAATATGCGTCAGGTGTTCAATGATGATTATCGTATTCCGGTGCTGGTGCGCATTGAACCAGAACGCCTTAAGGCGCAGCTGGGTGAAGATACTGATGTCGGTACCCATCTGGCCGAATTGCTCAAGCGTGGATTAAGAGGATCCCTGAAAACAGGGAATTTGGTCACCGGGGCGCTGTATGTCGATCTGGACTTCTATCCGAAGGATCCACCGATTACGGGCGTGCGCGAATTTAATGGTTACCAAATTATCCCGACCGTGAGCAGTGGTCTGGCGCAGATCCAGCAACGTTTGATGGAAGCATTGGATAAGATTAATAATCTGCCACTGAATCCGATGATTGTGCAGGCGACCACGACACTTTCAGAAAGCCAGCGCACGATGAAACATCTGCAAACGACGCTGGATAACATGAATAAGATTACCGGTAGCCAGTCGATGCAGCAGCTTCCTGCGGATATGCAGAATACACTGCGCGAACTGAATCGTAGCATGCAGGGCTTCCAGCCAGGTTCTGCGGCCTATAACAAGATGGTGGCAGATATGCAGCGTCTTGATCAGGTTCTGCGTGAGTTGCAGCCGGTATTGAAAACGTTGAACGATAAGAGTAACGCGCTGGTGTTTGAAGCGAAGGACAAAAAAGATCCAGAGCCGAAGAGGGCGAAACAATGAAAAAGTGGCTAGTGGTGATGATGGCGGTCTGGCTGACGTCATGTAGCTCCAGCGGAGAGAATAAAAGCTATTACCAGCTCCCTATCGCCCAAGGGGGCGTACAGAGTAGCGCTAACCAGGGTAACCGCCTGTTGTGGGTTGAGCAGGTGGCGGTACCGGATTACCTGGCAGGTAATGGCGTGGTGTACCAAACCAGTGATGTGAAGTACGTTATTGCCAACAGTAATCTGTGGGCCAGCCCGTTAGATCAGCAATTGCGTAACACTCTCGTCGCCAACCTGAGCACGCAGTTGCCAGGGTGGGTGGTTGCCTCTCAACCGTTGGGCAGTACGCAGGACACGCTCAATGTGACGGTAACCGGCTTCCATGGCCGCTACGATGGTAAAGTGATCGTCAGTGGTGAATGGTTGCTGAATCACCAGGGACAACTGATTAAGCGCCCGTTCCACATCGAAGCCATGCAGACGCAAGATGGCTATGATGAGATGGTGAAGGTACTGGCCAGCGCATGGAGTCAGGAGGCGACGGCTATCGCTCAAGAACTGAAACGCATTCCTTAAGCTTAAATAATTGTAAATTACACCGCCTTCGGCTCAGCGCCCTGGGCGGTTTTTTTTATTTTTTTCGCGACTGATATAACTGTTCTGACTCATGATTTTTGTATAGATGATTTACCGGGTAGCTCACAAATATGACACTGGCGTGAATTTTGCGCATTGACGAGTCTGATGTTTCGGGGTATTCGTTTAGTGTGATTGCACACTTAGTAATCACTGTTTTCTTTTCCACCAGACCCAAAGATGAGGGAAACGAGGCATGAAGAGACAAAAACGAGATCGCCTGGAACGGGCACATCAACGTGGATATCAGGCCGGCATCGCCGGACGCTCAAAAGAAATGTGTCCCTATCAGACGCTGAATCAAAGGTCATACTGGCTGGGAGGCTGGCGAGAAGCCATGGGGGATAGGGTGTTAATGGCCTGATTCTGTCTCTTTAGATAAAAGAAACCTCCGCATTGCGGAGGTTTCGCCTTTTGTAGCATCTTATCAGGCTAACAGATGTCCGCAATTAGAACGCAGACGTATCCTGGAAAAGGCCTACTTTCAGATCGTTCGCCGTGTAGATCAGACGACCATCAACCAGCACTTCACCATCTGCCAGGCCCATGATCAGGCGGCGGTTAACGATACGTTTGAAGTGAATGCGGTAAGTGACTTTCTTCGCGGTCGGCAGAACCTGACCGGTGAATTTCACTTCACCCACGCCCAGTGCACGGCCTTTACCTTCACCACCGAGCCAGCCGAGATAGAATCCAACCAGCTGCCACATGGCATCCAGACCCAGGCAGCCTGGCATCACCGGATCGCCAATAAAATGGCAACCGAAGAACCACAGGTCCGGGTTGATATCCAGTTCAGCTTCAACATAACCTTTGTCAAAGTTGCCACCGGTTTCGGTCATCTTGATGACACGGTCCATCATCAGCATGCTTGGTGCAGGCAGTTGTGGGCCTTTTGCGCCAAACAGCTCACCGCGACCAGAGGCAAGAAGGTCTTCTTTTGTATAGGATTCGCGTTTATCTACCATGTTCTCTGTAAGCCTTATCTTATTGAAGCACGCAGGATAGCTAACACGTGTACGCTGAACAAGTCCGATCAGTTCGGAATAATCCAGTTCAGCCAACGCAGCGGCCATGGAAAACGGTGACGACCTTCCTGTTGCGTTGCCGCAGCAATACGCTCCTGGATAGTTTGCATCAACGTTGTTTGGCCTTCGCCATCCCACACCAAATTTAACAACAGTGGTAACGCATCGGTCACGTCATCCACCGCCCAAATAGTGAACTTTTCTTCTTCAACGGCCTGTAACAGGGCTGGCGGTAGGCTCAGGTGCCTGACGTTGGCTGAAGGGATAATCACGCCCTGCGTACCGGTTAATTCACGCTGCTGGCAGATAGTGAAGAAACCTTCAATTTTCTCGTTCAGGCCACCGACAGGTTGCGCCCGGCCAAACTGATCGACAGAACCGGTAATCGCGATGCTTTGATTGACAGGAACATCGGCAAGGGCGCTAATTAATGCGCACAGTTCAGCCATGGATGCGCTGTCTCCATCTACTTCGCTGTAGGATTGCTCGAAGGTTAGCGAGGCAGAGAAGGGGATTTGCTGTTCGAGCTGCAGTTCCGACATCAGGAACGCCTGCATGATCATCATACCCTTGGCATGAATATTTCCGCCCAGTTCGGCTTTACGCTCAACATCGGTAAATTCGCCATCGCCAATATGCACAACGCAGCTGATACGAGAAGGTTCACCAAACGCGCGAGGATGCCCTGGAAACTCAATCACCGACAGCGCGTTTATTTGTCCAATTTGCTCGCCTTCCGTCTCGATAAGGATCTGCTCTTGCAGGATCTCATCCTGCATGCGTTCGGCCAGGAAACCTTCCCGCCATTCGCGTTGCGCCAGCATCAGACCCAGCTGTTCTGCGCTGCAGGTTTCGCCTTCACAAAGGGGGGCCACTTCCTTGAACTGGCGGATGATCCACAGCGGATTAAGCGGTAATGTCGCCTGATCGCCGGTATAACGAACGGCCTCACGCACCAGCGTTTGCCAGGCGTCAGGGGCGGGATAGGGAAGATTGTTGCGTATGGCGGTATGCGTGACCCACTGACACCACAGGGTCATGGTTTCAGCATCCACTATCTGCAGATTATCTTCAAACTCGCTGTAAATTGCCTGTTCAGCTAATTCTGGTTCCATTTCCTGGAAATCGGCCAGCGACTCACGCTCACCGACTAACACCACTTTCAGTTTCAGCGGCATAGACGGTACGGAGACAGGAAGTGGACGAGATTCGTCGAAAGCTACCCAGTCAAAGCGCTCGTGGCTGACAATGGCTTTCAGGCGCATCCACAGCAGGGGTTGAGCCAATAGGGTGCGTAATGAGATAACCAGCACGCCCCCGTTTGCCTGATGCACCAGTCCCGGTTGCAGCGTAATTTCACCATTGAACTGACGCAAACAGCCAAACAGTTGTTCGGCTTCAACCCAGTCAGCATTGACTACCTGAGTTAAGGTCGCAAAATTGTCTTCTGCGTGCTGTGCTGCACGGTAATGGATCTTGTGCCCAGAGATGTCGTAATGACCTCCGGTTAAGCTTCCGGCATCCGTATGTAATGAGCGCGCAGCCGTGGCGATAAGATTGAGATACTCAAGCTCTTCCGGCGCTTTCACCAGCATAAAGGAGGGCGTCGCCCATTGCTGAAGCAGTTGCTCAAGCGCAAATTGTAAGCGTGGTTGAGTATCACTGAGTAAGGTATCGGTTTCGTCAGTGACGTGCGGCTGTGCAAATATTTCCTGATAACTGTCAGTATCAGGAACCAGATCACGCCATGCAAGTTTCGTAATGGTCAAAGTTGATGTTTTTTAGTCTGTTGTAAAAAACGAGATTATACCGTAACCGTCAGCACTGCACACGTGGAATGCACCGCTAAACGGGGATGATGACGCGCGACAGTTCACAGGCTGGATATTCTTTTCTTCAGATGCCCAAAAAGCTGATATTCTGATAAGAGTTACACGGTAACATTGAGATCGCAATGAAATATCAACAACTTGAAAATCTTGAAAGCGGCTGGAAATGGAAGTATCTGGTGAAAAAGCATCGTGAAGGGGAGTTGATTACCCGTTACGTGGAAGCCAGCGCTGCCGAAGAAGCCGTTGATTTATTGCTAACCCTCGAAAATGAACCGGTTCGGGTGAATACCTGGATTGAAGAACACATGAATGCCGCGCTGCAAAATCGTATGAAGCAAACCATACGCGCGAGGCGTAAGCGGCATTTTAATGCAGAGCATCAGCATACGCGTAAGAAATCTATCGATCTGGAGTTCATGGTCTGGCAGCGCTTAGCAGGGCTTGCGCAGCGGCGTGGAAAAACGCTTTCTGAAACCATCGTGCAGCTGATTGAAGACGCCGAGCATAAAGAGAAGTACGCGAACAAAATGTCCACATTGAAACAGGATTTACAAGCGCTGCTGGGAAAAGAATAGCCTGATGTCGGCCTCGGTGCGCTGAGCACCCACGTTTTTATGGTGAACCACAGGTGAAAAAAAACCCCGCATCGCGGGGTTTTTTTATTAGACGAGAACTTAAGCCTGAGGCTGAGTTACAACGTCTTTGATGCCTTTAACTTCGATCTCAACACGACGATCCGGAGCCAGGCAGTCGATCAGTGCAGCGCGAGCTTTCACGTTGTCACAGGTGTTGCCAGTAACTGGGTTAGATTCGCCCATGCCACGTGCAGAGATTTTGTCAGAAGGAATACCTTTAGAGATCAGGTAATCAACAACGGACTGAGCACGTTTCTCAGACAGGCTCTGGTTGTAAGCGTCAGAACCGATACGGTCAGTGAAGCCCAGAACCACAACGGAACCGTCTTTCGGATCCAGGTTGCTCAGCTGGCTGTACATCTGATCCAGAGCCTGCTGGCCTTCTGGTTTCAGAGTCGCTTTGTTGAAGTTGAACAGAACGTCAGACTTCAGAGTGAAGTGCTTGGTCTGGACTTCTGGAGCCGGAGCCGGAGCTACAACTACTGGAGCTGCTTCTTCCTGCTGGCCGAAACGGTAAGAAACACCAACGCTCAACAGACCGTTATCCGGACGACCACCAACGGTGTTCGCATCACCGATGTTGTTGGTCCACTGGTATTCCAGACGGGTAGCGATTTCAGGAGTAATTGCATACTCTACGCCGCCAGCGAATACTGGGGATACGCCAGTGTCGTGGTCTTTGAAGCCATTGCTGCTTTTAGCGTCTGCACGCCAAACCATACCACCCAGACGGGTATAAACGTCCAGATCGTCAGTGATTGGGTAACCCAGTTTAGCGGTCAGCTGAACGCCCTGAGCTTTGAAAGCGCCGTTTTGATTAGTAGCGTCGGCAGTGCCTTTGTACGGCATACGACCTAACCAGTCGTAACCCATTTCAAAACCAACGTACGGGTTAACCTGATAACCACCGAACGCACCAGCACCCAGTTGGCTTTCGTGGGTCGGGCCGGTGTTGTTGATCTGGTTGTTGCCTACGTCATGGAACTGAGACCAGCCCATTTTAGCACCAGCGTACCAGGTGTTATCTTTCGGAGCGGCCTGCGCCACGGTAGCGAAACCAGCCAGTGCCACTGCAATTGCGATAGCTGTCTTTTTCATTTTTTGCGCCTCGTTATCATCCAAAATTCGCCATGACTATCTCCAGAGAGATAACACGGTTAAATCCTTCACCCGGGGATCAGTTCAATAGTTACTCTACCGATATCTGCGGCTTAAGCCGAGCACCCCTGGCGATGTAAAGTCTACAACGTAGTTGAAAACTTACAAGTGTGAACTCTGTCAGGCATATGAAAAAAAAAGGCTTGTATACACAATATTTAACATTTATGGCTGATAAATTGAACGGAAAACTTCTCTACAACCGCTTCTGACAGGCGTTCACACAAAATATGCGTTATATCTCAATGGCTGATTGAGGGATGAAAAAAAATTCCAGGATTAATCCTAATTTTACTTAATGATACAAATTCGAGTGAATTTTTAGCCCGGAATGCTGTCTCCCCGCAAGTGCCTGAGCGCGAACAGGACGCATAATAAATCCCATTGCATTCCCTTCATCTGCAGCTTTCACCAGTTCTGCATGTTCATCTTCTGTTAATTCTTCAGTCAGCCAGCCGATAACCACGCTGTAATTGCCGGTGCGCAGCGCGCGAACCATCGATTCTAACGTGTGGCAGGGAGAGAGTTGACTAATTTGCATAACTTTCGTTAATGGAAGCCCCGCTGATTGCACCCATTCACGGCTCAGCTTTTGTTGTGGCGTAAGCCAGAGCTGCCAGCGTGATTGCTGTCCTAACTGCTGAAGCAGGGGTAATAGCAGTAATTGCGTCATCATGGGCTGGTCCTCGCGATAGACCACTTCACTGATAAGCCCGGCAGTCGCATTTTCTGAAGAAACGCGCGCACTATTGCTTGATGTTGAAGAGAACGACGAAGAACGATTTGCGTAGCCTGAAGTGTACATAATCAATCCAGCCCTGTGAGTTACTGTATGGATATACAGTAACCCTGCTATCACTAAAGATCAACCTTATTTTCGGAAACAGACTCGCAATTTTTAGCCGTCGTGGCGGGAAATATAAAATTCATCTTGCCCCTTGGGGCTAAGTTGCCTATCGTCGTCATTAACGGATCTGTTACTGGAAATCATTCCATTATCTTATGATTTAAAAGGACTTTTATGAAAAACCTCTCTTATGCCAGGATCTATAAATCACAAGAATACTTGGCCTCTTTAGGTACAATTAGCTACCGCTCTTTATTTGGCAGTTATAGCCTGACGGTGGGCGATACGGTCTTTGCAATGGTTGCCGACGGTGAGTTATACCTGCGGGCCTGTGAGCAAAGCGTACAGTACTGTGTCAAACATTCCCCGGTCTGGTTGACGTTTATGAAGCGGGGACGTCCCGTGATACTCAACTATTATCAAGTTAATGATGCGCTGTGGCGAAACCATCCGCAGTTGGTGTCTTTATCACGATATTCGCTGGATGCCGCAGTAAAAGAAAAGCAGACGCGTGTTTCGCAACACCGGTTACGGGAACTGCCGAACATTTCCTTTCATCTGGAGACCCTACTGAGTGAAGCCGGGATTAACGATGAGAGTACATTACGCACCCTGGGTGCTCAAATGTGTTGGCTAAAGCTTTTGCAAATTAACCCATCGCTGACAGTGAAAATTCTTTATGCGCTTGAGGGTGCAATCAGTGGGATACATGAAGCTGCACTCCCGACGGTTCGCCGCCGGGAGTTGGTTGAGTGGGTGAGTTCACTTAAGCCTGAACCGGGTTACTAATGGGTAATGCCGCGATTTGTTGCTGTAACCGACTGATTTCTGGTAACAGCGCAATCAATAATCCAACCTGTTGTACGACCAGCGGTTCTTTGGTGTCCTGGCTCGGTTCAAGATGTTGAATCCGTTGTTTAAGACTTTCCAGAGCCTGGTATACGCGCTGCTCGTCAGCGGGTTGATGATGAAGCGCATCATCAACATAGCAGACCGCGTCGTCCAGTAATGCCAGGACTTCCGGGTTAGTCAGCTGTTCCCGGTGAGCGCCGAGAGCGGAAATATAGCTGGTGAAGGTATGGTTGAGGCACAGCAAACGGAATGCCATTTCGCGCGTTTGGGCTGTAACATCTGGTTCACTCGACATGTTCGACACCACGGAAGCAAGCTCCGCATCACGGTTATGTGCATCACGGCGGGCAATTCGGTATGCCAGACGGTTATCACGGCCCTGATGATATTGCTCAAGGATAGCGTCCAGATAGCGGCAGTTAGCATCCGTTGCTCGTTCGATGACCCGTGGTAAATTACGAAAACGCCAGTCTGGCCAAATAAAACTGACGGCAGCCCAGGCAATCGCACAGCCGATCAGCGTATCGATGACTCGCGGCAGTGCGACCTCGAACCCTTCTCCCAGCAGGTTAAAGCATAATAATACCAGCAAGGTGATAAATATGGTCGCATGGGCATACTGTACGTTGCGAAAGGCGAAAAAGAGCACGCCGGTAATCACCAACAGGATGAGCTGCCCTTCCAGAGAGGGGACGAACCACAAAATGGGTAAACCAATCGCTATTCCGACTAAGGTACCAATAATTCTCAGGGCCAGGCGATGTCGGGTGGCGTTGTAGTTTGGCTGACAGACAAACAGACTGGTTAGCAGGATCCAGTATCCATGGTTCATACCGGTTATCTGGATGATGGCGTATCCGACACAGAGCACCAACGACATGCGGATAGCATGGCGAAATAGGGCTGACTCGGGGGTGAAGTTACGGCTCAGACGCAACCAGATATCGCTGAACCCATGTGGGCTGTCATCGGCAAGCTGATTTTCGGACTCATTGCGCGAAATGACCTGCGCCTGCTCGGACTCAATTGTTGCCAATTGCGCGTCGATAGCACGCAGGTTAGCGAGCAAAAATCCCAATGTTTTAAGCAAGTCTGCAGGCGCACCATTAACACGCATGCGCTCAAGTGCGGCATCGATATGGGTGAAAACGCGCTCAAAATGTGGGTCATGTTGGTAGGGTGTGCGCAATAAAATACAGCGTGACAGCTGCATACAGGCTTGCCCCTGCATAGACATCAGGCGCTGGAAGCGAAACATCACGTCGCTGTGACGGAAGTGATCGCGTAGCGTTTGGTATTGAATATGCGAAGAGCTTGCGCGTTCGTGTATATCCTGCGCCACAAAATAGTAGTGTAACGTGCGACGTGTTCCCCGTTGCCCACGGTCACCGCGCAGGCGGGTCAGCAACGACACTTTGGTTTGGTTTAGCGTCGCCATCAGTTGCCCGTTGGCCAGCGCTAAATCGTAGAGCGGTGCCTGGCTTTCATCTTCAATGTCGGGATCAAACAGACGGGATTTCAGCTCCAGATAGTGCGCTAACTGCTCATAGCTGCGCGCCAAATTATCCTGCAATGGACGGATTGGGAACAGGAGATGTCCGGTCAATGTCAGCAGGTTGTACCAGATAGCCCCGGCGAGCAGTAGTATCGGCTGCTGATACCACTGATCGTACAGTGACGTGCCCAGCATGGTGTAAATAGCGATAAGCAATGCGCCGAAGGCGATCGTCGCATAGCGCTGGCCTAATCCGCCAAGCAGAATAAAGCCGCTGGTTGAAAGCGTTAATCCAATGGCAAACAGCCACGGCCATGGGAAGAGAAGCTCGACGGACGCTGAGGCAATAAAAAAACAGATCAGCGTAATGATCAAATTGCGCAAGCGACCAGCTAGACGATCGTCGAGGTCGGTTAACGCGGCGGCCACCATGCCCAGCGTCAGCGGGATAGTCAGCTTGACGTCGCCCAGCCACCAGGGCAGCGCGGTGGTGCCACAAAGTGCAATAAAAATTCGCACGTAGTACAGCCAGGTGCTGTTCCAGGTATAGCGTTTGAGCAGAGGACTTAACATAAAGGCCATCAGTCCTGGTTATTCAAAGCGGCGACGCGCATTGGTTTCACGTGCTGCGCGGGCAGTTTCTACCGAGACCACGCGGCGACCGACGGGCCAGAGTGCAATTGCGGCAATCTTAAAGTTAGCAATCCCCACCGGAATACCAATAATCGTGATGCACTGGGCAATACCGGAGACAATATGCATCAGGCACAGCCACCAGCCGAAGAAAATCAGCCAAAAAATATTCAGTAATGTTCCGCCGGTGTTCAGAAGAACATTTTTACCTGCCGGGTTGAGTTCATCAACATGAATGGCTTCGTTGCCATAGGGAAACAGAGAAAGGCGCGTTATCTCCCAGCATGAGCGGGTTAATGGCAGGGTAAAAATAAGCACGATACTGACCAGCGTTGCCAGTAACCAGGCTAAGGTGGTGGCGAACCCCCCGAGCACAAAATTTAAAATATTCAGAACTGTACGCATAAACTCTCGGTTAACTCTGGTTTTTGGTGAATTCGGCAATTGTAACGTTTTTTTGGGCTGGAGCACGTTTTCTCTGGCGGTTACACTGATAAGTAAACCTCTTCGTGTGGATCCGCTTAAGCCTTATGGAACTGAAAGCTACTTCTATTGGAAAACGTCTGGCGCAACACCCGTACGATCGGGCCGTTATTCTTAATGCCGGGATTAAAGTTTCCGGCGATCGTCACGAGTATCTTATTCCATTCAATCAATTACTGGCTATTCATTGCAAACGGGGCCTCGTATGGGGGGAACTCGAATTTGTGCTCCCGGGCGATAAGGTTGTGCGACTGCATGGGACGGAATGGGCAGAAACTCAGCGTTTTCATCGCCATCTCAATATGCTTTGGCAGCAGTGGAGCCAGGAAATGAGCGAGGTCGCCGCCACGGTTTTGCAGGAGCAGCTCGAGACGATTGCGGCCCGTACCCATGAAAATAAATGGCTGACACGCAACCAAACGGCAGGCCTGCAACAGCAAATCCGTCGCGCTTTCGCGGCGCTGCCGTTGCCGGTTGAAAGGCTGGAGGAGTTTGACAACTGTCGCGAGGCAATACGCCAGTGTCAGGCATGGTTGCAGGATATTGAAGCCTGCCGGTTACAGCATAATCAAGCCTATACCGACGCAATGCTGACAGAGCACGCCGAGTTCTTCCAGCAGATTGAATCTTCGCCGCTGAATCCGGCTCAGGCCCGAGCGGTGGTTAACGGTGAGCAATCGTTACTCGTGCTTGCGGGCGCGGGAAGTGGCAAAACATCTGTGCTGGTGGCACGTGCAGGTTGGCTACTGGCAAAGGGAGACGCGGTGGCCGAACAAATTCTGCTTCTGGCGTTTGGTCGCAAAGCGGCCGAGGAAATGGATGAGCGGATTCGTGAGCGACTGCATACAGAAGACATCACCGCCCGGACGTTCCACTCGCTGGCGCTTCACATCATTCAGCAGGGCAGTAAAAAGGTCCCAACGGTAAGCAAGCTTGAAAACGATACCCCCGCGCGCCATAAACTTTTTATTACCGCCTGGCGTCAGCAGTGTAGTGAGAAAAAGGCGCAGGCCAAAGGCTGGCGGCAATGGTTAGAAGAAGAGATGCAGTGGTCAGTACCTGAAGGTAATTTTTGGGATGATGAAAAACTGCAGCGTCGCCTGGCCTCGAGACTGGATCGTTGGGTTAGCCTGATGCGTATGCACGGGGGGGCGCAAGCGGAAATGATTGCCAATGCGCCGGAGGACATTCGCGATCTATTCAGTAAACGTATCAAGCTCATGGCGCCGTTGCTTAAGGCATGGAAGAGCGCCCTGAAAGAAGAAAACGCCGTTGATTTTTCCGGGCTAATTCATCAGGCCATCGTCATTCTGGAAAAGGGGCGTTTTATCAGCCCGTGGAAACATATTCTGGTTGATGAGTTTCAGGACATTTCCCCCCAGCGTGCAGCGTTGCTGGCTGCGTTGCGACAGCAAAATTCACAGACCACCTTGTTTGCTGTAGGAGACGATTGGCAGGCTATTTATCGCTTTAGTGGCGCACAGCTTTCGTTAACTACTGCCTTCCATCACACCTTTGGCGAGGGCGATCGCTGCGATTTGGATACCACTTACCGCTTCAATAGCCGTATTGGAGAGGTAGCCAACGGTTTTATTCAGCAAAACCCGCATCAGCTTGCAAAACCGCTTAACAGCCTGACGGTTGGTGACAAAAAAGCGGTGACGCTGTTGGATGAAAGCCAGCTGGATGCGCTGCTGGATAAGCTGTCTGGTTTTGCGAAAGCCGAGGAGCGAATTCTGGTACTGGCGCGCTATCATCATCTGAAACCTGCCAGCCTGGAGAAGGCGACGACCCGTTGGCCCAAGCTACAGCTTGAGTTTATGACTATCCATGCCAGTAAAGGGCAGCAGGCGGATTACGTCATTATTGTCGGGCTTCATGACGGTAATGATGGTTTCCCGGCACCGGCCCGCGAGTCAATTATGGAGGAGGCGCTGCTGCCGGCGGTAGAAGATTTTCCTGATGCAGAAGAGAGACGCTTGCTTTACGTGGCGCTTACGCGTGCACGGCATCGGGTATGGCTGCTGTTTAATAAAGACGCGCCGTCGTGTTTTGTCGATGAGCTTAAACAGCGGGATGTGCCAGTTAGCCGTAAACCTTGAAAGCAGGCGGCGACAGCCGCCTGTCAGGCTATTATTTGAGGCGCTCAGCCAGGTAGCGAGGGTAATCGGGGATTAGGATCTCCGTCTCGTCGCTGAAATTCGGCGACTGGATAATAAAGTCGGCCGTCGACACGTTGGTCGCTACCGGAATATTCCACACCGTTGCCAGGCGCAGAAGGGCTTTGACATCAGGATCGTGAGGCACGGCATTGAGCGGATCCCAAAAGAAGATCAGCACATCAATTTTCCCTTCAGAGATCAGCGCTCCCACCTGCTGGTCGCCGCCCATCGGGCCGCTCAGCATAGCGTTAACGTCCATACCGGTCGCGCGCTGGATTAAATTACCCGTTGTGCCTGTCGCATAGAGAACGTGTTGTTCCAGCAGTGGCTGGTGGCGTTCAACCCAGTTCATCAACATCTTTTTACAGTGATCGTGTGCAACCAGCGCAATATGCTTGCGCGCTGGTAATGTGCGAGTCGTCAATTCCATAGTACCGCTCCCAAGTTAACCTTGCTACAGAGTACTGGAAGCACTTGACGCTGCAAGAGAAAGACAAAAAAAATGCGTACGTGGACATAAATGTCATGAGGGGGGCTGCTTCTCTGCCCATTGCAGGAAGTTACTTCGTGTTTGCGCGTCGGCCTGCTGAAACCAATATTTTAACCTCTGCTCGGTGAGCGCTTGCGATTGAGGCGGCACCCGATCCAGTTCAGAAACCCCGGAGAGTAACGAACTGTCATCGGCCATCATGGTGGCAAATTGTGGTAATGAAGCATGCTTAGCCGCTTTGTTGTAGCGTTCGGTCTCCAGTTCATAATCAACGGTTTTCGCGGTGGATGTGATGGTCATCACATCCAGCTTGACCGGAATCGGCATGGCGTCACCATCCAACAGTTCTACGCGCGGGGTTTCATCGAAATGTGCCGCGTCACGCTCATTGCCCAAACGCGGAAGATGAAAATTAACCTGACTGACTAATTGGGTATCGAAGCTGATGACCAACGGGGGAGAGATATACAGCCGTTCTTCATGGCTGGACAAGCGAATGGTTTTCTCGACGCGAAAAACCAGCTGATGCCGACCATTTTCCAGCTCAATGCTTTCGGCACCGCGTAACAATGAGCTGGAGACTTTTTTTCCGTCCAGTACCAGCAGGTCAATGTCGCTTGACAGACGCAGTGAGGTCGCATAAACGGATACCGGCAAACACAGGGCAATCAAGGCTGTCACAATGCCGGCTCTCATAGGGTTCTCCTGTCCAGAAAATACCTGAGTAAGATGTATCAAAAGTTTTCGACAATCATGTTTACTAACATATAGACATAATTTCCAGTTTAGCTCTCATGCGCTGGTATGGGATGAATGGTTGCAACGTCAGGTTTGTCGTACACTTTGCAAAACAGCCTGGAGGAAGATGATGAAAGAGACCGATATTGCTGGCATTTTGACATCCACCCGCACGATTGCTTTGGTAGGGGCAAGCGATAAACCCGACCGCCCCAGCTATCGCGTGATGAAATATTTGCTCGATCAGGGCTATCACGTTATTCCTGTTTCCCCCAAGGTTGCCGGGAAAACGTTACTGGGACAGCAAGGGTATGCGACGCTGGCGGATGTGCCGGAGAAGGTGGATATGGTGGATGTCTTCCGTAATTCAGAAGCGGCCTGGGGTGTTGCGCAGGAGGCGATTGCCATCGGGGCAAAGACATTATGGATGCAGTTGGGCGTGATCAATGAGCCGGCGGCGGTGCTGGCGCGTGATGCGGGTCTGGCTGTGGTGATGGATCGCTGCCCGGCTATCGAGATCCCGAGACTGGGGCTGGCGAAATAAGAATGAGCCGTTGCCGGATGAGTTTATCGTCATCCGGCAACGGCTAAAGTCAGTTGCGCAGGCGTGGAGCCTGAAGCTGTTTACGGATGGTCCGTGCCAGTTCATCCATCGATGGTTGCTCTGGATGTTCTTCCTGTAGCTCACTGCTCAACTGTGCTTCCGCCAGATACGTATGCACTGGCAGGCCATTATCGTCTTCCATCACCACGTGATACCAGGGAGCGGCGCGAAGTTCGTCGTTAACCGCCAACTCATCAGGTGACGGGTCATCAAGCGAATATTCCGGGTCGATATCCACGACCACTCCGAGGTAACCTAACAGGGAATGGCGGACCTGCTGGCCGATACCGAATTTGCTGGCAATCATAGTCACCTCCCGGGAAATAGATACCCTCTATGTAAGGGCAATATTCCACTTTTCAAGTTACATGATGCGACAGGCAAACCCTTTCAGATACAGCCCTTCCGGGTAGGTAGCGATCACCGGATGATCGGCGGCCTGACGGAACTGCTCTATAAATTGTACATCACGACCCGCATCTAATGCGGCATCAGCGATGATTTTCTGAAATAAATCGGTCGTCATCAGTCCGGAGCACGAGAACGTCAGCAGTACACCGCCAGGATTCAGTAGCTGGATAGCCAGCATATTGATGTCCTTATAGCCACGACAGGCGCCCATTAGCTGGCTTTTGTTTTCCACAAACTTCGGCGGATCCATCACGATGACATCAAACTTCTCACCGCGATCGCGATAGGCGCGCAGCAGTTTAAAGACGTCATCGCGCACAAATTCAGCTTTGCTCAGATCCAGCTTATTCAGTTCGACGTTTTGTCTGGCGATGTCGAGCGCTTCCTGCGAGGTATCAACGCTGACGACCTGGCTGCATCCACCCATCAGCGCAGATACCGCGAAACCGCCGGTATAGGAGAAACAGTTCAGGACACGTTTGTCTTGTACATAACGACGCGTGGCCAGACGGCTGTCACGCTGATCCAGGTAGTAACCTGTCTTATGACCGTGCTGAATATCGACCAACAGCTTCATGCCGTGTTCTTCAATCGGCAGCAGGGCCGGAGGCAGTTCGCCCGTGACGGGCCCCTGGGTCAGCTCCATACCTTCTTTTTTGCGCACTGCAACATCGCTGCGATCATAAATGGCGCATTCAGGGAACACCGTTTGCAGGGCGCTAATCAGCGCGGCACGCTGATATTCAGCCCCGGCGCTGAGCAGTTGCAGGACGAGGAAACGGCCAAAACGGTCAATGGTGATACCCGGCAGGCCATCGGATTCTCCGGCGATCAGACGGTAGCTGTCCAGGCCGTCTTTCTTCGCCAGCCAGTCGCGCCATGTCTTTGCTTGCTGCAAACGGCGGGTGAAGAAGTCAATATCAATGGATTCGGACTTGTCGAATGTCCAGACGCGTGCACGGATCTGCGACGCCGGTGACCAGGCTCCGCGTGCTAACCATTTACCCTGATGGTCAACAATATCGATGGTTTCACCCAGGCTGGCTTTACCTTCCATACGGGCGACTGCACCGGAAAATACCCACGGATGGCGGCGAAGTAATGATTTTTCGCGCCCTTTGGCTAACACTAAACGTACACTCATAATTTGCTATTCTGTCGATTCAAAGAAATGGGCGCCATTGTCCTGAGTTTTTCGAGGATTTGCAACGCGCAACGCGATGATAAGGAGAACCGCTATGTCTAAAGTCTGCATCATTGCCTGGGTTCACGGCCGGGTACAGGGCGTGGGTTTTCGCTACACCACTCAGCATGAAGCACAACGGTTGGGATTAACCGGATACGCAAAGAACATGGATGACGGTAGCGTAGAGATTGTCGCCTGCGGCGAAAGCGACCAGGTGGAACAACTGATGAGGTGGTTAAAGGCTGGGGGCCCGCGTAGCGCCAGGGTAGACAGAATTCTCAGCGAACCCCACCGTCCTGGCGATGATTTAAAGGGATTTAGTATCCGCTATTAAATACATTTTACCGGTTTAGGCAGGCCCGCGATTTTGGTTGCCTGTTTAGCCGGACCTTTCGGAAACAGACGGTAAAGATAACGGCTGTTACCTTTGTCTTCGCCAAACTTGTTGGCCATCGCTTTTACCAGCATGCGGATTGCCGGAGACGTATTAAACTCCAGATAAAACTCGCGTACAAAGCGCACCACTTCCCAATGCTCGGGCGTCAGGGTAATACCTTCGTTTTCGGCAATGGCAGCGGCCAGCGGCTCACTCCACTCGGTAGTGTCTTTTAAATAGCCTTCGCTGTCGGTACTGATTTCTCTACCTTCAAAGATCAACATAATCCTTCACTACGTTAGTCAAACTGGCGGCAGTTTAGCAAAAAAGAAAGCCCCGCATAAGCGGGGCTGGATAATGCGAGTTGACAACTTAGTCGCGGCTGGCGAAGCCCAGAATGCTCAGCAGGCTGACGAAGATGTTGTACAGCGACACATACAGGCTGACCGTTGCACGGATGTAGTTGGTTTCACCGCCACGGATGATATTGCTGGTTTCGAACAGGATAGCGCCTGAAGAAATCAGAATAAACACCGCGCTGATAGCCAGATGCAGAGCCGGCAGCTGGAGGAAAATATTGGCAACCATACCAATCAGCACCACCACGATACCCGCCATCAGCATACCGCCGAGGAAGGACATGTCTTTACGGGTGGTCAGCACGTAGGCGGAACAGCTGAAGAAGACCAGCGCGGTACCGCCCAGCGCCATACCGATGACATCACCCATGCCCGCAGACAGGTAGGCATTCAGCATCGGTCCCAGAATGTAGCCCAGGAAGCCGGTGAAGGCGAAAGCTGACAGAATACCGACCGGCTTATCTGCCGTTTTATAGGTCAGGAACATCAGGCCATACATACCGACCAGCGTCAGGATAAGACCCGGGGATGGCAGCATCAGCACGGTGCTAGCCGTTGCGGTGATGGCAGAAAACGCCAGCGTCAGGCTCAGCAGAAAATAGGTATTACGCAGCACTTTATGCGTGCTGAGTAGCGATGTACGGTCGCGCGATGAACTAATAATACGATCCATGAGTCACTCTCTTATGACAGATGTAATTAATGACGGAGGATAATGAAATCGCGGGTAATGACACAGCGGTTTTACCCATCTTTACGCATTTTAACCCGCCAGACTTAAGCATTTTATTTCAGCAAAAGTGCCTGAATCAGATGTTACCACTTAATGTTTGAAAATGTCAGATCGATATCTGATAGGTAACTGAAAAATATTGCGTTATCCCCTACATCCCTTTAAGAGTGACTGCGGTGTCATCATAAAACAGAACAATAAGGTGCAGGGAATGACTCAACAAAAATCGAAGGTATTTACGTTTTCGCTGTTGACCGCCTGTTTGATATCGATAAACAGTGCGGTATGGGCTGCCAATGTTCCTGTAGGAACAACATTGGCCGAAAAACAGGAACTGGTGAGAAATAACGGGAGTGAACCTGCATCGTTGGATCCGCATAAAGTTGAAAGCAACGTTGAATTTACTTTAATCAGCGATATGTTCGACGGTCTGGTTGCCGTCAGTCAGGATGGGGCTATCGAGCCTCGACTGGCGGCATCCTGGGAGAATAAAGATAACACCATCTGGACCTTTCATTTACGACCGGGTATTACCTGGTCTGATGGCTCTGCCATTACCGCACAGGATGTTGTCTGGAGCTGGCAGCGTCTGGTTTCACCGCAAACAGCTTCACCGTATGCCTCTTACCCTGGCAACATGCATGTGGCCAACGCTGTCGATATCGCACAGGGGAAAAAAGACCCCACCACGCTGGGTGTAAAAGCACTGAATGATACCACGCTGGAAATTACCCTGACGCAACCGACGGCGGCGTTTCTGGCTATGCTGGCGCACCCGTCACTGGTACCGCTGGATAAGGTACTGATTGGCCGTTATGGCGACAAGTGGACCCGACCAGAGCATTTTGTCAGCAGTGGGCCGTACGAACTGTCGCAGTGGGTGGTGAACGAGCGAATTGTCGCGGTGCGCAATACGCACTACTGGGATAACGCGCACACGGTCATTGATAAAGTCACTTATCTGCCTATTAGCTCAGAAGCGGCAGATGTTAACCGCTACAAGGCCGGTGAAATCGATATTGTTTTGAGCGTGCCGGTGAATCAGTTTGCCCAGTTGAAAAAAACAATGGGTAATGAGCTTCACGTCTCACCGTTGTTATCAACCTATTACTACCAGTTTAATACGACCCGGGCGCCGTTTAACGACTCGCGCGTGCGTCGGGCGCTGAATATGGCGCTGGATAAAGACATCATTGCCCAAAAGGTGATGGGGCAGGGGCAGCGGGAAGCCTGGGTTATCAGCCAGCCTGAAATTGGCGGGGTGACGTTATCCGCGCCAGAATACGCGTCGTGGCCGCGGGATAAACGTATTGCGGAAGCGAAAAAACTACTGGCAGAAGCCGGTTTTGGCCCTGAACATCCGCTTTCATTAAATTTGCTCTACAACACCTTCGAAACGCATCAGCGGATTGCGATTGCGGCATCGTCGATGTGGAAGAAAAATTTGGGTGTCGAGGTGACGCTGCAAAACCAGGAGTGGAAAACGATGCTGGACACCATGCACACCGGTAATTTTGATGTGGTGCGCTATGCGTGGATCGCTGATTACGATGATGCTTCAAGCTTCCTGAATATTTTCCGTACCGGCGATAGTGAGAACACGACCCAGTACAGCAACCCTGCCTATGATGAGGCGATGAGTCATGCGGCGAAAGCAGGTTCAGTGGAAGAACGTGGCAAGTATTATCAGCAGGCGGAAGCGCTTTTGGCTGAGGACGTGCCAGCCATTCCGATTTATCACTATGTTCGCGCACATCTGGTGAAGCCGTGGGTAGGGGGATTTGCGCCGGATAACCGGGGCTATTACTACACCAAAGATATGTTCATCAAAAAACACTAAGTGGCAGAAGAGCATATTTGTGCTGAATAAACGTTCAATCTGTTGTTATTTCAGTCGATTAACAACATTTTGACTGTTTTTCAGGCAAACGAACACATTGGTGCTTTACAGGTCCGTTCGGGATGTTTATAGTGCGCCTCATTGGAAGCGTGGCCGAGCGGTTGAAGGCACCGGTCTTGAAAACCGGCGACCCGAAAGGGTTCTAGAGTTCGAATCTCTACGCTTCCGCCAATTTCTTAACAAAATCAATAGCTTAGTTGTTAGTTCTGATTTTGTACTGCATAAAGTATTGCATTAAAAGCCCGTGTAAACGGGCTTTTTTTGTATCTAAAATCCCTGTTTTTCATCAAAAAACTTATCCAGTCTTCATCCCTTCCTATACAACTAAATCCTTTAAAAGCAGTAATCCGAGAGCAGGAAGCCTCTGGAAATTTAGTAATCGATGGATGATTTCACACCAATCTTAAGAACCTACCAGCAATAAGCTCAGCTGAACTACGCCATTACTGGACAACCTATTGTTCTGTCAGTTAAAACAACTAAAAATGGTAAAATGGACAGCACAGCAATGAAACGAAGCGAACTCAGGAAAGTATTGGAAGAATGGTTTGACGTTGAACGATATGAAGCGATAAAGAAACTCACCCTACAGCAATTTTATGTTGAGGTTGAGCGGCGTATCTTGGCCTACAAGATGTTGCTGAGAAGGGATACGTTACCGCCTTTGAACAGATTCTTATTGGATGATTACCGCTATAAGATCCTAAGAGGAGAAATTTTGTTTAGCGGCGACACATCCACGCAGGGACATGGGCTTGCCAGAACCTATGCAGTGGTCCCCGTAACCCGGAGCAACGCACAATTATATGCGAAAAGTTTAACACTGATTGGAACACATCCTGAAACATCCCAGATAAGTCAGTCTGAATACATGTCGGAGTATCTGAAGGAATCTGGGATCAAAAGTCTGTCCTCAATTACCGTCGATATCTTCCTGCAAGAGGCTTCAACCGAAGACATCATCGAACACCTGAAGGTGCTCATACCCCAATGGAAAAAACAGCTAAAAATGAACGATCCGGGTGTTCGGAAGTATCGTTTTGGCAAAAGCACGTTGAGAAAAATCATCGACTATCGACTCATCCCGATGATGGATCTCATTTTTTGGGGAGCAGATAATAATGACACCAAAATCTCACTTTCACTGATGTCATCGCTTCTGCATGAGAACAGCGAGAAGGATAGGGATGAGGGAATGCTTAAGGTGACTGACTATCCGCTGGCAATGGCGTTGCTGACAGACGAGAACTATCTGAAATCGTTTGAAGATTACATGATGGAAAACAATGTCTTAAAAGACACAAAGATTGTAGATCACGTCAAAGACGAGAAGAAGACGAAAGAAGACAAGTAAAAAAGGGTTACGTTCGCCGTGAGCGAACGTGATCACATCCATCCTCAACCATTTTTTTTCTGTTCACATACCCCCATTTTTTTTGAAAAACTCTTTTGCCAACATCCCTAAAACGCCATAAGCGAATTCGCTATTATTGTCCTCGTTGAAACAACAGAGGAAAAAACAAATGAGAAATGAAATCGCAGGTAAAAGATTAATCCGTGTTCCAGAAGTTCTGAGAAGAGTCGGATTTAGTCGAACCACAATGTATGAGCTTATCAAGGAAGGACGATTCCCGGATAAGGTAATCATAGGGGCAAGATCTGTAGCCTTTGTGGACAGTGAGATTGATGCATGGATTGAAAATACTATTTCCGATTCACGCAGAAATAATAAATAACATAAAATAGGAAGCGAAAATGAAAGTTCAAAAAATAGAAATAAATGTTAGTAATGATGATACGAAATACTTTGTTCTGAAAAGTGGCGAAGACTATGACTACTATTTACGATGTATGCATGAGTATATGGGGGAAAGATTCTATCATAACCTTGAAGACGATGGTTATATGGAAGGTGTTTTAAAATCAATAATAGAGAACGGTAAGAAAGATTTTAATGAGTTCTTGAAAAAATATAAATATAAAGCATCGATTAAAAAAGTATATTTTGATGAAGTGCTTGTCAACCTGAGGCAGATACATCATGTGATGAGTCACTATATTTTACATACATAATCGCTGTCGTCATCTATTCGGCCCCGCAAGGGGCTAATATAAAACGAAATGAATAAAATAAGCATTTAATTATGAGGGTATAAGTATGTCTAAAGAAACTGTTATTGAAAATAAATCAACAGAACTGTTTTATGATCTTGCTTGTAGATCGTTTACAGCAAGCTGGAATCTGTTCATGGAAGTGAATGGTGATGGAGATGCCAATGACTATCTGGATGATCCGGATTTTATGAGTCCATTTATTATTTATGTGATTGACCATATTCAGAATAACTTTGAGAGATTTACCACACAAGAAGGAAACTGCGGTGATATTCATGAGGTTAACTTTGAACAAGTCGCAGCTCTGCTGGTAGGGTATTCAGAAAACTTTAGAAAGTAAGAACTAATCTTGCCCCGGAAGGGGCCAACTATAAACAAAAGGAAAAACAGATGAAGAATGATATGACAGTAATCGTAAGTATGTTATGTGAAAAAAAACCTGAAGTGATGAGTCTTATCCAAGAAAGCTTGGATATATTTATCGCATTAAGAGGTAGCTCTGTCGAAGAAATCATGAATGATAAGACCTTGTTAGATGATTTAAATCGTTATGTAAATGAGACACTGTATGATGAGATGGATCTGGAATATGGTTCTGTAATCATCAAGATAGTATCTAATAAATAGTATTAATACCTTCTCGATATTTATCTAATATTTAACTTAATAAAAGGAATCAGTATGAAAGAGATTATTTTAAATGAAAGTAATAAAATGGTAGTGAATCTTATCTCAAATGTATTACAGGGATATTGCGAAACGATTTATAGCATCTCTGAAAAACAGCCTGAAACAGCCATGAATATTTTAACAGGGGAAATGTTATCAGAGATACTTTATGATGTTTTGATTACCTGTGAAGTTGAAGATTATGTTAAAAGAGGACGAGGCAAAGATGTATCTGAGATCAATATAGATGAGTTAAAGGAAACGATTTTATACTGGCATAAAGAGCATGTCATTGAGCTTGTATTGAAAAACATAAAACCGGATGATGCAGATGAGCATATTTACTGGAAGTTAAAAATGACTGTGAATCAGTATTGAAAATGGCAATATTCCCTCGTGCAGAGGGAAATAATCCTGTAATGAAACGGAGATAACCAATATGATTGATGAATTCCATGTTATGTATATGTATAAAAAAATCCAAGCTGAAGCTGCTACTACCGACATCAAAACACTGGAACAGCTTTTGAAGAAGTTCCGCAAAGTTGTTGCGGAGCGTCGGGAAGAATACTATCAGGAGATTGGTGAGAAGAAAGCACAAAATTTGAGGGCTAAGAGATTACAACAGTTGCTTGAGAAAATGGTGCGTGACCGTGTATCGCCGGAGGATCTTTATCACTGCCACAGGTGTTATCGACGACATCCATATTTCGCCCTCCATCGAAGTGTTCAGCGCTGAAAACGGTACAATCATACCCGTGTCTAATACATAGAGGGTAGGAATGTGATCGCAGTGCTTTTTGAAGCAGATGTTATTCCCATACAACAAGAGCGTTATCTCCAGCTCGCTGCTGAATTGAAACCGCTATTAGCCGATATTGATGGTTTTATTTCTATCGAGCGTTTCCAAAGTCTGACAACAGCGGGAAACATACTGTCATTGTCTTGGTGGCGGGATGAAGAAGCAGTATTGCTATGGAAACAAAACGTTTTGCATAAGGCGGCTCAGGCTGAAGGGCGTCAATCTATCTTCTCTTTTTATCGCATCCGTATTGCCCATGTGCTCAGAGACTATTCATCAGAAACAAGAGGTCAGGCCGATGTATGACATCCATGTTGTTTTAAATAATGCGCCGGGCGAACTGGCGGCACTGGGGACAGTATTGGGTCAAAATGGTATTGGCCTTGAAGGTGGTGGCGTATTTACTGTCGGAGACAAAGCACATGCACATTTTCTTGTTGAGAAGGGGGATGAGGCTAAAGTTGTGCTTGAAAAAGCAGGATTTCAGGTTGAAAGTGTATGCAGGCCACTGATCCGCAAACTTAAGCAAGAGCGACCCGGCGAGTTAGGAGAGATAGCAGCAGCGCTGGCTGAGAAGGGAATTAACATCCTGTGCCAATATAGCGACCATGCAAACCACCTGATCCTTGTGACTGATAATGATATGGTTGCCAGCAAAGCAACCGAGAAATGGGCTGTTGTGCCTGAGTAAAATGTTAAAACACGCCAATTCAACAGACAGCAGTGATGCTCTGGAACATTCAATGGCGGCCTTAGCTGCTGCCATGTCCGATCCGTCCCGTATAAAAATGCTTTGCGCCTTGATGGATGGACGAGCATGGACAGCGACAGAGTTAGGGGCGGTCGCTGATATCGCGGCGTCAACTGCCAGTGCACATCTTTCCCGGTTGGTTGGCGAGGGGCTGATTACCTGCCTTTCGCAGGGACGTCATCGTTATTACCGTCTGGCTGGAACAGACATTGCCGGGCTGATTGAAAATCTGATGGGCGTATCATGGCGCTCAACGTCATCAGCTAAAATCAGCACACCTTCCTCATTACGTGTTTCCCGGACATGTTATGACCATTTAGCTGGTGAGATCGCAGTGCATATCTATGATTTCATGGTTGCTGAAGGTTGGGTTACGTCAGATGGCTCGTCAATGACGCCATCAGGACAAGAACAGTTCCGGGAATTAGGTATCATGTCCAAGCCAAAGACACGACGTAAAACGTGCTGTGGCTGCCTTGACTGGAGTGAACGGCGATTTCATCTTGGTGGTGAGGCCGGTGCTGTCTTTTTTGCGCATTGTGAACAAAAAGGATGGTTAACCAGAATACCGGGGTTTAGAGAAGTAACTATTACCAACAGTGGTAAGCTGGCATTTAAAAAATTATTCGGGCTGTATAAATAATTGATATAACGCGATAACTGTAAGATAGCAGGGAAAGGAGAATGTATAAATATGCGGCAATTAACGATTGTTCCTTATGATGAACTGTAGCCCTGTTTATTTGAAGCTGAAAGCGTGCTATTAAAGATAACGCTTGGTCAGGTTATTTCACGGATTCACCATGTGGGCAGTACGGCGGTACCGGGATTGGCAGCAAAACCCGTCATCGACATATTGTTAGAGGTCGTTGATTTGAATGCACTGGACGAATTAAACGCTGCAATGGAGGATGCGGGGTATACTGTACGTGGTGAGAATGGTATTTTTATGGATGATTTTTGAGTTCTTCAACTGTATTAAAATATGCTAATAAATCACTGTTGTCTAATTGTACTTTTCTCATATATACCTCGTTAATAAATAGTGGATATATTTATATGTTAAGGTATATAGAGAAGGTGTCAAATTAATGAGGGGGTAAATATTTTATTTCTGCTTTCATAGTATAAAAGTATTAAGGATGTTTATTACTTATTATTGTCCTGTTTTAGGATGCAGCTTTTAAATAGTTATCAATATCAGCCACGTCTTTTCTTGCTTCCTCATTTTCTTTTGTTCTTTTATATATTTTTCTTGGTTTATCGATCTGGATACTGTTTTTAGCATTAGGAACAGCATTATTCTTTTTCTTTTTACTAAAAACAAAAGCATCTGTGTAGATCTCTTTATTTTCAGTTTCCAAAGATAAGTTTCGTCTTTCTTTCTGTGAAAGATCTGCATAATACTCTGGATATTGTTCAATATCAGCATGGAGGCTTTTAGCATTACTCAAATGCTCTTTACGTTTCTCATCAAGTTGATGACTCATACCCTTGGCAAAAATATTCGAGTTGATATACAGGTGTCCATGATGTTCAACAAGAATACCTTTTTGTTTCAGCTTTTTGAATATGTTTGACATATTACCGGATGCGATATTCAACGCTTTACAGAGTGATGACTGTGAGAGGTTGATTAGGTTTCCAAACTCCATGTGTTCTAAGATATAAGTCAACACGCGGAATTCATTCTTAGATATATCCAGATCAGAAAAAACACGAAAGTTGGAAGTAAAAGCAAAAACATAAGGCTGTGCAAATGAGATCGCTTTATCTTCTTCTGTTGCAATGACTGTCGTTGATTTTATATCTTTGTTCTGCAGCAAGTGTTTTGCGATATCAATCTTTTGCTCAGTGGTTAATGTTTCAAATAAGCGGAGTAGTTCAGTGTCATTAGTATTCATATTATTCTCTCTTATAGTTTTTATTATGCCTATTTTAATACTATGCAGAAAAATGAAAGTCAATAGTTAAACTATAAATAAAATAGAACTTTTATTATTATGATGTTGTTATATGTTAAAAAAACTATGTTTAAACATAGATTTCGCTATGTTTAAACATAGGGCGGTTCTATGTTTAAACATAGGTATCCGCTATGTTTAAACATAGGAAAAAAAGGTGTGAAGCCTTGGTTTTATTGGGCTGGGACAGTGCTTATAATTAAATAATTAGTAAGAAGTTAAGAGAGTCTAGTTTTCCTTTTATCTTATGTGCAGAGAGTTTTACGTAAAAACATGTGGTTTTCTTGGGATGTATTTTCAGCGAAGTGATTGTTTCGTACAATCACGCAGCGCTGCTGATGTTTCAGGAATACTGCAATTGTTTTACCTTTATTTTATTGGCGGCTGTCGCCGTAATTCATTATGGATAAATCCATCATTAACAGGGATGAACCCTGTTTCAGCAATGTGATTGTCTTGAACAATCACTAAGTGCTGCTTCTATGAATATAGATTTCCTATGCGTTTAAGAGCAAATGCTATATGTTTTAGTGCTAATACTGTTATGAAATATAGGATCATATATATCTTATTATGATTAAAAGAACAAAAATTGATCATTTTAGGTTTTCCCTCAAACATAGCAAATACCATTGTCAAATCGTTAAATATATTTTACAGCGTCAGGGCGTAGCCGTGCGTCAGCACATGAGCTTTAGCTCATAAGATCAATATCATTTCAAAAGAATAATAAAAAACAGGTAAATAGTTTATTAACAATAGTTAAATTTGATTTTTACCAATTTAAAATGGTATTAAATAATAAAAAAGAAGGAAAATAAAGGATGAACAACATTAAGATTATTACGCTCTTTCATACAAATAAAAAAATACCATTTATGACTTGTATTGTTAAAGATGTTGAAGAAAATGAACAAGGAATAAAACTCACTTTGCAAAATGGTGATAATATCCATGTCAAAGATTATGACTATTTCTTCTTATCCGAATCAGCAAATGAGTGTGATCAGGAACGAATGATTAATACATACAGAAGATTGATTTCTGAACTGAGCCAAGTTAGCGAAGAAACAATAGAGTCCTTAGTTCCGAAGATATCGAATAATATGAAAACCAATTTCCCGGCAAGCGGTGTGAGTGCTTTGGAAGATGATTGAAAAATCTGAATGGTAGCTTCCATTCCATATGAAACAGCATATTAAAACATGCGTTGCATACAGGTTTTTACAACACTATATCTGAAGATAGCTACGTTACCTGAGATCTAACAATCCCTGTCTGCGTAATGGTCGACAGGGTGTCACCTGTTCCGACCTATACCTTTCTATCTCCATCCATGTGCAAACAGCTACTGACATGGCTCTTCGTGCACATTACACCACTTATTTATCGGTATAAAAGATCAATAAATTATATTTGATAGATTTTAACTATCAAATAAGCGTCAATTGATCGGTGTATCAATTGCCTATATCGATCGATTATAAATATACGATAGTTTTAATCTATCAAATGATTTGAATTCGATCGATACAAACGATATGACGAACAGAAAAATAAATTGAATCCTATCAATTGATTAATGCTTCTTTACAGCCCAGAGAGACCAACCTATGGGTAGGGCTGTCTTTGACATAAAGTTTCCACACATTGGGGATAGATATGAAATTACGGATAGTGATGCCACTGGTTCTGTCTGCTGCCGCACTGACAGGATGCCAACAGCTCAACGAAGGTGTGAATAAGGTTAATGGAGCAATCAGCTCGTCGTTGTCTTCAGTAGGTAAAGCGCTGGGGGGAACTGCCACCCCTCAAAGTCTTGGCCCGGTATCATCTGTTTCTGGTCTTGGTGCTGTTTGTAAAGACTATGAAGAAAATGCAATGGCAGCAGAAAAGAAATGGACTGGCAAAAGGATCGCTATCACCAATGCCACTGTTCTGGAAGTTACGAAGGGCAGAAGTGCCAGCGATATGATGACGGGAATGCCCAAATCAGCCCCTAACTATTACCTTTTATTTAAAACCTCTGATACGAGCTACTGCGGCGGGATGGTCTGGCTGGACTACTACTCTGGTATTGATGATGCCGTTCTTACTTACAAGAAAGGCCAGAAAGTCAGCGTCACCGGAACGGTAAACAATTTCGAAGTCCGTGGGTTCGCTACCGTCAACAACGCAGATATGCCAGTTCGTCTGGTTGTTCTGAGAAGCGGAACTATCAACAAATAAATCTGGGATAACATTTATGCGTAAAATTTTACTCGCTGCAGGGGTAATCCCCCCGAAAAACCGGTGTGTT
>NZ_SZWP01000070.1:0-100680 GCF_005280825.1 Citrobacter sp. wls829
ATTATCAACGGCTCGGAAGTGTCTAGATTATCCGTGGCGATTCAGATAACGATTACTCTATTACCCCAACGGCAGTTTTACACCGCATAAAGAATATCGAAATTACAGCATGTTAGGTGATGAATTGTCCGATGGATTGTTAAAACGAAACCATACAGGTAACCATGATGCGTCAGTCACGAGGCGAGAAGATCGCTGAAAGACTGGGGTGGATATTGCTCCAGCTCTATACCGGTAATTCTCTGTCGGTTAATGATATTTGCCAGCAGTTTTCGGTTTCCCGTCGGACAGGGCGACGTGACTTATTGAAGGTTGAAACAGTAACTGAAACAGTTTCTCCCGGGAAAGTGAAGTTGGCTCCCCTGATAAGAGATCGAGTCAGGCAAGGAATATGCAAATAATTTTCTCTACATGGACATAACCTGTCCTCGCATTGCATTAGGCTCTGCAATGAACCAAATAAATCCCATTAATTAAGGATGTAAGATGAAAAGAACGATAATGGCGGCTCTGTTATTCACAGGTTTTCTGTCGCAGGCGCATGCCGGGCTTGTTCAGGTAAATAACCGTGTAGCCTGTTATCTTGCGATGGACAGTATAAATGAAGTGGTTTACTGAATTTGGCCACCTGAACAGAGGTGATATGCTCACCTCAGAACAACACAGGTGTCATAATGAAAAAAAGAAATTTCAGCGCAGAGTTTAAACGCGAATCCGCTCAACTGGTCGTTGACCAGAACTACACCGTGGCAGATGCAGCCAGCGCTATGGATGTCGGCCTTTCCACAATGACGCGATGGGTGAAACAATTACGTGATGAACGGCAGGGCAAAACACCAAAAGCCTCCCCCATTACCCCGGAACAAATTGAAATCCGTGAGCTCAGGAAAAAGCTACAACGTATTGAAATGGAAAATGAAATATTAAAAAAGGCTACCGCGCTCTTGATGTCAGACTCCCTGAACAGTTCTCGATAATCGGGAAACTCAGGGCGCGTTATCCTGTGGCCACTCTCTGCCATGTGTTCGGGGTTCATCGCAGCAGCTACAAATACTGGAAAAACCGTCCTGAAAAGCCAGACGGCAGACGGGCTGTATTACGCAGTCAGGTACTTGAACTGCATGGCATCAGCCACGGCTCTGCCGGAGCAAGAAGCATCGCCACAATGGCAACCCAGAGAGGCTACCAGATGGGGCACTGGCTTGCTGGCAGACTCATGAAAGAGCTGGGGCTGGTCAGTTGCCAGCAGCCGACTCACCGGTATAAGCGTGGCGGTCATGAGCACGTTGCTATCCCGAATCATCTTGAGCGACAGTTCGCCGTAACGGAACCAAATCAGGTGTGGTGCGGTGATGTGACCTATATCTGGACGGGTAAGCGCTGGGCGTACCTCGCCGTTGTTCTCGACCTGTTCGCAAGAAAACCAGTGGGCTGGGCCATGTCGTTCTCGCCGGACAGCAAGCTCACCATGAAAGCACTGGAAATGGCATGGGAAACCCGTGGTAAGCCCGTCGGGGTGATGTTCCACAGCGATCAAGGCAGCCATTATACGAGCAGGCAGTTCCGGCAGTTACTGTGGCGATACCGGATCAGGCAGAGTATGAGTAGGCGTGGAAACTGCTGGGATAACAGCCCAATGGAGCGCTTCTTCAGGAGTCTGAAGAACGAATGGGTGCCGGCGACGGGCTATGTAAGCTTCAGCGATGCAGCTCACGCCATAACGGATTATATCGTTGGATATTACAGCGCACTAAGACCGCACGAATATAATGGTGGGTTACCGCCAAACGAATCAGAAAACCGATACTGGAAAAACTCTAACGCGGTGGCCAGTTTTTGTTGACCACTTCATACCGCAGGAGGCATGATGGAGAGCATTAATAATCAAGTGCAGTCGGTACGCCAGTTGCTGGCCATTCCCCAACTGGCCATCCCAAGCTATCAGCGACCTTACCGCTGGGGCTCCAAGAATATCTCGGATCTCTTTACCGATTTGGCAACCCATCAGGACAAGAGCGCCTACCGGCTGGGCTCGGTGGTGTTTCATCAGCACACCGATAGTGAGCAGGGCGAGATGCTTGATATCGTCGATGGTCAGCAACGCACCCTGACCCTGATGTTGACCGTCAAGGCGCTGATCGAGGTGCTGGATAACGAAAATCGCAGTGGCAAAGAGAAGAGTATCCGGTTTCAACGTCAGGATCTGCGTGAGCAATTGCAGGTCTTGCGTGGACCTATCGATGCGTTTATGCAGCGCCAGCGCTTCCCCAGCCGGGATTCGGAGTTCAACCTCAGACGCAACTATCTGGAGTTGCGTCGGCTGGTGGCCCGCCCTGAGTTTGACGAGCAGCAAATTGACTTTCTGCTCAACCGCTGTCAGGTGGTCTGCTTTGTACTGCAGGATATCTCGGAGGCGTTCCAGTTCTTCGATTCGCAAAATGCCCGGGGGCGCGATCTGGCTCCTCACGATCTGCTCAAGGCATTTCACCTGCGCGAGTTTGCCGGTCATGAGGCCAATCTCAAGACCGAGGCGGTCGCCCATTGGGAGCGCCTGCCAAGCGACGAGCTGGCCAATCTGTTCGCCCTCTATCTCTATCGGGTACGCCAGTGGGCCGAGGGCAAGTCGGCCCGCTACTTTGGCAAGGGGGAGGTGGATCTCTTCAAGGGGGTCAACCTAGATCGGGTAGGGCATTATCCTTACGTGGAGTCGCTGCGCATCGCCCACCACTTTGTCGATGAGTACAACAGCCAGTACCAGCGCAAGATTGACGGCCAGTACATGACGTTTCCCTTTCATCTCGACCAGATGATCATCAATGGTCGGCGCTTTTTCGAGATGGCCGAGTACTACCAGACGCGGGTGGCCGCCATCGTGGCCGAGGAGTCTGATTCCGGCAAGGCGCAATCTGCCACCCTGCTCGGCGAAACGCTGACACCGATGGCCAGCAAGGTGCTATCGACCCTGGGCAGCTACGAGCGTCGCCACCGCACCGGGGATCGTTATGTGCGGGCCATGTTCGACTGCGCCCTGATCTTCTATATCGACAAGTTCGGCAGCCAAGGGCTGTCACTGGCCATCGAGAAGTGCTTTATCTGGGCCTATCGCTGCCGCATCCGCCAGCAGGTAGTGCAGTTGGCAACCATGGATAACTATGTGCTGGAGCACAATCTGATCCGTGCCATTCGTGATGCTCGTCTGCCGGGAGATCTGCACGGCTTCCCTTTGCCTAGCATGAGCAGTCGAGAGAACAAGAACAATCGCAATGGTGCCGAAGATGAGCTGGTCGGGCTGTTTCGGGAGATGAAATATTATGAATGATGCAGGCGTTCGCCCCTTTTCCATTCGTGCACTGCTTGAAGATCGCGCCCGCTATCTGGTGCCCATGTACCAGCGCAACTATGCCTGGGGTGAGGGAGAGATCACCCAGCTGCTGCAGGATGTGCTGGATTATCAGCAAAAATTGGTCAGTGGTAAGGGGCCGCAAACCTACTATATCGGCACCCTGGTGGTGTTTGCCCGGGACGATGGCAGTTTCGAGGTAATCGATGGCCAGCAGCGCTTTACTACCCTCTCTCTGCTGGCCAATTGGCTCAAACATCACGCGATAGATTCGGTGGATATGAGCTGGTATCAGACCATCAACCTCGCTTTTGAGAGTCGCCCGATATCGAGCCATACCTTCGAGCGCTTATGGCAGGGTGTTGCCCCCTACGATTTGCGGGGGAGTACCTTCAATGAAGGTTTGGTGAACGGTTTTGAGCTGATTGGCAAGGCAATGGCGGATCTTGGTTTGGTAGGGGCTAAACTGACGGCCTTTTGCGACTACCTCTTCAAGCATGTGCAGATCTCTCGTATCGAAGTACCCAAGGATACCGATCTCAATCACTTCTTCGAGGCGATGAACAATCGCGGCGAGCAGTTGGAAAAGCATGAAGTGATCAAGGCGCGGCTGATGGAGACGCTGAACCAGATACCCGAGGAAGAGCATCGTCGCCAAAGTATTCATATCCTGACCCGGGTATGGGATGCCTGCGCCAATATGGAGCGCTATATCCAGTACGGCTTTACCCCGCAAGAGCGCCACCGTCTGTTTGGTGAGAGCGACTGGGGTCAGTTTGTGCCCCGTGATTTTGCCCATCTGCTTGATCTGCTAGGATCCCCAAACACGGCCGACGCTGCCGATAAAAGCCGTGCAGCTGCCGGTAGCCAAGGGCGCACCTTGTTGGCCATTTTGCAGGATGACAAGCTTGATGGTGAGCAGACGGTGGAGGAGGAGAGCGCAGGCTCCGAGCGCTTTAACAGCGTCATCAACTTCTCCAACTTCTTGCTCCATGTGCTGCGACTCGTGAGCCGCGACCCGGGTGATACGGAGGGGGTGCCGCTTGATGATAAACAACTGGTCGATCAGTTTGAGCTGCGAGTGATAAGGCAACCGGATCCAGTAGCGGCAGTTCAGCGTTTTATCTATGGCCTGTTAAAGAGCAAGTATCTGTTTGATCAGTTCATCATCAAGCGCGAGTTTGCCGATGGCAAGGATAGTTGGAGTCTGAAGCGGCTGCACTGGTATTCGGAAAAGAGCGTCAGTTACATCAATACCTTTGACAAGGATGAAAATGAGAATGGTTTCTCTGGTGTTAACCGGCGGGTCCTGATGTTGCTGTCGGCGTTTCATGTGTCGACCCCGACCCTGGTTTACAAACATTGGCTGAATGGTGCACTGAGATATCTGTTCGACAATTGTCACCCTGATCAACCGGTGGATGCCGGGGCTTATCTGTCCTATCTGGAGAGTCAGGCTCGCCGCTTTGTCTTCCAGCGCTTTTTGGCGCCTGGTGAAGGGGCTTCCTATTACCAGATGCTCTACCTTGATAACGCCCTGTTGCCCGCCATCAATGTGGATGAGAGTTGGCACAAGGTGATTACATCCAAACTTCGCTTCGGTCATATCGAGAACAACTTTGTCTTCAACTTCCTCGACTATCTGCTGTGGGTACGAGATCGGAATAGCGACAAAGTTGCTGGCCCCTTTGAGTTCACTTTCCGCAGCTCGGTGGAGCACTTCTCACCCCAGCATCCGATGGATGGCTATAAACCGGTTGAGCAGAGTGCACTCCATTCGTTTGGCAACCTTTGCCTTATCAGCCACAGCAAGAACTCGCGCTTGAGTAACTTCCAGCCGCAACAGAAGCAGGAGCACTTTGAAGCAAGCCTTGCCAATAACCAGACTGATAGTCTTAAATTGCTTGCTATGATTCGGCTGATGAAAGATAAAGGTCGTTGGCTGGAAGATGAGATAGCTGTGCATCAACAAGATATGTTGCAGGTCTTACTATCCAATCAAATTCAGCAATAACGGATTGAATCTGTTTATGAAATTTGGCTGCTATCAACTAATGGGCGTTAAGTTGATTGTATGATCTGATTGATAAAGAAGGGGAGACTAAAAATCTCCTCTTCTTTGCAGCAGTTTACTGCGGTCTTTTTGTGATGCATCAGCATAAAACGTTTTACTTGTGGACCCTAAGAAATGGAGAACATTATGTCGACTGTAGATACCTCTACAGCAGAGGAACTCAATCAAGGAGGCTCAGATTTTATTCTGACTTCCCTCGAGGCTATGCGTAAGAAGTTATTGGACCTTACGTCTCGAAATCGACTTTTGAATTTCCCTATCACTCAAAAAGGGTCTTCACTACGTATTGTTGATGAATTACCAGAACAGCTTTATGAAACCCTTTGCTCGGAAATCCCGATGGAATTTGCTCCTGTGCCCGATCCAACTAGAGCGCAGCTGTTAGAGCATGGCTATCTCAAAGTTGGGCCAGATGGTAAAGATATACAGTTAAGAGCTCATCCTAGCGCTAAGGATTGGGCGCACGTCTTAGGAATCCGTACAGATTTTGATTTACCAGATAGCCATAAAACGGTTGTTTCTGATTCAGATAGAGAGTTGCTGGAAAAAGCCCATCAGTTTATCTTGCAATATGCCCAAGGCCAGAATGGAAAATTAACAGGGATTCGTTCTGAATACGTTAATCAAGGTATAGCTTTGTCAGCGTTGAAGGAGGCGTGCTGCTTAGCAGGCTATGAAGGGCTTGAGGATTTTGAACGACAGGCAAAGGCTGGGAATGAGATTAGTATATCTTCTTCCAATCCCTCTCATGACGATAATCGGATACAGGCTCTGCTTTATCCAAATGAACTGGAAGCTTGTTTGCGCGCCATCTATGGTAAGGCTCAAACTGCTTTGGAGGAGAGTGGCGCCAACATCTTGTATTTGGCGTTAGGGTTCCTTGAGTGGTATGAAAGCGATTCCTCTGAAAAGGCACGTTATGCACCGTTATTTACAATTCCGGTGAGATGTGAACGAGGAAAATTAGATCCGAAGGATGGTCTTTACAAGTTTCAACTTTATTACACGGGTGAAGATATTTTGCCCAATCTCTCTTTGAAGGAAAAACTTCAGGCTGACTTTGGCCTCGCTCTTCCTTTGTTCAATGAAGAGGAAACTCCAGAGTCTTATTTTGCTTCGGTGAAGAAGGTTGTAGAGCAGCACAAACCTAAATGGTCTGTGAAACGTTATGGTGCACTTAGCTTGCTCAATTTTGGCAAGATGATGATGTATCTTGACCTCGATCCTGCCCGCTGGCCTTGTGACAAGCGCAATATATTGTCTCATGAAGTAATTCGTCGCTTTTTCACCAGTCAGAGCTGTGGTCAAGAGAATTCCGGCTTACCTGGTGGCTTCGGTCAGCATGAGTACTGCATCGATAGTTACCCTGATATTCATGACAAGGTTCCACTAATCGATGATGCGGATAGCTCGCAGCACAGTGCGTTGATCGATGCTATCCGTGGTCAAAACTTAGTCATTGAGGGCCCTCCTGGTAGTGGCAAATCACAAACGATCACCAACTTGATTGCAGCAGCTCTGCTCAACGGTAAGAAAGTCCTGTTTGTGGCAGAGAAGATGGCTGCACTGGAGGTCGTCAAACGTCGCTTGGATCGTGCGGGGCTAGGTCAATTTTGCTTAGAGTTGCACAGTCATAAAACTCATAAGCGCAAGGTGCTGGATGATATTAATGCTCGCTTGGTGAGTCAGGCGACCATGCCTACTATGGAAGAGATTGATGCTCAGATTTTGCGTTATGAAGATCTTAAGCAGCAGCTCAATGAATATGCCGCATTGATCAATAACCAATGGGCGCAAACAGGCAAAACGATCCATCAGATTTTGAGTGGTGCAACCCGTTATCGTCACAAATTAGATATTGATGCAACAGCACTTCATATCGAAAACCTTTCCGGGAAGCAGTTGGATAAAGTGACCCAATTACGGCTGCGTGACCAAATAGTAGAGTTTAGCCGCATCTACAAAGAGGTTCGTGAGCAGGTGGGGGCTAATGCAGAAATATATGAGCACCCTTGGAGCGGTGTGAATAACACACAAATTCAATTGTTTGACAGCGCTCGTATAGTCGATTTGCTACAAACTTGGCAGACATCAATTATCGACTTTCAACATAGCTATCAAGAATATGTAGATAAGTGGGCGTTAGAAGGCGAAAGCCTTAATACGCTTCAATATATTGAGCAATTGGTAGAAGATCAGTCGAATCTTCCAGTGTTGTGTGGTTCAGAGCATTTCCCAGCACTTAGTGAGCTAGATTCACCCGATGCCATTGCACGGGTGCGTCACTATTTAGATAGGTTCGAGTTGCTACAAGGTCATTATGTGGCCTTGAGCCAGGTTATCGAGCCTCAAAAGCTACGACTTTTAGAACAAGGACAATCGTGTGACTTTCCTCGTGAAGAGCTGGAAAAATATGGTGCAGCAGAGGATTTCACTTTACGTGATTTGGTCAGGTGGCTTGAATCCATCCAATCAATTCATGATGAGTTATCATCTATTTATGCGCAATTAAACGATTTCAAAAATGCTTTGCCAGATGGTATTGCTTCGTATATCGATGATTCGCAAGCTGGATTGCTATTCTGCTCTGAGTTGTTGTCGATTCTGGGTGCTTTACCGACTGAGCTTATTAGAGTTCGAGATCCTCTTTTTGATGATGATGATATCGATGCAGTATTGCGCGACTTAATGTGTCAAATCGAAACATTGCGTCCTTTAAGAGATGGTCTATCTACTTTGTATCAATTGGACCAGTTGCCTTCCCAAGAGATGCTCGCGCATGCCGTTGCTGTTATCCAGCAAGGGGGATTATTTGCATGGTTTAAGAGTGATTGGCGTAGTGCCAAGGCACTGCTCATGGCGCAATCTCGTAAGCCTGACACTAAGTTTGCTGAGTTAAAACGCTGCTCAGCTGATTTGCTCAAGTATTCGGAGCTGTTACAACGGTTTGAACAAAGTGACTTTGGTAATCAACTTGGTAATGCATTCCGAGGGTTGGACACCGACTGTGAACAACTCATGTTATTGCGTGATTGGTACAAGAAGGTCCGAGCTTGTTACGGGATAGGTTTTGGAAAGCGAGTTGCGATAGGCTCTGGATTATTTAACCTAGATGGTGAGATTATCAAAGGTGTGCATTTAATCGAGAAATCGCAGATTAGCTCAAGATTAATGACTTTGGTTAAACGGGTCGAGCACGAGGCTAAGTTATTACCGCGTATTTCTAGCTTGTTGGAAGAACATGCATCTTGGTTAGGTGAGCAAGGTGTATTGATGCAATCTTACCGACAGGTGCGGAATACTCTCATTGCCTTGCAGGGATGGTTTATCAATCCAGATATATCATTAGAGCAGATGACTCATTCCTCCGAGATTTTGCAAAACATAAACGATCTTCAGATATCCCTTGAAAATGACTCGTTACAGTTAGGGGCGTTTTTACAATTAACCCCATTGGCTTGCGGTGCGTATAAAAATAATCAACTGACGTTAGACACTATTAACGACACGCTGAATTTTGCCGAGCAACTGGTTGATAAGATAAATTGCGTATCCTTGGCTACCCAGATCAGACATTTGGCTAGTGGTAGTGATTACGATTTACTATGTCGTGATGGTGGGGAAATAGTTTCGAAATGGAATGAACAGATTAAAAATGCTGAGTTATATGCGCTAGAAACAAAGTTAGAGCGGAGTCAGTGGCTCAAGTCGACTGATGGTTCTCTTAATACATTAATCGAGCGCAACGAAAGAGCAATACAGCAACCCCGTTGGTTGAACGGGTGGGTTAACTTTATTCGTTGTTACGAGCAGATGCATGAAAATGGATTGCAGCGAATCTGGAGTGCTGTACTTGCGGGCTCGCTCCCGATTGAAAAAGTTGAATTGGGTTTAGCATTAGCAATTCATGACCAGCTGGCGCGGGAGGTTATTCACATCCACCCTGAATTGATGAGAGTTTCCGGCTCACAGCGCAATGCTTTGCAGAAGTCATTTAAAGATTACGACAAAAAACTGATTGAATTACAACGTCAGCGGATTGCAGCAAAAATTGCTTGCCGAAATATACCAGAAGGGAATTCTGGTGGTAAGAAAAGTGAATATACAGAACTAGCTTTGATCAAAAATGAGTTGGGTAAAAAAACCAGACATATTCCAATTAGGCAATTGGTTAACCGTGCATGTAATGCGCTGGTTGCAATTAAACCTTGTTTCATGATGGGGCCAATGTCAGCAGCTCATTACCTAGAACCTGGACGAATGGAATTTGATCTGGTGGTGATGGACGAAGCGTCTCAGGTGAAGCCAGAGGATGCATTGGGTGTCATCGCGAGGGGCAAGCAACTAGTGGTCGTTGGTGACCCGAAACAGCTACCACCAACCAGTTTCTTTGATCGAAGTGCCGACGGAGAAGATGACGATGATGCCGCGGCTTTAAGTGATACTGACAGCATTTTGGATGCTGCTTTGCCACTGTTTCCTATGAGACGTTTGCGTTGGCACTATCGTTCACGACATGAAAAGTTGATTGCATACTCTAACCGCCATTTTTATAACAGTGATTTGGTGATATTCCCTTCCCCAAATGCTGAGTCTCCAGAGTATGGGATTAAATTTACCTATGTGTCAAAAGGTCGGTTCTCCAATCAACACAATATTGAAGAAGCCCAAGCAGTTGCTGAGGCCGTACTTCATCATGCGCAACACCGGCCGGGTGAGTCACTCGGGGTAGTGGCCATGAGTTCCAAGCAACGCGATCAAATTGAGCGCGCTATCGATGAATTGCGCCGAAATCGCCCTGAATTTAACGATGCAATCGATGGCTTATATGCCATGGAAGAGCCACTTTTTGTGAAAAACCTTGAGAACGTTCAAGGGGATGAGCGTGATGTAATCTTTATTTCCTTTACCTATGGACCTTCTGAGCATGGTGGAAAGGTTTATCAACGCTTTGGACCTATCAATTCCGATGTTGGCTGGCGTCGCTTGAATGTGCTTTTCACTCGATCAAAAAAACGGATGCATGTGTTTAGTTCAATGCGTTCTGAAGATGTATTGACGAGTGAAACCAGTAAACTTGGTGTTATTTCGTTGAAAGGTTTTTTACAGTTTGCCGAAAGTGGCAAACTAGATTCCCTCACAACGCATACCGGCAGGGCTCCAGATAGTGACTTTGAGGTTGCTGTAATGGAAGCACTCAATCACGCTGGGTTTGAGTGTGAACCTCAGGTAGGGGTTGCAGGATTCTTTATTGATCTAGCTGTGAAAGATCCAGGTTGTCCTGGCCGTTACTTAATGGGCATAGAGTGTGATGGTGCGGCTTATCACTCAGCTAAATCTGCTCGTGATCGTGACCGTTTGCGTCAAGAGGTTCTGGAGCGTTTGGGTTGGAGAATTAGCCGCATTTGGTCCACTGATTGGTTCAGTAATCCTGATGAGGTTCTATCTCCGATTATCCGTAAACTCCATGAGCTTAAAACATTGGCTCCAGACGTTGTTGTACCTTCCTATGAATATGTCGAAACGATTGAGTCAAGCGCTGAAGTGGCGTCTGACTCAATTGATTCTCTTATGCCCAATTTGGGGCTTAAGGAGCAACTTAAGTATTTTGCCACACATGTCATTGAGGTTGAGCTTCCTAATGTTGATGCTGATCGTCGTTTGTTGCGGCCCGCAATGCTTGAGGCTTTGCTGGAACATCAGCCTTTATCACGTTCCGAGTTTGTTGAACGAATACCTCATTATCTGCGGCAAGCAACAGATGTATACGAAGCGCAACGCTTTCTTGACCGAGTCTTGGCATTAATTGATGGCGCAGAGGCTGAAGCGAATGATGCAGCGTTTGAGTCTGAATTGGCATAATTAGTTAAAGGTAATAAGAACAGTGACAACTGTCGGACAACGTGAACGCGCAACTCAACAGCGCGTAGTCAGGTTTTTTATTGAGGAATTGGGCTATCGTTATCTAGGCGATTGGCACACGCGTCCTAACAACCGTAATGTTGAGCCTGATTTGCTCAGTCATTGGTTGATTGACCGTGGTGTGCCCATATGCTCCCCCTATACTCAAACTATAGGGCAGGATCGTCTACCGGGGTGGGGTCAGTCCATTACTAACTGACAGTTGTACCGAATACTGGGGGCAGGTCAAGCGCTTTAGCTTGTGTGGCAACAACCTCCTTTACAGGACCAGGTAGACGATTACCCTGTGCTGTTTCTGTGCTCAACGCAATCTACGGCTATCCATTTTCTGCCAGTGGTTGCAAAGACGACCATTCAACGTCAGCAAAGTTTCGCAATGCACTGCTATGTAACTCATTGATCCTACGTAGAATTTAAAATCCCTCGGCTGTAAGGCTGTGTGGGTTCAAGTCCCACTCCGGGCACCATGGGAAAGAAAAGAATAATCAAAGCAATAAGCAGTGTCGTGAAACCACCTACGGGTGGTTTTTTTGTTTTTATAATTTGCTTTGACCATTGCGTAGCCATTCAGATTCCTCATACAGAGAGAGCATTACTGCCTCACCGCAAACGTAACAACAAAATGCTCTTTTGCTTTCAGAACGAGAAAAGTGAATTGGAAATCAAAGTCGGGAAATTTGCCGCCACCACACTGTATGTAAAGATATGGCAGCGGTTGACTGGCGAATGTTTGAAGTGTGAGTCTTGAATGACTGCCACTCGCGGCGGGTTGTACTTACCCAGTATGATGAATCAGAGATGTTTAATCTGACACCAGCCAGAACTCAGCCTCTTCAAACATTTCCTGAACGGTTCGGCTTATCTGTTCTTTCTCGTGCTTACTGGCATCTGTGTTGATCCCCGGTAGTGTCATCATCGGTTTAACTCGAACATCCGCATCCGGGAAGAGTCGGTGAACCCTCTTACTCAACTCACCTAAAATAATCTCCTTTGCACCCGGCAAACCCTCAAAATTTCTTTTGTCATAAACTAGTTCCACAAACATTGCACACTGCCTTTCTGGTGGATGAATATACAGTATTTATACTGTGTTTTTATCCACTATTCAAGAGGGCGTTAACGTGGGCATTCCTTCAGTTGCGACTGAGATGTGCAATGGTCGCTGAAGTCCGGATTGAGCGATGACGGGCTCACCCGAATCCATACCTGACCAACCTGAAGAACAGCAATGTGTGATGACCGCTCCGTGAAAGAGTACGAGAAAGACCGTTTTCAATATTGCTCAATGAGGGGGATATCCTTATATTTGATTGAGTTGTATTGTTTTAACCCCTTATTCTACTGACATCGAGCAACGCTTGATTCATTAAAATATTCTGAGTAAACGGTATGAAGAAACCAAGCGACCATAAAAATGATCGCCTTCCGAAGCCAAGAACGAACTTTTCTGATCCCGATGTGAGAAAACGTGTCGTTGAAGGGTTGAATGATTCTGCAGCAAACGATTTTATTGCCCTTATTAATTGGCTGAGAATGGGTAAAAACGTAGGCGAGGCCATCCCTTTGGCGAAATGTTACAGCCTTCGTAATACGATTTCCAGGCTTGAAGCCCTAAAATGTGGTGTAAAAACCTATTGGAAAGACGTGCTCAAACTGATGGAGCGTACAATACAAAATAGCCACCAAGTTAAAGAGATTGCGTCTGATCCATCGCAAATTTCCACTGGAATTATCAAAAATATGCATGAGATAAGCCAGAGTATAGCGTCAGGGAGCGCAACGCCTGAAATGCTGGCAAGGCTTCATAAAATGCATCAGATCACCTCCAGTCTGAAAGGAAGTGAAGATCTGACAAACAGTATTAACATGCTAATAGAAAGCACGCAGGATGCTTTGCGTAGCTATACGAGTCAAAAAGCAAAACCTAAGGTCAGGAAACCCATTAAGCAAAATTATGCCCAACGTGAAGATATGATACTCCGCAGCGAGTGTGAGCCTTTAATTGGCTTGAATGACATTTTCATGATAGCAAGTCGCCTTATTTCTATGTCAACTCGATTGGGTTGCTCTCCTGTGACCTTGGCAAAACGAGTAGATGCTTTGAAAGGTGTAATTAACCCTGAAATTATGCCCGAATTGCTCGATCTCCTTCAGCAGGATGTCGAGCTGATGGCCCAGACTGTTCCGCTCCAGGTCAAAGATGATAATAGCCGTAGTGATGGTGGAAAACTTGTTGGATTGACGGGGATAGTCGAAGGCGGATCTTCTATTGGTGTTGAAGCTCAGCGAATAATCACAGCAGAGCTTAAAAGGCTTCCCCCGCTGACCAATGCTCAGCGAATATCTTTTGATACAGCGCGTGCAAGCTTGGCCTTAGAATGTGACACATTCAAGGTTATTGAAGAGATCAGGCGTATTGCAGCTTGCTTTAAATGGAGGCCGTTGGCTGTTGCTGCCTATATTGCACACAAATCTCTTGGAATCAGGGCTGATATTGCTGGAGACGTGATTACCCTACTAGCGCAAGATGAGGCACTTTTAGAAAGTGCTAAATGCCCGTACTCATCCGGCCAACCGCAATCCAGTTGAGGTAGCGCTTGCGACATGCTTTACGTTCTCCGTTTTGTATCAGTAAAACCTCGCCTTGGTGTTCGGCTTGTGTGGATTCAAGTCCCATTCTAATTGAATAATTAAATCAATAAGCCGTGTCGTGAAACCACCTACGGGTGGTTTTGTTGTGCCTGTAATTTGTTGACCCGCATCGGTATCGTTTCTAAGGGCAAGGTTTCAATAGGCATCTACCTGCGAATCGGTGCACCCATCATAAATCCTCCGCGGGCCGGGTTACTACTGAACCCATCTCGGGCGGGATTGTAACTCTGGTTCTGAAAACGGTTAAACATAATGGGATCGCCAATGCCATCCTGAATCGCAAATGGCCGATAGATTTTATTGCGGGACCTGAGCGTGAAACCGAAATCCTCCGTTCCTCCAATGATGATGACGCTGTTGCCGGTAGACAGCGCCGCACTTAATTCACGCTCTCTTGCGGCCTGGTCCTGTAAGGTGCTGGCAATAGCACAGAATGACGTCATCAACAGTACGGTGAAGGCGAAGTATGAACGTACCCGTGGCCGTTTCATGATGAATACCTGATAAAAATGTGGCTATTCAAGTATAGCGTTTGGCAGCGTTGGTACCCGACGTAGGCATGATTAATTTTACCGCTGTGTCTGTGAAAATAATGATTATCCAGCCAGTCAGCACCGCTGAATTCCCCCCTATAATGAAAGTAGGTAACAGGTGATAGCTCCTGTTTGCAGACCCTACTGATGCAGGAGACGATCATGAGAGGCTTACTCTCTTTGACGATGATGTCTGCAACGTTACTCGTTTTTAGCGCGATAGCGTATCCAGTAGCAGTGAGCGTTGCTGTGGCGTCTGTGCCGTCGCAAGACCCCATCAGTCGCTATCAACAAAGGTTTGATCAAATACAATCCTATCAGGTTGTTATGCGTTCCTCGTCCACGACAGAGGCGAGCAAAATTATTCGCTATAGCTATAAAAAACCCGGCTATGTACGAATGGACTTCACCCAACCGCATGCTGGTGCGGTACTGACCTATAACCCCGATAGTGGGAAGGTGACGTTGTGGCCATTTGGGCTAGGAACGTTGCCTGTTTTGACGCTGTCGCCCACTAATTCACTGATTCAGGATGAGCGCGGTCATTGTGTGGACCGGTCTGACATCGGCGTTTTGCTGGGGAATATTCGCCGTCTGCAGCGTGAGGGAACCACCACCACCCTTGGCGTGGAGAATCTATCCGGGCGCTTGGTCACCTATGTCTCGGTGGTGGGGCCGAAGGCAATGGTTGTTGATGGTGTTCATCGCTATGACCTTTGGTTAGATAACTATTATGGGCTGCCTGCCAAAGTGATGAGCTACACGCTGGAGGGAAAACTGCTGGAAACGGTGCTTATGGACTCACTGATCGTTAACGTCCGTTTTCCTGCCAATTTCTTCACGCCTTGAAGGAGCCAGCGTAATGGCCGAATATCAGTTTTCTACCGTCTGGCGGGTTGAGGCGTCACTGCAGGAGGTCTGGGAGGTGTTCTCGCATCCGGACCAGTGGCCAGAGTGGTGGGTAAGTCTGGAGCGAGTCACCGAAATTAAGAAAGGTGATGGGCTGGGTATCGGCGCGTTGCACCGTTATACCTGGAAAGGGGCGCTGCCGTATCGTTTAACCTTTGATATTAATGTACTGAATATTCAGCCGTGTTCTCTGCTCGAAGGAGAAGCCTGCGGTGAGGTTGAAGGTCGTGGAGTATGGTCTTTTGTCGAATTAGGTAAGGAGACACTCGTCAGATACGACTGGAACATTCGCACCACGCTTCGCTGGATGAACTATCTTGCCCCGCTGGCAGCCCCCGTATTTCGCTGGAATCACGATACGGTTATGCGCGAGGGCGCAAGAGGACTTGCCCGCAAATTAGGCGCTCCTGTGTATATGTTTTAATTTAATGGCGAGCCAGGTAAAGGGACTCGCATATTTTATGCATTCTTTGCCTTTTTTCTTATTGCGCCTGTACTCTTGTGGTCGAAAGTGGCTTAATCGGTTCTCTTTTCATTCACAGTTAACAGGTCTGTTATTGATGAATAATCCCCATCGACTCGCCTTTTTACGTCAGCGTCTGTCTGCTGTGATGATCGCCTACGCTCGCCGTGGCTCAACTCTCATAATATGGACAGACAGCAATGCAACGTCGCCAGTTTCTTAAAAATAGCGTACTCCTTTCTGCCGCCGGATTCGTCGGCCCTTCGATAGTTAGCCAGACAGTACAAGCCGCAGAGCCGTTAGCGGCGCCGGTGGCGCGTCGACGTTTTGTGTTATCACAAACCTATCAGCTCAATCCACCTCAGGGATCGCGTGGCGTGGTGAAGCTGTGGATACCGCTGCCGGTAGACACCGCGTTTCAGCAGATGACAAACCTTGTCTTTACCGGCAATTATAAGCAGGCGTACGTCACCACTAATAACACCTACGGCGCCAAAACGCTGTTTGCCAGTTGGCCCGATTCGCAGGGTGAGTTGCTGATAAAGGTCGATATTGAGATTGAAACGACCGACTGGGAACCGCTGAAACATGACGCGCTAAAAACCTGGCAAGCGCCGGCGCAGATTATTTACCCGCTGGATGTCAAACCGTATCTGCTGCCGACAGCGCATACGCCCATCGATGGCCTGGTTCAGGAAACCGCGCGTAAAATTACCGGGACGGAGCAGGACCCACTGAAAAAAGCACGCCTTATTTATGAGTGGGTGAGTCGCTATATGGAGCGTGATAATGACGTGATTGGCTGCGGGACAGGCGATGTCGCAGAGATCCTGAAAAGCGGCAAGCTTAAGGGAAAATGTACCGACATGAGTTCCGTTTTTGTGGCCCTGGCTAGGGCTAGCGGCATTCCTGCGCGTGAACTGTTTGGCATCCGCCTGGGGAAAGCCGTTAAGCTGGAACGCTATTCGAAAAGTGCGTTTGGCAAAGCCGACAGCGCAGGGGTTGCCGATGTTAGTGGTGGACAGCACTGTCGCGCTGAGTTCTATCTGGCCGGTTACGGCTGGTTGCCGTGCGACCCGGCAGACGTGACAAAAATGCGTCTGGCAGAGAAAAAAGCCCATCAGGATGCCGATGTCCAGGCCGTCAACGCTTACCTGTTTGGTAACTGGGAAATGAACTGGGTGGGTTTCAACTACGGACGCGATTTTGAACTGTATCCGGCAACCGAGCAGGGTGCGATGAACAACTTTGGTTACCCTTATGCTGAAGTGGACGGCGATCCGATCAATTTCTATGACCCTAAAGCGTTCTCTTACCGCTATGTCGCAACAGAACAACGCTAAGGGGGCGGGATTAACCCTGCTGACGGCCGCTGCGGCGGCTGTGGGCCGCTGTTATATCTGCTGTTTGGTATTTCCGCGGCGGGCTTTGCGGTATTCACCCAGGCTGAATTTTTACGTATCCCCCTGATGGTGCTGACGTTAGGGTTATTATTACGGGTCTTCTGGCGACTCTATTTTTCTAAACGGCTGTGGTGCACCGGGCGGTTAACCTTGACGCAGATGCGCGTTCTATACTGGTTCGCCGTGGCGCTGATTTTGCCGGTGTTATTCTACCCCACGCTGGTGGCCTGGTTTTATGAGGTGTTTGAATGAAAAAAGTAATGCGGCTGGGATGGTTATTACTGCCGTTATGGGTACAGGCCGCCAATCAAAAAGTGGTGCTGGATATCCAAAATATGACCTGCTCGCTGTGCGTTATTTCGGTGAACCAGGCGCTGCGCGAAACCGACGGCGTGATCAAAGCCAAATCTTCGCTTAAGACTCGACAGGCCGAAGCCATCGTGCCCCACGGTTTTTCTACTGATACGCTGCTGAACGCAGTGGCGAAAACCGGATACACGGCCACGCTAAACCGTATTGAGCAACAGTAAGCCGTTTATGCCTATTGGTATCAGTTATTCTGCCAGCCATGTAAGATACTCACAGGCAGGAATTATTGACTAAGGAAAAGCGTTATGAAAACGGGACCGTTAAACGAGAGCGAGCTGGAATGGCTGGATGATGTACTGACCAAGTACAATACCGACAAAGCGATTCTGGATGTCTCAGAGCTGGACGGCTTGCTGACGGCAGTGCTCAGTTCACCTTTTGAAATTGAGCCAGAGCAGTGGCTGGTCGCGATATGGGGCGGCGCGCAGTATGTCCCTCGCTGGTCATCCGAAAAAGAAATGGCGCGTTTTATGAACCTGGCGTTTCAGCACATGGCGGATACCGCCGATCGTCTGGATGAATTCCCGGAGCAGTTTGAACCGTTGTTTGGCCTGCGCGAAATTGAAGGCCATGAGCTGACGATTGTGGAAGAGTGGTGCTTTGGCTATATGCGCGGTGTGGCGTTGTCTGACTGGTCCACATTACCGGATTCGTTAAAACCCGCGCTTGAGGCGATTGCGCTGCACGGGACGGAAGAAAACTTCGAGGTGGTGGAAAAACTGACCCCAGAGGCGTTTGAAGAGAGCGTTGAGGCTATCCGTCTGGCGGCGCTGGATCTACACGCGTATTGGATGGCGCACCCGCAGGAAGCCCCGGCGAAGGTACCGGTTAAAGTCGATGCCAAGGTAGGACGTAACGATCCGTGCCCGTGCGGCAGCGGTAAAAAATATAAGCAGTGCTGTCTGCACTAAGACAATGGGGGCATTAAGCCCCCTTTTTTTTAACCCACTTCTGGCAGCAGTCCTGCCGCAATTGAAAACTGCACCGCTATCACCACAATCCCGCAAATAAACACCAGTGCCAGTGCCGGAGCGCCGCCGGCAACGCGATACGTCGCCTGAGGATTGTGTTTTCTGCTCTGCCAGACCAGCATCGACGGGATCAGCAGCGCCAGCACCGCGAGGGCCACGCCTGCGTATCCCAGTGCCATGACAAACCCGCGCGGGTAGAAGAGGGCGAAGGCCAACGGCGGCAGGAATGTCACTATGCCGGTCTGCAGTCTTCCGGCTGCAGTATTACGGCGCTGGAAGAGGTCAGCCAGATAATCAAATAAGCCCAGCGCCACACCCAGGAAGGAGGTCGCCAGTGCGAGGTCGGCAAACAGATGCACTGCCAGCTCAACGTGCGGTGAGGCCACCACTTCACGTAACGCCTGTAATAAACCGTTTAAGCCCGCATGATCGGCGAGCAGCCCCATAAAGGTTGATGAGTTGATACTGCCGAGTGTGGCCAACTGCCAGAAAATATAGGCGACCAGCGGGATGGCGCTACCGGTAATAAATACCCAGCGTAATTTACGGATATTGCCGTTCATATAGCTGACAATGCTGGGAACGCTGCCGTGAAAACCGAATGAAGTGAAGATAACCGGAATGGCAGAAAGCGCCAGACCCTGCTGCAGCGGTAGCGTGAGGAGATTGACTTTATGGACGTGCGGCATCAGCAACGCCAGCATAACGACCAGAAAAATAATTTTGGCGCTGAACAGCAGGCGGTTGAACAGATCAACCAATGAAGTGCCTACACATACCACCCCCCCGGCAACAAAGGTGAACAGTAATACGCCCATCGTTGGGGATATGCTGGTGCCGGTCCAATCACTGATGCTCGAGGCCAAAAGTTCACCCGCACCGCTGATGTACGCCGCTGTGAGCGCATACATCAAAAACATCATGCTAAAGCCGGTGATCCACTGTCCGTAGCGACCGAGATAGCGTTTTGCCAGCGTGCCGAGTCCGGTGTCTGCCGGGACATGCTGATACACTTCGAGCAGCAACAGCGCGGTGTAGCACATCAGTGCCCATAGCCCAACTAACAACACCAGCGTGACGCTAAATCCCACGCCCGCCGCAGCCAATGGCATCGCCAGCATACCGGCGCCAATCGTGGTTCCCGCCACGATAAAAACACTACCCAGAGTTCTATTCTTCACGTTTTCCTCTGTCCCAGAGATAGTCAACAGTTGTATCTGCGGCGCAGAGTAAGGCATAACGCTATTTTCGTCAAATGACCGTTACAATACGTGTATAATTATATTTACACTTGGTGAGTGGTTAAGATGTATTCCAGATGACATTTTTCTGCGTTAGCGCAAAGCAGCATAAAGCCGTTCACATTAGGCTATGGGCTTTATTGAGGAGAATGTATGGAATCTATTCACGGCCACGAAGTACTCAACATGATGATTGAGTCTGGCGAACAGTATTCAAATGCCAGCCTTGAAGCGGCGATTACAGCACGTTTTGGCGAGCAGGCACGTTTTCATACCTGTTCTGCTGAGGGCATGACGGCGGCTGAGCTGGTGGCGTTCTTAGCAGCGAAGGGGAAGTTTATTGCCAGAGACGACGGCTTCTCTACGCACGAAAGTAAGATCTGCCGCCATTAATATTCCTGGCTAACGGTAGTATAGCGCCACCGTTAGCCAACAGAATTAATTCTGTGTATCAAGCGTGGCCAGTTCTCTGTCGATGAAATAAAGACCTTCACCGCTTTTGCCTGCCAGCGTTAATTTATCAATAACCGATTTAAATAATTTCTCTTCTTCGTGCTGCTCGGCAACATACCATTGCAGGAAATTAAAGGTCGGATAATCCTGATGGGTCATTGCCGCATGCGCCAGTTCATTAATTTTCTGGGTGATCAGCTGTTCGTGTTCATAGGTAACGCGGAACAGTTCATCCAGTGACGCGTATTCAGCAAACGGTGATGGCACGGTATTAATGCACGGCAAGCTGCCGGTGTCGGTCAGGTAGTCAAACAGACGCTGCATATGCGTCATCTCTTCCTGCGCATGGCGACGCAGGAACGCGGCGGCGCCTTCAAAGCTGTGATAGCTGCACCACGCACTCATCTGTTGGTAGAGCAGAGATGAATATAATTCAAGATTCATTTGCTCATTCAGTTGGTCGATCATTTCTGTTTTCAGCATGGTTCTGCTCCACGAACGGTAATTATATATTGATGTGGCATCACTATAATTTGTTATTTATTTATTTGCAAAAGGTAAAATAATAATTTTAATTATTAAAAATGCGAATGGGAATAAAACGCATTAACGATATTAGATCGTAAAAATAAACCCGGCGTAATAAAGACCAGCAGCAATATGCTGGTCTGCATATTAGTAATTAAAAGAGGGGGATTGTGGGACGGCAACGCCGTGGCACTGCCAGGCGAGCGTGATGGTGGTATTCATGCACAAGGAACCGGCATAAACGCTGCAGGTGGCAACCGGTTGGCCAAACGCCACCGCGCTGGCGTATCCCATCCGCTGACATTCCTTTGTCGCCGTACCCTGGGCAACATAATCGTCGGTACGAGCCGTCTGCAGCATGGCCTGGTTGTAAGTCAAGCGCACTACACCGGTGATAGGGCTGGCTTCGCTGACCTGTGCCTGTTTAGTGATAGTGCATCCCGTCAGCACGAGCGGCAATAGGGTTAGGATTAGGGTCTTCATGATATCGCTCTGAAAGTTCGGTGATAGGCTATCCTTGCATACACTGCGGCCTGACAATGGCCTGAATAACTTAACGATCACCTGCAAGTAATCACAACGGCGTCTTCGGCATGAGGCAAATCGGTTGTTTCAAAGGAAAAATGTGAGCACATCATTACTTTTTAAAACTAAATTTCATTAAATTTGAAAGTGAGTTTGCAAAATAGTAATGTGGCCTGAATGTTATGACTCATGGCGGAACCCCCGCGACGTATTCAGGAGAAGACACAATGAAAATTGCATTGATGATGGAAAACAGCCAGGCAAGCAAAAACGCGATCATTCATAACGAGCTTAAAGCCGTTGCTGATGAGAAAGGTTTCCCGGTGTTTAACGTTGGGATGAGCGATGAAAATGACCATCATCTGACCTATATTCATCTTGGTATTATGGCCAGCATTCTGCTCAATTCTAAAGCTGTCGATTTTGTCGTCACCGGTTGCGGTACGGGTCAGGGCGCCATGATGTCGCTGAATATCCATCCGGGCGTCGTGTGCGGCTATTGCCTCGACCCGGCAGATGCGTTCCTGTTCGCACAAATCAACAACGGTAATGCGCTCTCCCTGGCGTTTGCGAAAGGTTTCGGCTGGGGCGCAGAGCTGAACGTACGCTATATGTTCGAAAAAGCCTTCACGGGGCGTAACGGCGAGGGTTATCCGCCGGAGCGTAAAGAGCCACAGGTGCGTAACGCCGGTATTCTGAATCAGGTTAAAGCGGCGGTCGTCAAAGAAAACTATCTTGATACTCTGCGCGCTATCGATCCCGAATTGGTGAAAACGGCTGTATCCGGCCCGCGTTTCCAGCAGTGCTTCTTTGAAAACTGCCAGGACAAAGCGATTGAAGCGTTTGTCCGTGAAATCATTGGCTAAATGTTGTTGGCCCGGCGGCGCACGCTGTCCGGGCTTATCGGTTCTTGTTTGACACCGCACAGCCTGCGTCGCGAGTGAGCCGCAACGTATCCACCATGCCGATCAGGCAAATAATAGCAATTACCACAAAGGCCAGACGGAAGCTAATGCCGGGCACATGGCTCAGCGCCAGCCACTTGCTGACTTCATCACCCATTCTGATGCCAATTGCCGCCAGCGAAATTCCTAACCCTACCGCTAATTGCGTGGCCGTGCTGAACAGCGTATTGGCGTAGCTCATCTGCGAGGCGGGAACATCAGCGAAGGCCAGCGTGCTGACACCGGTAAACTGGATCGAGCGGAACACGCCGCCCAGATACAGCACCAGTAAAATCACCCACACTGGCGTTTGCGGGGTAATCAACGCGCAGGCCAGTAGCGCCAGTACGTTCAGCGCACCGTTAATCAACAGCAGCTTTTTAAAGCCCAGCCAGCGAATCAACGGCGTGGTCGCAGGTTTGATCGTCAGATTGCCGACAAACACCGCCAGCACTAATGAGCCGGCATGAAAGGCGTTCATGCCAAAGCCGACCTGAAACATCAACGGCAGCAAAAAGGGTACCGCGCTGATAGACGCACGAAACAGCGACCCGCCGTACATCGTGACGCGAAACGTCGGGACCTGCAGGGCATCGAGACGAATCATCGGCCAGGCAGCATGGCGAAAATGGCGCAAAGCGAACAGAAAGGTGACGACCCCAAGCGTAAGTAGGCCAGCAGTTAGCCAGCCTTGAGGCTGTTGTGCGCCCAATAACTCCATGGCATACACCAGACTAACCATGGCAACCGAGGTGGCAATAAAGCCGGGGATGTCGAAGGGGCGGCGTTCATCATCATGGATATCGGGGATGAAGCGTAACGCCAGGGCTATCGCCAGTAATCCCAACGGGACATTAATAAAGAAGATCCAGCGCCAGTTGGCATAGCTAGTGATAAACCCGCCGAGCGGGGGACCGATGATAGGGGCGACTAATGCCGGCCAGGTCAGGGTGGCAATGGCAGTGATTAACTGGTGTTTTGGCGTGGTGCGCAGCACCGCGAGGCGACCAACCGGCACCATCAGTGCACCGCCCACTCCCTGTAGGATACGCATCGCTACAAAGCTTTCGAGGCTGGTGGATAACCCGCACAGCACTGAGGCGAGGGTAAAGATGGCCAGCGCCAGACTAAACACCTTACGCGCGCCGAAGCGGTCGGCAATCCAGCCGCTGGCAGGGATCAGAACCGCCAGGGTGATCAGATAAGCGCTGATGCCAATGTTGAGATCGACCGCCTCAACGCCAAAGCTTTTTGCCATATCGGGTAGGGCGGTGGCGATGACCGTGCCATCGATAAACTCCATAAAAAAAGCCCCGGCAACGAGCAAGGCCGCCGGGGAGAGGCCACGTTTATTCTCAACCGCTACATCGTTACTCATGTTGTGCTTGCCATCTCAAATGAAATTCACGGGATCTTTTTATTTTCAGTGCAGCTGTACTCTCTGCACTGCTATCGTTTCGCACCCTGAATGGGTACTATGACAACCTTTCTATAAGGAGCTCATTATGTCCCAAACACTGAATGCCGATCAGGAACTGCTCTCGGACGTTGTTGCCTGCCAGCTGGTTATTAAGCAAATTCTGGATGTTATTGATGTCATTGCCCCGGTCGAAGTGCGGGAAAAAATGTCCAGCCAGCTGAAAAGCATCGATTTTTCCAGTCATCCCGCAGGTGGCGATCCGGTTACGATGCGCGCTATTCAAAAAGCCGTTGCGTTGATCGAACTGAAGTTCACGCCGCAAAGTGAGTCTCACTAAAATAAACCGTTGTTTCAGGTTTTAGAAAGGTTTTTTTGCGCCTCTTGGATACAGAGGCGCTGACAGGGTAGTGCCGAGTATCAGTGATGCTGGTGGTTAACGACGTTTAGCAGATGCTTATCCGTTTGCGCCATACACAGTCCGGCGCGTTTGGCGCTACGAACCTCATCAAGAATCGTTTGCAACAGCACACCATCCTGCTGCTGCTCTTTTTCCAGATCGTGAAGAAAATCAACGGTTGGCGCATCGTTCAATGCTTCTGCTTCATTTGTTAAGCGTGACAGTGTGTTGGCTCGCTGTTGATATTCATCCAGCGTTTTTTGAAATAAGTCTTCAAGAGATGTCAACTCATCGCCTGGCACGTCGATGGCTTTGACAATGGGGTTGGCACCCGCGCTTTTCATAAAATTAAACACGCGCATCATTTGCGTGACGTTGCTCTGTGCCTGCGTACGCAGAAACGTTGCGGTGCCGGTCAGACTGTGCTCGTAGCACCATTCACTAAGGTGAAGGTAGAGGTTTGAAGCATAAAACTCAAGATTCATTTGGGTGTTGAGTTTGTGAACAATTCCAACTGCAGCCATATCAATATCCTTATTTCCAGAAAGGAAAATGTACGTTACTCACGTCAGTACAACGGGCTGCCGTTGCACTTTACATCTACGTACACGTAATACTGTTAGCAGAATAAATCCGTTCTGCCGGTCCTTTATATGATCACTGAGGCAATTCTATGCCGATCGAAAATAAGCATAGCGCCTGCTCACGCATAAGAAAATCCTTAAATCTTCGTATTTATGTTTTTTTACATATTGTTATAAGAATATTCTTGCTCTTAATATTTTGATGTATAGCGGGAGTGAATGTAACGAACTGATTTTAAAGTTGTTAAAGTTAAATAAAGATAATGAAATGGCGTTTCATATCACAAAATTAAATTTTCCGACAAGGTATCCTCGGTGCGAGTTCTCAATATTTGACGTTTTTTTTGCGCCTGATCAATTTTACTGAATTGCATTAATCAAATGACATTAATAATTCGACATTTATGGTTTGATTGATGTGGATAAATCGAGGAGTTAAGTATGAAAAAGGTCGCGGTGCTGCTGGCACCCGGTTTTGAAGAGGCTGAAGCCATTGTCACCATCGATATTCTTCGCCGTCTGCATATTGACGTTGAGACGCTGGCCTGCGCCGAGTCCCGTGCGGTAGTGAGCTATCACGATATTCCGATGGTCACTGACAGCACCCTGGCTGCCCGCCTGGAGACGATGTATGACGCCGTCGTGTTACCCGGTGGGCCGCAGGGCAGCGTGAATCTTGCCGCCAGCGATTCGGTTGTCCAGTTTATTGCGCGTCATGATGCCGCCGGAAAACTGATTTGTCCGGTGTGCTCGGCCGCCGCCCGGGTTCTGGGAGGCAACGGCCTGCTGAAGGGCCGTCGTTACGTGTGCTCAGGGGATTTGTGGCAAAACGTCACGGAGGGTGAATACATCGACGCGCCGGTAGTCGAAGATGGCAATCTGATCAGCGGCAAAGGCTTAGGTCATATTTTTGATTTTGCTTTTGCCGTTTCTGCTCGTCTGCTGGAAGATGATGCCCCAGTTCGCGACCATGCCGAACATATTTATTACCCCTGGTAATCATTGCGTTCCCGAATGTGTGCATTCGGGAACAAGGATTCACTGACTGACGTTATGGATTAATCTGCTGCGCCTCATTTTCCCCACCAAAAAAACCGCGTTTTTTTATGTCATTTCCCACTGAATTTATGTACGCAATTACTGTAATTCTGTGGTGTGATGCCGCTCTCTTATGGAGAATCAATTTCCCGCTACAACTACTCTCAGCACTGGCATTGATCTTATCAATAAAAGGTAATGCCTTGTTTTACGTCCGAATTACAAAAAATCGTCTGATTTTACCCTACATAAAAGAACGTTAAAGCTGGAGTTAACCATGCACAAATTCACTAAAGCGCTGGCGGCCATCGGTTTGGCTGCCGTTATGTCACAATCCGCTATCGCTGAATCCATGAAGCTCGGTTTCCTGGTCAAGCAGCCGGAAGAACCCTGGTTCCAGACTGAATGGAAATTTGCGGATAAAGCCGGTAAAGACCTTGGTTTTGAAGTGATTAAGATTGCCGTCCCGGATGGTGAGAAAACCCTGAATGCCATCGACAGCCTTGCGGCAAGTGGCGCAAAAGGCTTTGTTATTTGTACGCCGGATCCCAAGCTCGGGCCTGCGATCATGGCAAAGGCGCGTGGCTATGACATGAAAGTGATCGCCGTCGATGACCAGTTTGCCAACGCCAAAGGTAAGCCGATGGACACCGTGCCGCTGGTGATGATGGCGGCCACTAAAATTGGTGAGCGTCAGGGCGAGGAATTGTACAAAGAAATGCAAAAACGCGGCTGGGATGTGAAATCTTCTGCCGTGATGGCGATAACCGCCAACGAACTTGATACCGCGCGTCGTCGTACGTCCGGTTCAATGGACGCGCTCAAAGCGGCTGGCTTCCCGGAAAAACAGATCTATCAGGTTCCGACCAAATCTAACGATATCCCCGGCGCATTCGACGCCGCGAACTCCATGCTGGTTCAGCATCCTGAAGTTAAACACTGGTTGATTGTCGGCATGAATGACAACACCGTGCTGGGTGGCGTGCGTGCGACCGAAGGGCAGGGCTTTAAAGCACCAAACGTGATTGGTATCGGCATCAACGGCGTCGATGCGATTAGCGAACTGTCTAAAGGTGAAGCGACCGGCTTCTACGGCTCACTGCTGCCAAGCCCGGACGTACACGGCTATAAATCCAGTGAAATGCTTTACAACTGGGTGACTAAAGGGGCAGAGCCGCCGGCATTTACTGAAGTGACAGATGTGGTGCTGATCACCCGCGATAACTTCAAAGAAGAGCTGGCGAAAAAAGGGTTAGGCGGCAAGTAATACGTCATGCCGGATAAGACAAAATGTCTCTTATCCGGCCAACACATTACGCCCTCAGTAGGCCGGATAAGGCAACGCCGCTATCCGGCAACAGATTAGATTCACGGAGACGTTATGCAACAGTCTACCCCGTATCTCTCATTTCGCGGCATTGGCAAAACCTTCCCTGGCGTTAAGGCGCTAACGGATATTAGCTTTGACTGCTATGCCGGTCAGGTGCATGCACTGATGGGTGAAAATGGCGCCGGGAAATCAACATTATTAAAAATTCTCAGCGGTAACTATGCGCCAACGACGGGTTCTTTGGTGATCCGCGGCGAGGAGGTTTCGTTTGCGGACACCACCACCGCGCTGAACGCCGGTGTCGCCATTATTTACCAGGAACTGCATCTGGTGCCGGAAATGACCGTCGCCGAGAATATTTACTTAGGCCAACTGCCCCACAAGGGTGGGATTGTGAACCGCTCGCTGCTGAACTACGAAGCCGGTTTACAGCTAAAACATTTGGGGATGGATATCGATCCGGCCACGCCGTTGAAATATCTCTCCATTGGCCAGTGGCAAATGGTGGAAATTGCCAAAGCGCTGGCGCGTAACGCCAAAATCATCGCATTTGACGAGCCGACCAGCTCGCTTTCCGCCAGGGAGATAGAGAATCTGTTCCGCGTTATTCGCGAACTGCGCAACGAAGGGCGCATCATTCTGTATGTCTCGCACCGTATGGAAGAGATCTTCGCCCTCAGCGATGCGATTACCGTGTTTAAAGATGGGCAGTACGTTAAGACATTTACCGATATGCAGCAGGTCGATCACGAGGCGCTGGTGCAGGCCATGGTGGGGCGTGACCTCGGCGATATCTACGGCTGGAAATCTCGACCGTATGGCACAGAACGCCTGCGCTTGCATGAGGTTAAAGCGCCAGGCGTGCGTACGCCGATCAGTTTATCGGTGCGCAGTGGTGAAATCGTTGGGCTGTTTGGTCTGGTCGGGGCCGGGCGTAGCGAACTGATGAAAGGGCTGTTTGGCGGAACACGAATCACCGAAGGTCAGGTGTTTATTGATGAAAAGCCGATTGATATCCGTAAACCCAGCCACGCGATTGAGGCCGGCATGATGCTGTGCCCGGAAGACCGCAAAGCCGAAGGAATTATTCCGGTCCATTCGGTTCGTAACAACATCAATATTAGCGCCCGGCGTAAACATGTTCTGGGCGGATGCCTGATTAACAACGGTTGGGAAGAGACTAACGCTGACCACCATATCCGCTCACTCAATATTAAAACGCCGGGAGCAGAGCAGCTGATCATGAACCTCTCTGGCGGTAACCAGCAGAAGGCGATTCTCGGCCGCTGGTTATCGGAAGATATGAAGGTGATTTTGCTCGATGAACCGACGCGCGGCATCGATGTGGGAGCGAAGCATGAAATTTATAACGTTATTTATGCCCTGGCGGCGCGCGGTGTTGCCGTGCTGTTTGCCTCCAGTGACTTGCCGGAAGTTCTTGGCGTCGCCGACCGTATTGTGGTGATGCGAGAAGGTGAAATTGCCGGTGTGTTGCTCCACGAACAGGCGGATGAGCGTCAGGCGTTGAGCCTTGCTATGCCTAAAGTCAGCCAGGCTGTAGCCTGAATAAGGAGAGTATGATGTCTTCCGTTTCTACATCGGGTTCTGGCGCAACCAAATCAGCGCTTAATCTTGGCAGAATTTGGGATCAGTACGGGATGCTGGTGGTGTTCGCCGTGCTGTTTCTGGTGTGCGCCCTCTTTGTGCCGAACTTTGCCTCCTTTATTAATATGAAGGGGCTGGGCCTGGCGGTTTCTATGTCGGGAATGGTCGCATGTGGGATGCTGTTTTGCCTGGCCTCCGGCGACTTTGACCTCTCCGTTGCGTCTGTAATTGCCTGTGCCGGGGTTACCACCGCGGTGGTCATCAACATGACCGAAAGTCTGTGGATAGGCGTCGCCGCCGGGTTGCTGCTGGGGGTTCTTTGCGGCCTGGTGAACGGCTTCGTGATTGCCCGTTTAAAAATAAACGCGCTGATTACCACGCTAGCGACCATGCAGATTGTGCGCGGTCTGGCCTACATTATCTCTGACGGTAAAGCGGTTGGAATCGAAGATGAGCGCTTCTTCGCCCTCGGCTATGCGAACTGGCTGGGTCTGCCTGCGCCTATTTGGTTAACCGTTGGCTGCTTCATTATTTTTGGCTTACTGCTGAATAAAACCACCTTTGGGCGTAACACGCTGGCTATTGGCGGTAATGAAGAAGCGGCGCGTCTGGCAGGTGTTCCGGTAGTCCGTACGAAGATTATTATCTTCATTCTTTCCGGCCTGGTATCGGCCGTTGCGGGGATTATCCTGGCGTCGCGTATGACCAGCGGTCAGCCAATGACGTCTATTGGCTATGAACTGATTGTGATTTCAGCGTGCGTGCTGGGGGGCGTTTCGCTGAAAGGTGGCATCGGAAAAATCTCATATGTGGTAGCCGGGGTGCTGATCCTCGGGACGGTTGAAAACGCGATGAACCTGCTGAACATTTCGCCGTTCGCCCAGTACGTTGTCCGTGGCCTAATCCTGCTGGCGGCGGTGATCTTCGACCGCTACAAGCAAAAAGCGAAGCGTACTATTTGATGATTTAACGGCCAACTTTTCAGTTTAGCTCCTCCCAATCGCCAGCCGCTATACCGGTTGGCGATTGTTTTTGCAAATGGCGAGCTTGGTCACACTGTCTATACTTATACCCGTCATACCTCAAGCTGCATAAAGATAAGGAGGAGCACCGGGTGACAGTATCGCGAACCGTACCCCCTGAACTATCCGCAAACTGTGCTTATTTTTTTGATCTCGACGGAACATTAGCTGAGATAAAACCGCATCCCGATCAGGTCACCGTCCCGCAGACGATCCTGCAATTACTACATCGCCTGGCGACGCACAATGCGGGAGCACTGGCATTGATTTCAGGGCGCTCAATGACTGAGCTTGACGCACTCACTCATCCCATTCGTTTTCCGCTTGCCGGCGTGCACGGGGCTGAGCGCCGCGACATCAAGGGTCACACCCACATTGTCCGTCTTCCTCAGGACGTCGAACACGACATTAGCGTGCTATTGCATGCTGCACTGGCGAACATGCCCGGTACGACGTTAGAAACAAAAGGCATGGCGTTTGCTTTGCATTATCGACAGGCCCCACAGCATGAGGCGGCGCTGCTGGCGCTGGCTGAACGCATCACGCGCCGATGGCCCCAGCTCGCCCTGCAGCCCGGAAAATGTGTGGTTGAGATAAAACCAAAGGGGACGAACAAAGGGGAAGCGATTGCTGCATTTATGCAGGAAGCCCCTTTTGCCGGGCGCATCCCTGTTTTTGTTGGTGATGATTTAACCGATGAGGCGGGTTTCGCTGTGGTAAACCGCGTTGACGGCATTTCCGTGAAGGTGGGGAGCGGCGCGACCCAGGCGATGTGGCGTCTGGCGGGCGTAACAGATGTCTGGCGCTGGCTGGAGCAGATCAACTGTCCGCAGCAAGACCAAAAAGCAACGAATGACAGGAGAGATGGCCATGAGTCGTTTAGTCGTAGTCTCTAATCGAATTGCCTCACCGGATGATAAAGGCAGTGCTGGCGGCCTGGCGGTCGGTGTGCTGGGGGCATTGAAAACGGCGGGGGGGCTGTGGTTTGGCTGGAGCGGTGAGACGGGTAATGAAGACCAACCACTAAAAAAAGTCACCCGCGGCAATATCACCTGGGCATCGTTTAATCTGAGTGAGCAGGATTACGAAGAGTATTACTGCCAGTTTTCGAATGCCGTTTTATGGCCTGCTTTCCACTATCGCCTGGATCTGGTGCAATTTCAGCGCCCGGCTTGGGAAGGCTATCAGCGGGTCAATACATTATTGGCTGAGAAACTGCGGCCCTTACTGAATGATGACGACATCATCTGGGTTCATGATTATCATTTATTACCGTTTGCCAGCGAGCTGCGGAAACGCGGCGTGAACAATCGTATCGGTTTTTTCCTGCATATTCCGTTCCCGACGCCGGAGATATTCAACGCATTGCCCCCGCATGATGTGCTGCTTGAGCAACTGTGCGATTTTGACTTACTGGGGTTCCAGACCGAAAACGACCGTCAGGCGTTTCTTGATGCGCTAAGTGCACAAACCCGAGTCACCTCGCGGGGCGACAATCATCATCAGGCATGGAAAAAGGCGTTCCGTACCCAGGTTTATCCTATCGGCATTGAACCCGATGAAATTGCCCGCCAGGCGGCGGGGCCACTGCCGCCGAAAATAGCGCAGCTCAAGGCCGAGCTAAAAAATGTGCAGAATATCTTTTCGGTTGAGCGACTGGACTACTCCAAAGGCTTGCCGGAGCGTTTTCAGGCCTACGAGGCCCTTTTGGAGCATTACCCTCAGCACCACGGTAAAATTCGCTATACCCAAATCGCCCCGACGTCGCGTGAAGAAGTGCAGGCCTATCAGGATATTCGCCACCAGTTGGAGACTGAAGCCGGGCGCATCAATGGCAAGTATGGGCAGCTGGGCTGGACGCCGCTTTATTATCTGAATCAGTATTTTGATCGTAAATTGCTGATGAAAATTTTCCGCTACTCGGATGTTGGGTTAGTGACGCCACTGCGCGATGGCATGAATCTGGTCGCTAAGGAGTTTGTGGCAGCGCAAGATCCCGCCAATCCTGGCGTGCTGGTGCTCTCACAATTTGCCGGGGCAGCACATGAACTGACCTCGGCGCTGATCGTTAATCCCTATGACAGAGATGATGTTGCGGGTGCATTAAACCGCGCGCTAACCATGCCGCTTGCTGAGCGTATTTCCCGCCACGCTGAGATGCTGGACATTATCGTTAAAAACGATATCGACAACTGGCAGGCTCACTTTATCCGCGATTTAAAAAAGATCACGCCACGTCATGCTGAAAGCCAACCGCATGACACCGTAGCTGACTTTCCTAAATTGGCCTGACGACGAGGATACGGTCATTAATCGCCTGCCAGCGGCACCAACAGCACATCGACCTGGCTGGCGCTGACCACGCTTTTCGCGGAGCAGGATGCTCGCGAAAAGAAGCTGTGATTATGGTTGCCATAAATGACGAGATCGACGGCGTGTTTGCGACAGATATCCAGTATATGTTCGTTGAGTGCCCCATAGGTAATAAAGGTATGCTCAATGGGGTACTGCGCCTGCTGGGTGAGTTTATCGATAAAATTCAGAGTCTCTTCTTGCATTACCTCACGCAGGTCTTCCAGCATGGGGGCCGCAAACTGGTTATACAGTTCGGGATCGGAGACCAGGGTGACCAGGCTAATGCGCGCATTGACAGGGCGCGCAATAGAAACGGCTTTTGCTAACAACTGGTGACTTTCGGGGGTGGCGGCAACAGCGACAAGAATGTGCATGTAGCTCATAACTCGCTCCTTAAATACAAGAATTATGAGAGGACTTTTAGCGTTACTCTCGCTTCTTTCATAGTGCAATTTTTCATACTGTAATAGTGTGAATGTCATCATGATTATTCATTAATTATTCTTATAAATAGAATAATCAGATCACAAAAGCTGAAAATCTGTTCAATCAATTTAAGTGAAATTCTCAGCTAATGAAAACAATATGTTAATAAAAAACAAACATAAATTAACATTTTGCATATCGTTACCTGACGGTATTAGTTAATGAGGTTAAATATTTAACTCATTGTTTATAAAGATATAAAGTGAGGAAGCAGTTTATTGTAAATCTGTGATCTCGCTCGTTATTTCGCGCGGTGATATTAACTGTCGTAAACAAAAGACTATTCGCTTTTATTGCAAGAATATTCGGGTGTATGGAATCGATAGAGTGAGTTGTTGGCTATAAAATAACCAAAATAAAAGCTGTGCTGATGGATTTATGTTAAACGTTTAGCTGGTTTATGTGATCTGCGTCACATATTCTTTAAATTCGCAGCAGGGTTCCGTTGTATGTGTAACTGGCGGCGGGTAGAGTTGCGTCGAATTAGGAAAAATCTTAGGCATTTGTAAGAATTGATGTGAGCTTGTAAGGAACGCGGCCTTCTTAAAAAGGGATGTTTACACAACGCGTAAGCCGTAACGCTGCTATGTATTTGACCTTTTGCTTTTTTTTTACCGGGCCTTCCCGGCGACATCACGGGGTGCGGTTACGCCGCATAAAAATAATGTTGGTTATTATGGATGCAAATAATGCATACATCCGAGTTGCTCAAACACATTTATGACATAAATTTGTCATATTTATTGCTTGCACAGCGTCTAATCGTTCAGGACAAGGCTTCCGCGATGTTTCGCCTTGGTATCAGCGAAGAGATGGCGGACACATTGGGAACCTTAACCCTTCCTCAAATGGTCAAATTGGCGGAAACAAACCAACTGGTCTGCCATTTCCGTTTCGACGATCATCAAACAGTTACTCGCCTGACGCAAGACTCTCGTGTCGACGATCTTCAGCAAATTCACACAGGTATCATGCTTTCAACGCGTCTGTTAAGCGACATCAATGATGCGGCGCGTAAGAAAAGGGCGTGATGATGAGCGAAAAAAGCATCGTTCAGGAAGCACGTGATATCCAGTTAGCCATGGAATTAATCACACTGGGCGCCCGTTTGCAAATGCTGGAAAGCGAAACGCAACTCAGCCGTGGCCGCCTTATCAAGCTGTATAAAGAATTACGCGGTAGCCCTCCGCCGAAAGGGATGCTTCCTTTTTCTACCGATTGGTTTATGACGTGGGAGCAAAATATCCATGCTTCTATGTTCTGCAACGCATGGCAATTTTTGCTCAAAACGGGCCTGTGTAGCGGTGTCGATGCCGTCATTAAAGCGTATCGCCTGTATCGTGAGCAGTGCCCACAGCCAGCTGAAGGGCCGTTGTTGGCGTTAACCCGCGCATGGACACTGGTCCGTTTTGTTGACAGCGGGTTGCTGGAACTGTCTACCTGCAACTGCTGCGGCGGTAATTTTATTACTCACGCGCACCAACCCGTGGGCAGCTTTGCCTGCAGTTTATGCCAGCCGCCATCACGTGCCGTAAAAAGACGTAAACTTTCCCAGAATGCTGCCGATATTATTCCACAACTGCTGGATGAACAGATCGAACAAGCTGTTTAACTGATACGGTGTGGATAGACACTCCAGCAGCGGTAAGCCATTACCGCTGCTTTTTTTTGTCCCGACCTTTTAGTTAACTGCCCGACTGCGCATCCTGTCATAGTCAATTGCGAAAGGATGATATCGTGCTGATCTTAATAGGTTACCTGGTTGTTATTGGTACAGTTTTCGGCGGCTATATGATGACCGGCGGACACCTTGGGGCACTCTATCAACCGGCTGAGCTGGTGATCATTGGTGGCGCGGGTATCGGGGCATTCATTGTCGGTAATAACGGCAAAGCCATTAAGGGGACGATGAAAGCGATTCCGTTGCTCTTTCGTCGCTCAAAATACACCAAAGCCATGTATATGGATCTGCTGGCGCTGTTGTATCGCCTGATGGCCAAGTCGCGCCAGCAGGGTATGTTCTCGCTTGAGCGCGACATCGAAAACCCCAAAGAAAGTGAAATTTTTGCCAGCTACCCGCGCATTATCGCGGATGCCGTAATGCTTGATTTTATTGTCGATTATTTGCGTCTGATTATCAGCGGCAATATGAATACGTTTGAAATTGAAGCGTTGATGGACGAAGAAATTGAAACGCATGAAAGTGAGTCGGAAGTCCCAGCTAACAGCCTGGCGATGGTCGGCGACTCATTACCGGCTTTCGGTATCGTCGCGGCGGTGATGGGGGTAGTACATGCGCTGGCCTCGGCCGACCGTCCGGCGGCTGAACTGGGGGCGCTTATCGCACATGCTATGGTGGGGACCTTCCTCGGGATTTTACTGGCCTATGGTTTTATTTCACCGCTCGCCAGCGTGTTGCGTCAGAAAAGTGCCGAAACGACCAAAATGATGCAGTGCGTGAAGATCACACTGCTGTCCAACCTGAACGGCTACGCTCCACCGATTGCCGTCGAATTTGGTCGTAAGACACTGTATTCCAGCGAACGTCCGTCGTTTATCGAACTGGAAGAACATGTTCGTGCGGTGAGAAATCCAACGGCACAGCAAACGACTGAGGAAGCATGAAAAATCAGGCCCATCCCATTATCGTCGTCAAGCGACGAAAACATAAAGGTCACGGTGGTGGGGCGCATGGTTCATGGAAAATTGCCTACGCTGACTTTATGACTGCGATGATGGCGTTCTTTCTGGTGATGTGGCTCATTTCCATCTCCAGTCCGAAAGAACTGATCCAGATTGCCGAATACTTCCGTACGCCTCTGGCCACCGCGGTAACCGGTGGAAATCGTATTTCAAACAGCCAAAGCCCGATACCTGGTGGGGGGGATGATTACACCCAACAGCAAGGGGAAGTGAACCGGCAGCCGAATATTGATGAGCTGAGAAAGCGCATGGAACAAAGCCGCCTGAGCAAATTACGTGGCGACCTGGACCAGCTTATTGAGTCCGATCCGAAGCTACGCGCGCTGCGCCCGCATTTGAAAATCGACCTGGTGCAGGAAGGGTTGCGTATTCAGATTATCGATAGTCAGAACCGCCCGATGTTTAAGACCGGCAGTGCCGAGGTTGAACCTTACATGCGCGATATCCTGCGGGCGATTGCGCCGGTTTTGAATGGTATCCCCAACCGCGTTAGTTTGTCCGGTCATACGGATGATTTTCCATACGCCAACGGTGAGAAAGGCTACAGCAACTGGGAACTGTCTGCTGATCGCGCAAACGCCTCACGCCGCGAACTGGTCAGTGGTGGTCTGGACACCGGGAAAGTATTACGGGTGGTAGGTATGGCCGCCACGATGCGTCTGAGCGATCGCGGTCCTGAGGACGCCATCAACCGCCGTATAAGTCTGCTGGTGCTGAATAAGCAGGCGGAAGAGGCCATTTTGCATGAAAACGCTGAAAGCCAGAATGAGCCGGTAAGTGTCTTACAACCGCCAGCGGTCGTTCCGCCGGCAAGCGTTCCCACATCGCCACCAGCCAATCCGAGGTGATAGCGTGAGCATGGATATTAGCGATTTTTATCAGACCTTTTTTGATGAAGCTGACGAACTGTTGGCTGACATGGAGCAGCACCTGCTTGATTTGGTCCCTGAATCTCCGGATTCCGAACAACTGAATGCCATTTTTCGTGCGGCGCACTCGATTAAAGGCGGGGCGGGCACCTTCGGCTTTACTATTTTGCAGGAAACGACCCATTTAATGGAGAACCTGCTGGATGAAGCGCGGCGTGGCGAGATGCAGCTCAATGCCGACATTATCAACCTGTTTTTGGAAACAAAAGATATTATGCAAGAACAGCTCGACGCCTATAAAAGCTCAGAAGAGCCGGATGCCGCCAGCTTTGAGTATATTTGTCATGCGCTACGACAGTTAGCGCTCGAAGCAAAAGGTGAAACCGCACCCGCGGTCGTCAACACTGCAAAATTGAGTGTTGTTGACGGCACGGCGATACAGGAAGAGACGATGGCGCAGGAAACTGTTGCTGCTGAAGAGGTTAAAAAACGGATCGTTCTGTCACGTCTGAAAGCTGGAGAAGTGGATTTACTGGAAGAAGAGTTGGGGAACCTGGCGACCTTAACGGATGTGGTCAAAAGCAGCGATACGCTGTCGGCTACGATTGACGGTGACCTCGCGGAAGATGACATCATCGCGGTACTTTGTTTTGTTATCGAAGCCGACCAGATTGAGTTTACTCCCGTTGTGGCTGCCCCCGTTGAGTCGGTGACCGTGATGGACGAACCGCTGCCGGTTGCCGTTGTTCCGGTGGTTAAAGCCGCCGTCAGTGAACCGCCGCAGGGGCGCGTTGAGCGTGAAAAACCCGCGCGCGCCAGCGAATCTACCAGCATCCGCGTGGCGGTTGAGAAGGTCGATCAGTTGATTAACCTGGTCGGCGAACTGGTGATCACGCAGTCGATGCTGGCCCAGCGTTCGAATGAACTGGATCCGGTAAACCATGGCGATCTCATCACCAGCATGGGTCAGTTACAATGTAACGCCCGTGATTTGCAAGAATCGGTGATGTCGATTCGTATGATGCCAATGGAGTATGTCTTCAGCCGCTTCCCGCGTCTGGTTCGTGACCTGGCGGGCAAGTTGGGCAAACAGGTTGAGCTGACGCAAATTGGTAGCTCCACCGAACTCGATAAGAGCCTGATTGAACGCATTATCGATCCGCTGACCCACCTGGTGCGTAACAGCCTGGACCACGGTATCGAATTACCGGAAAAACGCCTTGAATCCGGGAAAAATCCAGTCGGTAACCTGACGCTGTCTGCTGAACACCAGGGCGGGAACATCTGCATCGAAGTCACCGATGATGGCGCGGGCCTCAATCGTGAGCGCATCCTGGCCAAAGCCATCTCACAGGGCATGCCGATCCATGAAAACATGAGCGATGACGAAGTCGGCATGCTGATTTTCGCGCCGGGATTCTCGACCGCCGAGCAGGTGACGGATGTCTCTGGTCGCGGTGTCGGGATGGATGTGGTGAAGCGTAACATTCAGGAAATGGGCGGGCATGTTGAGATCCAGTCGAAGCAGGGCCAGGGCACAACCATCCGAATTTTGCTGCCGCTGACGCTGGCGATTCTGGACGGCATGTCCGTGCGCGTGGCGGATGAGGTGTTTATTCTGCCACTGAATGCGGTGATGGAATCGCTGCAACCCCGTGAAGAAGATCTGCACCCGCTGGCCGGGGGAGAACGCGTGCTTGAAGTGCGTGGTGAATATTTGCCACTGGTTGAATTGTGGAAAGTCTTCGAGGTTGACGGCGCAAAAACCGAAGCAACTCAGGGCATCGTGGTGATTTTACAAAGTGCGGGACGTCGCTATGCGCTGCTGGTCGATCAGCTTATTGGCCAACACCAGGTGGTGGTGAAAAACCTGGAAAGCAATTACCGCAAAGTGCCAGGCATTTCTGCCGCAACAATCCTTGGCGACGGTAGCGTCGCGCTGATTGTCGATGTCTCTGCATTGCAGGGGTTAAACCGCGAACAACGTGTGGCGATCACCGCCGCCTGATTGATTGAGTGAGAAAGGGAATAATATGACCGGTATGAGTAATGTAACTAAACTGGCCGGCGAACCGTCAGGTCAGGAATTCCTCGTGTTTACGCTAGGGGATGAAGAGTACGGTATCGATATTCTGAAAGTGCAGGAAATTCGTGGTTATGATCAGGTCACGCGTATCGCTAATACACCGTCTTTTATTAAAGGGGTGACCAACCTGCGCGGTGTGATTGTGCCTATCGTTGACCTGCGCGTGAAGTTCAGCCAGAGCGACGTTGACTATAACGAGAACACCGTGGTGATTGTGCTGAATCTGGGTCAACGCGTGGTGGGGATCGTGGTGGATGGTGTGTCGGATGTGTTGTCGCTGACGACCGATCAGATTCGCCCGGCACCAGAATTTGCGGTTACGCTGTCAACGGAATACCTGACGGGGCTGGGCGCACTGGGCGATCGGATGCTGATTTTGGTTAATATCGAGAAGTTGCTGAACAGCGATGAAATGGCATTGCTGGATATTGCTGCAAGTCACGTCGCCTAACCGCCTCCGGCCTACAACGATCGTCGTTGTAGGCCGGATATGCATATCGCCATCCGGCTCCCTCAACCGTTACGCTTCCTGCTCAACCAGTTCAGGTTCTTCTTCCAGTAACCCTTCATTCCGCGCAAGCATTGCGGTGGCAATCCCGTTGCCTAACACGTTAATCGCCGAGCGCCCCATATCGAGGAAGTGGTCGATACCCATCAGTAACAGAATGCCTGCAACCGGAATATTAAAACTGGGAATTGTTGCTGCCAGCACCACCAACGCCGAACGCGGCACGCCGGCAATCCCTTTTGAGGCTAACATCAACGTTAGCATCAGCACGGTGATTTCGGCGAAAGAAAGGTGAATATTATAGGCCTGCGCAATAAACATTGATGCAAAGGAGCAGTACACCATTGAGCCGACCAGGTTAAACGAGTAGCCGATCGGCAGCACGAATGACACGATGTTGCGTGAGCAGCCAAATTTCGTCAGTTGCTCGAGCGTTTTGGGATACGCGGCTTCAGAGCTACTGGTGGTGAAGGCCACCAGCACTGGATCTTTCAGCATGCTGACCAGACGAAATACCTCTTTTTTCAACACCACGTAGCCGACCGCGAGCAGCACCAGGCAGGTCAGCACAATCGCTAGGTAATAGCCGCCGATGAACGAGGCATAGTTGAGCAGAATTCCCAGCCCTTGGGTGGCGATGACGGAGGAGATGGCGGCAAAAATTGCCAGCGGAGCCACGTACATTACATACCCGGTTACCTTCAACATAATGTGGGAAACCACATCCAGTGCGGCAACCAGCGGTGCGTTAAATTTCTCACCGAGTGAGGCCCCGCCAATACCGAAGAACATCGAGAACACCACGATTTGCAGGATCTCATTATTGGCCATTGCTTCGGCAATGCTGGTCGGGATCGTGTGAGTGAGAAAACCTTTCAGGCTCATGCCGCTGACGGCGAGGCCTGTATCGGTGGCTTCCAGTGGAATGGCCAGGTTCAGCCCGCTCCCCGGTTGTTCAAGGGAGACGACAAAAAGACCCACCAAAATAGACAGCACGGAGGAACTGATAAACCAGAGCATGGCTTTGCCCCCGACGCGACCAATGGTGGATGTCTCTCCCAGTCGCATAATGCCGACGGTTAGCGTACTGAAGACTAACGGCGCAATGACCATTTTAATGAGCCGCAAGAAAATGTCGGTGAGCAGCGTAATATTATCAGCCCAGGCGGTTACTACGCCCGGTGAGGCCCAGGAGTGGATCACCGCGCCTGACAGGATGCCCGCCAGCATAAAGACCACGATGAACAACGTGAGTTTGTTTGCATTTGCCACTAAAAATCCCTCTGTGATGATGTAATAGTTATTCCCCTGCTACACATTTTTTGTACTTATTAAGTGGTAGCAAAGCATTCATCATATAAATCAAAGTCAGGATCGGTACAACTTTTTTTAATTTTTTATCCATTTTGTTGTGGTGTTTGAGCATCTGCGTTTTCACGCCTCTTTTTCCTGCAGGATTTCCTTTTTGCAAACGTAAAGTTATTCGGGCGGGTGCCGATAATGTTGATAACTCGTTTTCAGGAAGGTGCCTTATGTTTAACCGTATCCGCGTTGTCACAATGCTGATGATGGTGCTGGGGGTTTTCGCACTGCTACAGCTTGTTTCCGGTGGTCTGTTGTTTTCCTCATTGCAGCAGAATCAGCAAAGTTTTGTTATTTCTAACGATTTACGTCAACAGCAAAGTGAACTCACCTCAACATGGGACTTAATGCTGCAAACGCGCATTAACCTGAGCCGATCCTCTGCGCGCATGATGATGGATGCTTCTAACCAACAGAGCAGTGTGAAGAACGATCTGTTGAAGAATGCGAAAGGTACGTTGGCGCAGGCAGAAACGCATTACGCAAAATTCAAAAGCATCACGCCATTACCGGAGATGGCAGAAGCCAGCGGTAACGTTGATGAGAAATATCAGCAGTATCACGCAGCATTAACGGAGCTGGTGCAGTTTCTGGAAACCGGCAACATGGATGGTTTTTTTGCTCAGCCGACCCAGGGTATGCAAAACGCACTGGGTGAGGCGCTCGTGAAATATGCTGGCGTCAGTGAAAAACTCTATCTGCAGGCGTTTGATGAAAGCGCGCAGGATTACCAGTTTGCCCAATGGCAGCTCGGCGTTCTGGCCGTGGTGCTGGTGCTGATCCTGATGGTGGTGTGGTACGGCATCCGTCATACCTTGCTTAACCCTCTGGCCCGCGTTATTGCCCATATCCGCGAAATAGCCAGCGGCAACTTAACCACGTCATTAACCGTTAGCGGGCGCAATGAAATTGGTGAGTTGGCCAGCACGGTTGATCATATGCAGCGATCGCTTATTGAAACGGTGACCCTGGTGCGGGAAGGTTCCGATGCGATCTATTCCGGCACCAGCGAAATTGCCAGCGGTAATACCGACCTTTCGTCGCGCACCGAGCAGCAGGCTTCTGCGTTGGAAGAGACGGCGGCCAGCATGGAACAACTAACGGCGACGGTGAAGCAAAATGCGGACAACGCCCGTCAGGCTTCGCAACTGGCGAAAAGCGCTTCCGATACCGCGCAGCATGGCGGCAAGGTAGTCGATGGCGTGGTAAACACCATGCACGAAATCGCTGATAGCTCGAAGAAAATTGCTGACATCATCAGCGTAATCGACGGCATTGCCTTCCAGACCAATATTCTTGCGCTGAACGCGGCGGTTGAGGCCGCACGCGCCGGTGAACAGGGCCGTGGTTTCGCCGTGGTGGCGGGAGAAGTGCGTAATCTGGCAAGCCGCAGCGCGCAGGCGGCGAAAGAGATCAAAGCCCTGATCGAAGACTCCGTTTCTCGGGTCGATACCGGCTCGGTATTGGTAGAGAGTGCCGGGGAAACCATGAATGACATCGTCAATGCGGTAACCCGTGTCACCGACATCATGGGAGAAATCGCCTCAGCGTCTGACGAACAAAGCCGTGGTATCGACCAGGTTGCGCTCGCCGTATCCGAGATGGATCGTGTGACGCAGCAGAACGCCTCGCTGGTGCAGGAGTCGGCTGCTGCTGCTGCTGCACTCGAAGAACAGGCCAGCCGTCTGACCCAGTCGGTATCGGCTTTCCGCCTGGCTGCACGCCCACTGTCGGCTAAATCTCGCGATGTACGGCCATCTTCAACAGCGGCCCCTGCGTCATACCCGCGCCAGCAAAGTACTGAACCCGATAGCAATTGGGAAACATTTTAACCGGGAGCTAACACCGGATAGTAAGTCGAGCGGGCAGAGTCTCTTTCTGCCTGCATCGTGTTTTTAAGCATGAAGAGCAAACCGTAACACAACACGAATTGGCGCAGCACAGGCTGTGCCCGTTGTATCCTGAATGTGATTGAGAAGGCGCTATGACATCATCTCTGCCCTCCGGGCAAACGTCATTATTGTTACAGATGACACAGCGCCTCGCGCTGTCTGACGCGCATTTTCGTCGGATATGTCAATTAATCTACCAGCGCGCGGGTATCGTGCTGGCCGACCACAAGCGGGACATGGTGTATAACCGCCTGGTGCGTCGCTTGCGTACCCTGGAGTTGGACGACTTTGGTCGCTATCTCAGCATGCTGGAAGCCAACCAGAACAGCGCTGAGTGGCAGGCGTTTATTAATTCCCTGACCACCAACCTGACCGCTTTTTTCCGCGAAGGACATCATTTTCCGGTGCTGACTGACCACGCGCGTCGATGCAGCGGCGAATACCGTGTCTGGAGCGCCGCGGCCTCTACCGGTGAAGAACCCTACAGTATCGCGATCACGCTGGCAGATACGTTGGGTATGGCACCTGGACGCTGGCGCGTTTTTGCCAGCGATATTGATACCGAAGTGCTGGAAAAAGCCAGAAACGGCATTTACCGCCTCGATGAACTGAAAACGCTGTCGCCACAACAGTTACAGCGTTATTTCATGCGTGGTACCGGACCGCATGAAGGACTGGTGCGTGTGCGTCAGGAACTGGCGAGCCATGTTGAATTCTCCAGCGTGAATTTACTGGATAAAAAATACAACGTGCCCGGTCCGTTCGACGCCATATTTTGTCGTAACGTCATGATCTATTTTGATAAAACGACGCAGCAGGACATTTTGCACCGGTTTGTTCCACTCCTGAAGCCGGATGGGCTGTTGTTTGCCGGTCACTCAGAAAACTTTAGCAACCTCGTGCGCGAGTTTAGCCTGCGCGGACAAACGGTGTATGCGCATGCGCCGGGTAAGGATAAATCATGAGTAAAATCAGGGTTTTGTCGGTCGACGATTCCGCATTGATGCGTCAAATCATGACTGAAATTATTAACAGCCACAGCGATATGGAGATGGTCGCGACGGCACCCGATCCGCTGGTTGCGCGGGATTTGATCAAAAAATTTAATCCTGATGTCCTGACGCTGGATGTGGAAATGCCGCGTATGGACGGCCTCGATTTTCTTGAGAAGTTGATGCGATTACGTCCGATGCCGGTGGTGATGGTCTCTTCTCTGACCGGAAAAGGCTCAGAAGTCACGCTGCGGGCGCTGGAGTTGGGGGCGATTGATTTCGTCACCAAACCGCAACTGGGGATCCGCGAAGGGATGCTGGCCTACAGCGAGATGATTGCCGAGAAAGTGCGTACGGCATCCCGCGCGCGTCTGGCGGCACATAAACCAATTGCCGCGCCGAAGACGCTGAAAGCGGTGCCGTTGCTCAGTTCTGAAAAACTGATCGCTATTGGCGCGTCGACCGGGGGAACGGAGGCGATACGCCATGTGCTACAGCCGCTACCGCTTTCCAGTCCGGCGGTCATCATCACCCAACATATGCCTCCAGGTTTTACTCGCTCATTTGCCGAGCGCCTGAACAAACTGTGTCAGATCAGCGTGAAAGAGGCGGAAGACGGCGAACGTGTATTGCCGGGACATGCGTATATCGCCCCTGGTGACAAACATATGGAGTTGGCTCGCAGCGGGGCGAACTATGTGATCAAAATTCATGATGGGCCGCCGGTTAACCGGCATCGGCCTTCTGTGGATGTGCTGTTTCATTCGGTGGCAAAACAGGCGGGGCGCAACGCCGTGGGCGTGATCCTCACAGGCATGGGCAACGATGGTGCCGCCGGAATGTTAGCGATGCACCAGGCAGGCGCCTGGACCATTGCGCAAAACGAAGCAAGTTGTGTGGTGTTCGGCATGCCGCGCGAGGCCATCAATATGGGTGGCGTGAGCGAAGTGGTCGATCTTAGCCAGGTAAGCCAGCAGATGCTGGCGAAAATCAGTGCCGGACAGGCAATACGTATTTAATGAGGAGCAGTATTTTATGGCGGATAAAGAGCTGAGATTTCTGGTTGTGGATGACTTTTCCACCATGCGTCGCATCGTGCGCAACCTGTTAAAGGAGCTGGGATTCAACAATGTTGAAGAAGCCGAAGACGGTGTGGATGCCCTGAATAAGCTGCAGGCAGGGGGATTTGGTTTTGTCATTTCTGACTGGAACATGCCAAACATGGACGGACTGGAATTGCTGAAAACCATTCGTGCCGACGGCGGTATGTCTTCTCTGCCGGTGCTGATGGTGACCGCGGAGGCGAAGAAAGAGAACATTATTGCCGCCGCGCAAGCCGGTGCCAGTGGTTACGTGGTGAAGCCTTTCACGGCGGCGACGTTGGAAGAGAAACTCAATAAAATCTTTGAGAAACTGGGCATGTGAGGGTGTGATGATGATGCAACCACAAATTAAACCTGTTGATGAACATTCAGCAGGGGATATCATCGCGCGCATCGGTAGTCTGACCCGAATGCTGCGCGACAGCCTGCGTGAACTGGGGCTGGATCAGGCCATTGCTGAAGCGGCGGAAGCGATCCCGGATGCGCGCGATCGTCTGGATTACGTTGTGCAGATGACCGCACAGGCAGCAGAGCGTGCGCTGAACAGCGTAGAAGCCTCGCAGCCACACCAGGACGCAATGGAAAAAGGGGCCAAAACCCTGAGTAAACGCTGGGACGAATGGTTCGAGAATCCGATTGAACTGTCTGATGCCCGTGAACTGGTGACCGACACCCGTCAGTTCCTCGGTGATGTCCCTGGACACACCAGTTTTACCAATGCTCAGCTGCTCGACATTATGATGGCGCAGGATTTCCAGGACCTTACCGGCCAGGTTATCAAGCGCATGATGGACGTTATTCAGGAAATTGAGCGCCAGCTGTTAATGGTGCTGCTGGAGAACATCCCTGAGCAGGGCGCCCGTCCAAAACGTGAAAACGAAAGTTTGCTGAACGGCCCGCAGGTTGACACCTCGAAAGCCGGCGTTGTGGCAAGTCAGGATCAGGTTGACGACCTGCTGGACAGTCTCGGGTTCTGATTCGTGCAGGCCGGATGTAGGGGCAACCGCTTCTCTTCCGGTCTGCATACTCTCTACCGTCTGTAGGGGTTAACGTCATAAACCCCGTCTTTTTTACCGCTTACTCTCGCCATTGCTGTGTCGCTGTTCTGGCATCATTCTCGCCTGTGTCTCTATCCAGGGTCTGATGCGTGGCAGAAGAAAGCGACGACGACAAAACAGAAGCCCCCACACCCCACCGACTTGAAAAAGCGCGGGAAGATGGGCAGATCCCCCGTTCCAAAGAGCTGACCTCACTGCTTATTTTGCTGGTGGGCGTGTGCATTATCTGGATCGGCGGGGAGTCGCTGGCCCGCAGATTGGCGGGTATGCTGTCGGCCGGGCTGCGTTTTGACCACAGTATGGTCAACGACCCTAATCTGATCCTCAGCCAAATCATTCTGCTGATTAAAGACGCCATGATTGCGCTGTTACCGCTGATTACTGGTGTGGTGCTGGTGGCATTGATCTCGCCGGTGATGTTGGGCGGTTTGATCTTCAGCGGTAAATCGCTGCAACCCAAATTTTCGAAGCTGAATCCGCTGCCGGGTATCAAGCGCATGTTTTCTGCGCAAACCGGTGCTGAACTGCTGAAAGCCATCCTGAAATCTACGCTGGTTGGCAGCGTGGCTGGATTCTATCTCTGGCACAAGTGGCCGGAGATGATGCGATTGATGGCCGAATCGCCGATTACCGCAATGGGTAATGCCCTTGATTTAGTTGGCATGTGTGCGCTGCTGGTGGTGCTCGGGGTGATCCCGATGGTGGGGTTTGACGTTTTTTTCCAAATTTACAGCCATGTGAAAAAGCTGCGCATGTCACGCCAGGATATTCGCGATGAATATAAACAAAGCGAAGGTGACCCGCACGTTAAAGGCAAAATTCGCCAGATGCAGCGTGCGGTAGCGCAGCGACGCATGATGGCGGATGTGCCGAAAGCCGACGTCATTGTGACTAACCCCACACACTATTCGGTCGCCTTGCAATATGACGAAAACAAAATGAGTGCGCCACGCGTCGTCGCCAAAGGGGCGGGGCTGGTCGCGTTGCGTATTCGCGAAATTGGCGCGGAACATCGAGTCCCAACCTTAGAAGCACCACCGCTGGCCCGTGCGTTATATCGCCATGCTGAGATTGGTCAGCAAATACCCGGCCAGCTGTATGCTGCCGTCGCAGAAGTGCTGGCGTGGGTATGGCAATTAAAACGCTGGCGTCTGGCGGGCGGCAAGCCGCCACCGCAACCTGGAAACCTTCCGGTGCCTGAAGCACTGGATTTTATGAACGAGAAGAATACTGATGGCTAATCTGGTCGCGATGCTGCGCCTGCCCGGCAACCTGAAATCCACACAATGGCAGATTCTTGCCGGGCCGATCCTCATCCTGCTTATCTTGTCGATGATGGTGCTGCCGCTGCCAGCGTTCATCCTTGATTTACTGTTTACCTTTAATATTGCGTTGTCGATCATGGTGTTGCTGGTGGCGATGTTCACCCAGCGCACGCTCGAATTCGCTGCCTTCCCGACCATTTTGCTGTTCACCACATTATTACGCCTGGCGCTGAACGTTGCCTCGACGCGTATTATTTTGATGGAAGGGCATACCGGTTCGGCGGCGGCGGGGAAGGTGGTTGAAGCGTTTGGTCACTTCCTGGTGGGCGGTAACTTTGCCATCGGTATCGTGGTTTTTGTCATTCTTGTCATTATCAACTTTATGGTTATCACCAAAGGTGCCGGTCGTATTGCCGAAGTTGGCGCACGCTTTGTGCTGGACGGTATGCCCGGTAAACAGATGGCGATTGATGCCGATCTCAATGCCGGACTGATTGGGGAAGATGAAGCCAAAAAACGTCGTTCAGAAGTGACCCAGGAAGCTGATTTTTACGGCTCTATGGACGGTGCGAGTAAATTCGTTCGCGGGGACGCCGTTGCCGGTATTCTGATCATGGTGATTAACGTGGTCGGCGGCCTGCTGGTAGGCGTATTACAACACGGTATGAGTATGGGCAGTGCGGCTGAAAGCTACACCTTGCTGACCATCGGTGACGGTCTGGTCGCCCAAATCCCGGCGCTGGTTATCTCCACCGCGGCGGGCGTTATCGTGACGCGCGTCAGTACCGATCAGGATGTCGGCGAACAGATGGTCACCCAGCTGTTCAGTAACCCCAGCGTGATGGTGCTCAGTGCGGCGGTGCTCGGTTTACTGGGCCTGGTACCAGGCATGCCAAACCTGGTATTTCTGATGTTTACCGCAGCGCTATTGGGGTTGGCCTGGTGGCTGCGCGGTCGCGAGACAAAAGCCCCTGCGGAACCTCAGACGATCAAAATGCCGGAAAATAATGCGGTGGTGGAAGCGACCTGGAACGATGTCCAACTGGAAGACTCGCTGGGAATGGAAGTGGGGTATCGCCTGATCCCAATGGTGGATTTTCAGCAAGATGGCGAGTTGCTGGGACGAATTCGCAGTATTCGTAAGAAATTTGCCCAGGATATGGGCTTCCTGCCGCCGGTGGTGCACATCCGCGACAATATGGATCTGCAGCCTGCGCGCTATCGCATCCTGATGAAAGGGGTAGAAATTGGCAGCGGGGATGCCTATCCGGGACGCTGGCTGGCCATCAACCCTGGTACGGCAGCGGGATCGCTGCCGGGTGAGAAAACGGTTGATCCGGCTTTTGGTCTGGACGCTATCTGGATTGAAAGTGCGCTAAAAGAACAGGCGCAAATCCAGGGCTTCACGGTGGTGGAAGCCAGTACCGTCGTCGCCACGCATCTGAATCACCTGATTGGCCAGTTTGCCGCCGAACTGTTTGGACGTCAGGAGGCGCAACAATTGCTGGACCGCGTGTCGCAGGAAATGCCGAAACTGACTGAGGATCTGGTGCCTGGCGTGGTGACGCTGACCACGCTACATAAAGTGTTGCAGAATTTATTGGATGAAAAAGTGCCGATTCGCGATATGCGCACCATCCTCGAAACGCTGGCTGAACATGCGCCGCTGCAAAACGATCCGCATGAACTCACTGCCGTGGTCCGCGTGGCGTTGGGAAGGGCGATTACCCAGCAATGGTTCCCGGGGAACGACGAAGTTCAGGTTATTGGTCTGGATACGCCACTTGAGCGCTTGCTGCTGCAGGCCCTACAAGGGGGCGGCGGCCTGGAGCCGGGGCTGGCAGACCGACTGTTGGCGCAAACTCAGGAAGCGTTATCGCGCCAGGAAATGTTGGGCGCGCCGCCGGTGCTGTTGGTTAATCATGCATTGAGGCCTCTGCTGGCGCGTTTTTTACGCCGCAGCATACCGCAGCTGGTGGTGTTGTCGAACATGGAGCTTTCTGATAACCGCCATATCCGCATGACCGCGACCATCGGAGGTAAATAATGCGTAAGTTTCTGTGGCTGTTATTGTTTCCTCTGGCAGTGCAGGCCGCCGGAGAAGGCGCCTGGCAGGCTAGTGGCATGGGCATTACGTTAAATCACCGCGGGCAGTCTGCCTCGTCTGCGCCTTTGGTTCCCGGCCAGCCCGTCTCGGGGTTGATGACGCTGGTAGCCTGGCGCTATGAGCTGAATGGCCCTACGCCTGCGGGGCTGCGGGTACGTTTATGTTCGCAGTCGCGCTGCGTTGAGCTGGACGGGCAAAGCGGCACCACTCACGGATTTAATAACGTACCTGCCGTGGAGCCGATGCATTTTGTCTGGGAGGTGCCCGGCGGCGGTCGCCTGATCCCGGCCTTACAGGTGCAAAGTAATCAGGTCATCGTCAACTACCGTTAATTCTCTCTTCTTCATCGCAGCTGGCAGATGAAACTGCTGGCTGTCTCGCACTTTTTGACCCGCCACTTTGATTTAAAAGAAACGCTGTTTTATAAAATAGGTGACTTACGTTGCCGGACTCTTTGTGCTGTTGCCATTTCGCGATTATCCCTGGCAGAAATAAAAAGGTTTCCCTTGCGGTTAACTTTTACTGTGACCGTGTAAGGACGTCCTGCATCGAAGTGAGGATTGCGGGGCCTCCCAATAATGTGCAGGGGTAACGGCAATGAGAACACGTAAAATTGGGTTGGTAAATTATTTTGCCTATGGGGCAGGTGACTTTTTAGGCGCAGGGACCACGGCGCTGACCGCCGCATGGTTGCTCTATTTCTACACCACTTTTTGTGGCCTGACGCCTATTGAGGCGACGTTTATTTTTGCAACGGCCAGGGTGCTGGATGCGGTGGTTAGCCCATTAATGGGCTTTTTAACGGATAATTTTGGATCGACCTGGCTTGGTAAACGCTTTGGCCGACGTAAGTTTTTTATTCTGCTGGGGATTCCCTGTGTCTTTAGCTACTCCCTGATGTGGGTCGGCGACATGGGATTCTGGTACTACCTGCTGACCTACCTGGTGTTTGATGTGGTTTACACCATGATTCTGGTGCCCTATGAAACGCTGGTACCGGAAATGACCGATGATTTTAAACAGAAAACCAAGTTTTCTGGCGCGCGTATTTCTATGGCCCAGATGTCAGCCATACTGGCCTCGTTCTTACCTGGCGTACTGTTGACGCTGTTTGGTAAACACAATCCTGTTTCATTTTTCTATGCCAGCCTGGTGTTTTCGGTGCTGTGCGCGCTGATGCTGACCTTTGTGTGGTTTTTTACCTGGGAACGCCCGCGTGAAGAATGGACCGAAGCGGCACTTCGCGCTGAAGAAGAGAAGAAAAGCCTGACCTTTCGTCAGAGCATGAGTCGTCTTTTCACTGAGCTAAGTTCGACGATGCGCATCCGCATTTTCCGTCAACATTTGGGCATGTATCTTGGTGGTTATATCGCGCAGGACGTGTTCAACGCGGTCTTTACCTACTATGTGGTGTTTGTGTTGATGCAGGAAGCCTCTATGGCGTCGAACCTGCTGGGCACCATGGCTATCTTCCAGTTTATTGCGGTTATCGCCATGATCCCGCTGTGCATTCGCTTTGGACCGGCCCCGTCTTACCGGATGGTGGTGGTGCTGTTTGGCCTGAGTTCTCTCTCTTATGCGGTGTTGTATTACGCCGGGCTGAGTGATGTGTACGCCTTATTGCTGCTGGTTTCCGCCGTTGCGGGCCTGGGACGTGGTGGCATCAATTATGTTCCGTGGAATACCTACACCTATATCGCCGATGTCGACGAGGTGATCACAGGCCAGCGTCGGGAAGGGATCTTTGCCGGCATCATGACTTTAACGCGCAAAGCCTCGCAGGCGGGGGCCGTCATGCTGGTCGGCATTGTTATGCAGTTATCGGGTTTTGTCTCCGGGCAGAGTGAACAACCTGCTGCGGTCAGCCATACCATTCTGTTCATTCTGAGCTGCGGTACGTTGATTGTACTGGCGTTGGGATTCCTGGTGTCTCTGCGTTTCAAACTGAATCTGCAAACACATAGTACCTTGCGTGAAGAGACTGCAAAAATGCGTGAGTCAGGTCGCCCCGTGCCAGAAGGGCTTACTCCTGAAGGACGTGCAACGGTAGAGATGCTTTCAGGCATGCCGTATGAATCACTTTGGGGTAACAACAATATTGGTTACCTGAATCGTAATAAACCTGCTGCGCCATCACTGCAACATGGCTCAGCATTGAATTCGACATTGCACAGAGGTTAAGTAAATGATTGTTTATCCGGTTAAACACAGCCCGTTGTTACGTCAACCTGAACATTTTATTGCCAGAGATGAGTTAAAAACGCTCATCAAGAAGGTGACGCATAATCTGGTCAATATTCATGATGAGAGCGGTGAGTTCTTGCTGCGACTGGACGACGGACGCGTTATTGACACCAAAGGGTGGGCTGGATGGGAGTGGACGCACGGCGTCGGCCTGTACGGGATGTACCAGTATTACCAGCAAACCGGTGATGAAACGATGCGCGATATCATCGATGGCTGGTTTGCCGACCGCTTTGCAGAAGGCGCGACGACTAAAAACGTCAATACCATGGCGCCGTTTCTGACGCTGGCGTATCGCTATGAAGAAACGCGCAATCCGGCGTATCTGCCGTGGCTTGATTCCTGGGCTGAGTGGGCGATGCACGACATGCCGCGTACCGATTTTGGTGGTATGCAGCACATCACGCTGGCGGAAGAGAATCATCAGCAGATGTGGGACGACACGTTGATGATGACGGTGTTACCGCTGGCGAAGATTGGCAAACTGCTCAACCGCCCCGAGTACGTTGAAGAGGCGACGTATCAGTTCCTGTTACATGTGCAAAACCTGATGGATAAAGAAACCGGTCTGTGGTTCCACGGCTGGAGCTATGAGGGAAATCATAACTTTGCCAACGCCCGCTGGGCGCGCGGTAACAGCTGGCTAACTATTGTTATTCCGGAGTTCCTCGAACTGGTCGATTTACCGGAGAATAATGCCGTTCGTCGCTATCTGGTACAGGTACTGAATGCGCAAATTGCGGCCCTGGCGAAGTGTCAGGATGAGAGTGGTCTGTGGCACACGTTGCTGGACGATCCGCATTCTTACCTTGAAGCGTCAGCCACCGCCGGATTTGCTTATGGGATTTTGAAAGCGGTGCGTAAGCGTTATGTCGGGCAGGAATATGCGGCGGTAGCAGAACTCGCCATCAAAGGCATTGTGCAGCATATCTCACCAGAAGGGGAGCTGCTGCAAACCTCATTTGGTACCGGAATGGGGCACAATCTCGAGTTCTATCGCAACATTCCGCTGACCTCCATGCCTTACGGCCAGGCGATGGCGATGCTGTGTCTCACCGAATACTTGCGTAAGTATTTTTAATATCGGTGTCCGACGGCGCTGTTTGTTGAGTTACCTCTGTTTGTGCGGCGTTGTCCTGCGGCACAAACAGATGATCCATAATTTGTCGCATAACCGGCGCGGCGGTAATGCCGTCGCTGCCGCCGTTTTCCAGAATCAACGCCACGGCGACTTTCGGGTTTTTGTAGGGTGCAAATGCGGTGTAGAACACGTGGTCACGCAGGCGGATGGGGATCATCTTCGCATTGTAAGTCTGGTTTTCTTTCAGGCTGAAAACCTGTGAGGTTCCGCTTTTCGCCGCAATTCCGTAAAGTGCAGTATGGAAAAATTTATAACCTGTCCCGTTCGGCGCATTGGCCATGCCAAACATCGCCTCGCGTACCAGTCCCCAATAGGGCGAGGAGGGAGAGGCAATCTGTGACGGTACCGTGGCGGCATGATAAGGCGTAACAGATTTACCACTCTCTTCAGCCTGCAACAGGTGAGGGGCAATCACTTTCCCGTTGTTAATCAGTGCCACCATTGCTTTCACCATCTGGATTGGCGTGGCGATCCAGTATCCCTGACCGATACCAACCGAAATGGTGTCTCCCTGATACCAGGCTTTTTTATGCACCCGTTGTTTCCAGTCGCGGCTCGGTAACAGCCCGTTGTACTCTTCATCAAGATCGATGCCGGTGGGTTTACCGTAACCAAACTGGCTAAGCATGCTATTGATTCGGTCAATGCCCATCATATACGCCACCTGATAGAAGAACGTATCAGCGGACTCTTCAATTGCTTTGGTCACGTCCAACATGCCATGACCGGTTTTTTTCCAGTCGCGATAATGTCGCTCAGTGCCGGGCAATGTCCATGTTGGCGCGCCAAAGAAGCTGGTCTGCGGGGTGATAACGCCATTGAGCAATGCTGACATCGCCATGTACGGCTTGACCGTGGAAGCGGGAGGGTACAAACCTTGCGTGACGCGGTTAATCAACGGCAGGTCTTTATCCTGCAGCAGCGTGTTGTAGTCCTGGTAGCTGATACCTTTGACGAACGGATTCGGATCATAGCTGGGGTTAGAGACCATCGCCAGCACCGAGCCATCGTGCGGATCTTCAACCAGTACTGCGGCGCGCTGACCGACCAGCAGGCCCTCTATATATTCCTGTAAGTGTAAATCCAGCGTCAGGTGGATGTCCTTTCCGGCAACAGGCGGTACATCTTTTATCAGGCGTACGATGCGTCCGTGGTTATCGACTTCGACTTCTTGATAACCCGTTTTGCCGTGCAGATCGTTTTCGTAATAGTGTTCGATCCCCTGCTTGCCAATGTTGTGATCGGCGGCGTAGTTTTCTGCCAGCCCCTTTTTATCCAACGCTTTCAGGTCGCTGTCATTGATTTTAGAGACATAGCCGAGCACATGCGCCAACTCTGCGCCATACGGATATTGGCGATCTTCATAGCTATTGATGGTGACGCCGCTGAAATGAAACTGATTAACCGAGAAACGGGCGATCTCCACGTCGGTCAGCGCATTTTTGAGCACCACCGGGCGATAGCGACTACTGGATTTCAGATCGTGGCGAAACTGGTCAATCTCATCAGGGGTCAGGTCAACAATAGGCGTTAGCTGCTTTAGCAAGGCATCCATATCGTTGATTTTATAAGGAGTGACAGAAATATCGTACCAGGTGACGTTGCGCACCAGCGGGATACCGTTGCGATCGTAAATGATGCCGCGCGTTGGGGCAACCGGCAGCATTTTGATGTCATTGGCATTTGAGCGGGTGGTGTAATACTGATGCTCGCGAATTTGTAAGTTGTAGAGGTTATAAATCAGGATGCCAAAACAGATGACCACCAGGCCAAAGGCCACTATTACCCGTCGCTGAAAGAGTTTCTCTTCCGCCTCAAAATCTCTGAATGTCATGGACCCACACCTGATTAATTCGCCGCCTAATGATACGGAGGTGTAAATGGGATAACAGGTAAAAGATGTTCCATCCCTCTACGGAAATGTGTCATTCCTTGTGAGTTGTAACAAATTACAGTGAACGTAGCCGTTTCTCGTAGGCCGGATAAGGCGTTTACGCCGCCATCCGGCAAGTTGCGCCTGACCGTCTGATGGCGCTTCGCTTATCAGACCTACGAGGGCGGTCATTCGGGAAAATAAAAAAGCCCGCGACATAGCGCGGGCTTTCACATCACTCGTGGTGATTACATACGTTCTACGGTTTCGATACCCAGCGTATCCAGACCCAGCTTCAGCGTTTTCGCCGTCAACTGTGCCAGCTTCAGGCGGCTGTTACGAATCTCTTCGCTCTCGGCGCTGAGGATTGGGCAATGTTCGTAGAAACCAGAGAACAAACCGGCAAGATCGTACAGATAGGCGCACATCACGTGCGGTGTACCTTCACGTGCAACGACGGTGAGCGTTTCTTCAAACTGCAGCAGACGCGCCGCCAGTTGGGCTTCACGATCTTCACTGATGATGACCTTCGCGCTGGCCAGCGCACTTTCGTCGATATCTGCCTTACGGAACACGGACAGTACGCGGGTGTAGGCATACTGCATGTACGGTGCGGTATTGCCTTCGAAGGCCAGCATATTATCCCAGTCGAAGATGTAATCCGTGGTACGGTTTTTCGACAGATCTGCATACTTCACGGCGCCGATACCGACTGCATTCGCCAGTTTTTCCAGCTCGTCGGCAGGCATGTCCGGGTTCTTCTCTGCCACCAGACGACGTGCACGCTCCAGCGCTTCATCCAACAGATCGGCCAGTTTAACTGTGCCACCCGCGCGGGTCTTGAACGGTTTACCGTCTTTGCCGAGCATCATGCCGAACATGTGGTGTTCCAGCGGTACGGAATCCGGCACGTAACCGGCTTTACGCACGATGGTCCATGCCTGCATTAAATGCTGATGCTGGCGGGAGTCGATGTAATACAGCACGCGATCGGCATGCAGTGTTTCGTAACGGTACTTGGCGCAGGCGATATCAGTGGTAGTGTACAGATAACCACCATCTTTCTTCTGGATGATAACGCCCATCGGTTCGCCTTCCTTGTTTTTATACTCATCAAGGAATACGACAGTCGCGCCTTCGCTTTCAACGGCCAGGCCTTTGGCTTTGAGATCCGCAACAATGCCTGGCAGCATCGGGTTGTACAGGCTTTCGCCCATCACGTCGTCGCGGGTCAGCGTCACGTTCAGACGATCGTAGGTTAACTGGTTCTGCGACATGGTAATGTCGACCAGTTTGCGCCACATTTCGCGGAAGTAAGCATCACCACCCTGCAACTTCACCACGTAGCTACGTGCGCGCTCGGCGAATTCTTCATCTTCGTCGTAATGTTTTTTCGCGTCACGATAGAAACCTTCAAGGTCAGCCAGCGCCATTTCACCCGCGTTTTCCTGCTGCTGCTTTTCCAGCCACGCGATGAGCATACCGAACTGGGTTCCCCAGTCGCCAACGTGGTTTGCACGGATGACTTTATGGCCGAGAAACTCCAGCGTACGGACAGCCGCATCACCGATGATGGTGGAGCGCAGGTGGCCTACGTGCATCTCTTTCGCCACGTTTGGCGCAGAGTAGTCAACAACAACGGTTTGCTTTTCTGGCTGTGCAACGCCCAGACGATCGGAAGCCAGCGCCTGCTGCACGTGCTGCGCCAGGAATGCTGGATCGAGGAAAATATTGATAAAGCCCGGGCCCGCAATTTCAACCTTGCTGGCAATCCCGTTGAGATCCAGATGAGTCAGCACCTGCTCTGCCAGTTGTCGCGGCGCCATACCCAGTTTTTTAGCGACTGCCATCATGCCATTAGCCTGATAATCGCCGAACTGTACTTTTGCTGACTGACGAACCTGAGGTTCGCAATCTGCAGGCGCACCTGCAGCAATCATGGCCTGACGGACTTTTTCTGAGAGAAGAGCCTGAATATTCACCGGAATACCTTACATTTATGAAGCGCTTTACTATACACCGCGCCAGATTAAGAATTTAGGCCGGGAGTATACTGCAAATGCCCGTTGCCGTCAGCATTGTGCGTGCCGCGCGCGGCCTAAAATAGACGCAGTGCAATGACGCATAATCATTCATTTTGTCCCTGAAAAAATCAGCGGTTGGATGGTACTGCGCAACAGAGTAAATTAGCGGCTTTGAACATGGATATGAGCTTTCAATATGGCGAACTGGCAAACCGTTGCAGAACTGCATGATATTTCCGCAGATTTAGGGCATTTCACTCAGGCGTTAACTGAACTTTCCACCCGTCTGGGTTTGAATATTGCTCCGCTTGAAGCCGATCACATCTCTCTGCGCTGTCATCAAAACACTACCGCAGAGCGCTGGCGTCGCGGGTTTGAACAGTGCGGCCAACTGTTGTCGGAAAATATCATCAATGGCAGACCGATTTGCCTGTTCAAACTGGATGAGCCGGTGTGCGTGGCGCACTGGCAGTTTTCTATTGTGGAGTTGCCGTGGCCGGGTGAAAAACGCTACCCACATGAGGGTTGGGAGCATATTGAGATTGTTCTGCCGGGCGAGCCGGAAACGTTGAATGCGCGAGCGCTGGCGTTGCTTTCTGATGAAGGATTGAGTCAGCCGGGTATCTTTGTGAAAACCAGTTCACCACAAGGCGAGCGTGAGCGGTTACCGAACCCGACGCTGGCGGTCAGCGACGGCAGCGTGACTATCAAGTTTCATCCATGGTCAATTGAAACGATTGTGGCAAGCGAGCAACAGGAGTAACCATGGCACTGCTGGAAATCTGCTGTTACAGCATGGAGTGTGCGCTGACGGCACAAAAAAATGGCGCGGATCGTATTGAACTGTGTTCGGCACCCAAAGAAGGGGGCTTAACCCCATCACTGGGTGTATTACGTACCGTTCGTCAGCATATTGATATTCCCGTCAATCCGATTATCCGCCCGCGCGGCGGGGATTTTTGCTATACCGACGGTGAATTCGCCGCCATGCTGGATGATATCGCCATGGTCAGAGATCTCGGATTCTCCGGGCTGGTAACCGGGTTATTAGATGTTGATGGCAACGTCGATATGTCGCGCATGGAAAAAATTATGCGGGCAGCCGGTACGCTAAATGTCACGTTTCATCGGGCCTTTGATATGTGTGCCAACCCCTTAAATGCGCTGAAAAGTTTATCTGATTTGGGTGTCGCCCGAGTGCTGACTTCCGGGCAAAAATCAGATGCTGCGCAAGGTTTAACAAAAATAATGGAACTTATTGCACAGCCCGGTGCTCCAATCATTATGGCCGGAGCGGGGGTTCGCGCTGCGAATTTGTCTCTATTCCTCGACGCCGGTGTGCAGGAAGTCCACAGTTCTGCCGGAGTATGGCTGGCTTCTCCCATGCGTTATCGCAATACGGGGTTGTCGATGTCTTCGGATGCGCAAGCGGATGAATATTCCCGCTATGCGGTAGACGGGGCGGCGGTTGCTGAAATGAAAGCGATTATTGCGCACCATCGGGCCAGCTGATTTTTACCGTTGCATCATGTCGCCCAATATGATGCTTGCTCGTACCAGGCCCCTGCAATTACAGGGGCCTTTTTTTCTCCTTCATATTTCAAGCCGCAGCCGCGTTGGCCGCCTTGCTCACCCCGGTCACGTAGTTATCTACGCTCCCGGGGATTTGCTGTGTTGCCGCCTTGCTGCAACTTGAACTATTTTGGAGAAACGGTGCTATACGTAACGGTCATCCGGCAATCCATCACGGCTTACGCGCAATCAAGACCGCGCGCAGCGGGGCAGGGTACCCTTCTACCGTTTTACTGCTGTCGTTCGGGTCGAGGAAATCAGCCAGCGATTCGGTAATCATCCACTCGGTGCGGCGCTGTTCTTCGGTAGTGGTCACACACACGTCGGCAATGCGGACATCAACAAAACCGCACTTCTCCAGCCAGTTTTTCAACGCCAGAGCAGACGGAATAAAGTAGACGTTGCGCATTTGTGCGTAGCGGTCACCCGGCACCAGCACGGTATTTTCGTCCCCTTCAACCACCAGCGTTTCCAGTACCAGTTCACCGTCTTGTACCAGTTGATCTTTCAACTGCCAGAGATGTTCCAGTGGAGAACGACGGTGATAGAGCACGCCCATTGAGAAAACGGTATCAAACGCGTTCAACGCCGGAAGCTGTTCAATACCCAGCGGCAGCAGATGCGCGCGCTGGTCGTTGCCCAGCAGTTTTCGCACCGCTTCGAACTGACACAGGAATAACTGGGTCGGATCAATCCCAACGGCCAGGTGCGCGCCTGCACCGATCATGCGCCACATGTGATACCCGCTGCCGCAGCCGACATCCAGGATCGTCCGTCCGGTCAGGTCGGATAAATGCGGCAGAACGCGATCCCATTTCCAGTCAGAACGCCATTCGGTGTCGATATTGACGCCATACAGTGAGTATGGCCCTTTACGCCACGGCATCAAATTGCGCATTAATGTATCAATGCGTTTAAGCTGACCGTCGCTGAGCGGCTCTTCGCTTTCAGCGGTGACACTGTGCAGCAAGTCCAGACGGTGCGGTGTCAGTTCGGGCAAAAACTCTACCGCGTTCGACCACTGCTTAAACAGGCCATGCTGATCGCGCTGCCAGCTCGCAATTTGCGCCGGGAGCGTTTCCAGCCAATGAGAAAGGTGGTTTTTGGCAATCAGCTGATAAAAGTTACCAAAGTCGATCATGCCGCAACCTCAGCTTTTAGTGCCACCAGAGAACCAAAGTTAAAGCACTGGAACCACAGTTCGCTGTGTTCAAAACCAGCCTGATGCAGGCGTGCTTTATGGGTTTCGACCGAGTCGGTCAGCATGACGTTTTCCAGCATGCTGCGCTTTTGGCTGATTTCCAGTTCGCTGTAGCCATTTGCCCGCTTGAAATCGTGGTGCATGTTGAACAACAGCTCACCCACTTTTGCATCTTCGAAACTGAATTTCTCCGACAGCACCAGCGCGCCCCCAGGATTCAGCCCCTGATAAATCTTATCCAACAATGCCTGGCGCTCCGCTGGCTCAAGGAATTGCAGGGTAAAATTCAGCACCACCATTGAGGCGTTTTCAATAGTAATGTTGCGAATATCCCCTTCGACAACCTCGACCGGAATAGGGGCTTTATAGGCGTCAATATGGCGGCGGCAGCGTTCAACCATGGCCGGGGAGTTGTCGACGGCAATAATTTTACAATTGTCATGCTGAATACTGCGACGCACCGAGAGCGTCGCGGCGCCCAATGAACAGCCCAGATCGTAGACCTGCGTGTTGGGTTGCACGAAACGTTCGGCCAGCATACCAATCATCGAAATGATGTTGGAGTAGCCGGGAACGGAGCGCTGGATCATATCCGGGAAGACTTCAGCTACCCGTTCATCAAAGGTCCAGTCACCCAGACTGGCGATAGGCGCAGAAAAAAGCGTGTCGCGGTGAGACATAACGTAAAAATCCGGGAAAAATAAAGTGGCGTATTGTGCGCTAATGCAGGGAGAAAACCAACTCCCAGGGCATATACCAGAGATTCGCCAGCACCATTAGCACCAGCGAGCACCAGGTGGCGCTCATGCCGGAACGACGCCAGCGGAACAGACGGTGGTGGAATCCGTAATAATGCATCAGCCGACCGGCAATTAACATCAGCCCGCAAATATGCACCATCCACGTTTCCGCGCCGTTCATTTCCATAAATAACAGCAACACTAATGCGACGGGGATATATTCCACCGCATTACCGTGAATGCGAATCGCACTTTGTAGTTCGCTAAAACCGCCGTCGCCATAAGCCACGCGATACTGCATACGCAGGCGGACAACGTCAAAGGAGAACTTAATCAACAATAACGCACCCAGTACGGCATATAGCGCGCTTACCATACAAACTCCCTTTTAAAATGGCTGCTGGCATTGACTATGATAGGTGGCATTTTCAGAAAAGAGAAGATTGCTGTGGAATAGACGGTGCTGATCCGATCTCTGGCAGAGCGCTGCGTAAATCTGCCCATAGCGTATCTACAAGCTCCGGGGCCTGCGCGATGTCTGGCGTATGTAAAAACAGATAGGGTGTTGTGGTCTGCTTCCAGAGAGACAGTTTGGCAAGCCATACGTTAAATAACGTTCGGTTTTGTTCCATATTATCGCTGCCGATAAAGCGCACCATGGGATTGTTCGCGGTAACCACTGCATGGACCGGAACTTTCGGTTTTTTGCGCTGCGCATCGCGAATCGCTTCACTGTGAGGAACCGCGGCGTGTACCGGCCGACTATCTAAAATTACCCGATTGACCCCTCGCTCGTGTAAGCCGCGATTGAACCATTTCTCGTCTTCACCTTTGGTAAAAAATTCAGGATGGCGAACTTCCACCCCGTAGGTAAACGATGCGGGTAACGCATCGAGAAACGCCCACAGAGCAGGGAGATCGCGAGGAGAAAAGGTGGCGGGTAGCTGCAACCAATATTGCCCGATTCGCGCTTCCAGCGGTGACATGCGGGTGAAAAATTCTTGCACCAAATCATCACAGTTTCGCAGTGCAGCTTGATGCGAAATGGTCGCCGGAAACTTAAAGCAGAAGCGAAAGTCATCGGTAGTCTGCGCCTGCCAGCGCGTAACAATCTCGGCTTTTGGCAGCGCGTAGAGTGTGGTATTACCCTCAACACAGTTAAAGTGGCGGGCATACTCTTCAAGGCTGGTGATCCCCAGGCGCACCCACTTCGGATGCGACCACTGCGGCAGGCCGATATAGATCATAACGCTTGCAGGATCTCGTCCACGCTGCGCACGCGTGCAATGCGCGGGAAGATATGCGTCATGCTGCCCTGATGCTGATCGGCTCTGGCTGCGCTACAGGCATCTTCGGCAATCACCAGGTTAAAACCCAGTTCCCAGGCGTTACGCGCCGTTGACTCAACGCCGATGTTGGTGGAGATCCCGCATAACACGATAGTGTCAACGCCCCGGCGGCGCAGTTGGAGTTCGAGGTCGGTGCCGTAAAAGGCACCCCACTGGCGTTTGATCACTTCGATGTCACTGGCGTTTTTGCCCAGCGCTGTCGGATAGTCCCACCAGTTTGCAGGGAGCGCTTTAGCCGGTGCCAGAGCATCTACCGGCTGTTTCAGGGCTTCTGCGTAGTCGTCAGACCAGCCAACGCGAACCATCACTACCGGTGAACCGTGAGCTCGGAATTGTGCCGCAAGGCGTGCGGCGCGGGTCACGACATCGCTTGCCAAATGGGGGCCGCCGGCGAAGGGCAGGATCCCTTCCTGTAGGTCAATCACGACAAGGGCGGTGGTTTTAGCGTTCAGTTCCAGCATGGTGACTCCAGTCAAAAAGAATTCCGTTACACCTTAATCGCGATTGTGTGTGAAAGGGGCGACAATTTTTGTTATTTTTTGTGAGATTACGCAATACCCGCGTAGGAAACACGCGTACAGTCAGTAGCGGACTTATCGTGCGGCAGAATTTCCAGTATAATAGCCGCCTTTTTTCATTCAGTTGTGACATTCAGCTAAAGCTGCGACTTCGTCATCTGCAAGGCAGGTGACAATCCGCCTGCGGCAAAGTTAAGGGATATCTCATGCGTACAGAATATTGCGGACAGCTACGTCTGTCCCACGAGGGGCAGCAGGTGACTCTGTGTGGTTGGGTCAACCGTCGTCGTGATCTTGGTAGCCTGATCTTCATCGATATGCGCGACCGCGAAGGTATCGTGCAGGTATTTTTCGATCCGGACCGTGCGGATGCGTTAAAGCTGGCCTCCGAACTGCGTAATGAGTTCTGCATCCAGGTTACGGGCACCGTGCGTGCGCGTGACGCGAAAAACGTCAACGCCGATATGGCGACCGGCGAAATTGAAGTACTGGCGTCCGATCTGACCATCATCAACCGTTCAGACTCGCTGCCGCTGGACTCTAACCACGTTAACACCGAAGAAGCACGTCTGAAGTATCGCTATCTGGATCTGCGTCGTCCGGAAATGGCGCAGCGTCTGAAAACCCGTGCCAAAATCACCAGCCTGGTGCGTCGTTTTATGGACGATCACGGCTTCCTCGACATCGAAACGCCGATGCTGACCAAAGCGACCCCGGAAGGCGCACGTGACTATCTGGTGCCTTCCCGCGTCCATAAAGGCAAATTCTACGCCCTGCCGCAGTCTCCACAGCTGTTCAAGCAGCTGCTGATGATGTCTGGCTTTGATCGTTACTATCAGATCGTAAAATGCTTCCGTGACGAAGACTTACGTGCTGACCGTCAACCTGAATTTACCCAGATCGATGTTGAGACCTCCTTCATGACCGCACCGCAGGTGCGCGAAGTGATGGAAGCGCTAGTGCGTAATCTGTGGCTGGAAGTAAAAGGTGTGGATCTGGGTGATTTCCCGATCATGACCTTTGCGGAAGCTGAACGTCGCTACGGCTCTGATAAACCGGACCTGCGTAACCCGATGGAGCTGGTTGACGTTGCTGACCTGCTGAAGTCCGTTGATTTCGCCGTCTTCTCCGGCCCGGCTAACGATGCCAAAGGTCGCGTGGCTGCGCTGCGTGTACCGGGTGGGGCCAGCTTAAGCCGTAAGCAGATCGACGATTACGGTAATTTCATCAAGATCTACGGCGCGAAAGGCCTGGCTTACATTAAGGTCACCGAGCGTGCGAAAGGTCTGGAAGGGGTAACCAGCCCAGTTGCTAAGTTCCTGAATGCCGATATCGTTGACGCGATTCTTGAGCGCACCGGCGCACAAGATGGCGACATGATTTTCTTCGGCGCAGACAACAAGAAAGTGGTTGCTGACTCGATGGGCGCACTGCGTCTGAAACTGGGTAAAGATCTGAGCCTGACCGACGAAACCAAATGGGCGCCGCTGTGGGTTATCGACTTCCCAATGTTTGAAGACGACGGTGAAGGTGGCCTGACCGCGATGCACCATCCGTTTACCGCGCCGAAAGACATGACGGCCGCTGAGCTGAAAGCCGCGCCGGAAGAGGCCGTTGCCAATGCGTACGATATGGTCATCAACGGTTACGAAGTGGGCGGCGGTTCCGTGCGTATCCATAACGGCGACATGCAGCAAACCGTGTTTGGTATTCTGGGTATCAACGAGCAAGAACAGCGTGAGAAGTTCGGCTTCCTGCTGGACGCGCTGAAATACGGTACTCCGCCGCACGCAGGCCTGGCGTTTGGTCTGGATCGTCTGACCATGCTGCTGACCGGTACCGATAACATTCGTGACGTTATTGCCTTCCCGAAAACCACGGCTGCTGCGTGCCTGATGACCGAAGCGCCAAGTTTTGCCAACGACGCTGCCCTGGCGGAACTGAGCATTCAGGTTGTGAAGAAGGCCGAGAATAACTGATATGACATACAAACAGCCTGTCTCGGTGTTAGTCGTGATTTATGCAAAGGACACCGGAAGAGTGCTGATGTTACAGCGACGCGACGATCCTGATTTCTGGCAGTCGGTCACCGGCAGCCTTGAAGAGGGTGAAACCGCGTCGCAAGCCGCCATGCGCGAAGTAAAGGAAGAGGTCACCATTGACGTTGCCCGCGAGCAACTGACCTTAATTGACTGTCAGCGCACGGTGGAGTTCGAGATTTTTAGCCATTTACGACATCGCTACGCACCGGGAATCGAACGGAATACGGAATCCTGGTTTTGCCTGGCACTCCCCTCGGAACGAGAGATCGTGTTCACTGAACATCTGACCTATCGTTGGGTTGATGCGGCGGAAGCTGCACACTTAACCAAATCGTGGAGTAACCGGCAGGCGATTGAGGAATTTGTAATTAACGTCGCCTGAGAAGGCGCGCTTTTTGGAGATATTATTTATGGCAGGTCATAGTAAATGGGCCAACACCAGACACCGTAAAGCAGCGCAGGATTCCAAGCGCGGCAAGATCTTCACCAAAATCATTCGCGAGCTGGTTACGGCCGCTAAGCTTGGTGGTGGCGATCCGGACGCGAACCCGCGTCTGCGTGCGGCTGTCGATAAAGCGCTGTCCAACAACATGACGCGTGACACCCTGAACCGTGCCATCGCGCGCGGTGTGGGCGGTGACGAAGACGCAAACATGGAAACCATCATTTATGAAGGTTACGGTCCTGGCGGGACAGCGGTCATGATTGAATGCCTGTCTGACAACCGTAACCGTACTGTTGCGGAAGTGCGCCATGCGTTCACCAAAACTGGTGGTAACCTGGGCACCGACGGTTCTGTTGCGTACCTGTTTAGCAAAAAAGGTGTTATCTCCTTTGAGCAAGGCGACGAAGACACCATCATGGAAGCCGCGCTGGAAGCCGGTGCTGAAGACGTTGTGACCTATGATGACGGTGCGATTGACGTCTACACTGCATGGGAAGAGATGGGCAAAGTGCGTGATGCACTGGAAGCCGCTGGTCTGAAAGCGGACAGCGCTGAAGTTACGATGATCCCGTCCACCAAAGCGGACATGGATGCAGAAACAGCACCGAAGCTGATGCGTCTGATCGATATGCTGGAAGACTGCGATGACGTGCAGGAAGTTTACCACAACGGCGAAATCTCCGATGAGGTTGCTGCTACGTTAGAATGACGTGGTTGAGCGGTAAAATAACAGGAGATGCGTGATGTCCATTATTCTCGGCATTGACCCGGGCTCGCGCATCACCGGCTATGGCGTGATCCGCCAGGTCGGTCGACAGTTGACCTACCTGGGCAGTGGATGTATTCGTACCAAAGTGGATGATTTACCGTCGCGCCTGAAGCTAATTTATGCCGGCGTGTCGGAAATCATTACCCAGTTTCAGCCAGACTACTTTGCCATTGAGCAGGTATTTATGGCAAAAAACGCCGATTCGGCGCTTAAGCTGGGGCAGGCGCGCGGCGTGGCGATTGTTGCTGCCGTAAACCAGGACCTTCCGGTGTTTGAATATGCGGCACGTCAGGTGAAGCAAACCGTCGTCGGGATAGGCAGTGCGGAGAAAAGTCAGGTGCAGCACATGGTGCGCACATTGCTAAAACTCCCGGCAAATCCCCAGGCCGATGCCGCGGATGCGCTGGCCATCGCCATTACCCACTGCCACGTCAGTCAGAACGCCATGCAAATGAGCGATACCCGGCTGAATTTAGCGCGTGGTCGACTACGTTAATGACAAATGAGGCTGGATATCTATCCAGCCTTTTTTTATGATAGCGCATTACCTTTTTAGCCCTTAACGCAGGAGCGTCACGTGATAGGCAGACTCAGAGGCATCATTCTCGAAAAACAACCCCCGTTGGTTCTTCTGGAAACGGGTGGCGTAGGCTATGAAGTGCATATGCCGATGACCTGTTTTTACGAGCTGCCGGAAGCCGGGCAGGAAGCGATTGTTTTCACCCATTTTGTGGTGCGTGAAGATGCGCAACTGCTGTACGGGTTTAACAACAAGCAGGAACGCACGCTGTTTAAAGAGCTGATTAAAACCAACGGCGTTGGACCGAAGCTGGCGCTGGCGATCCTCTCCGGCATGTCGGCGCAGCAGTTCGTTAACGCGGTTGAACGCGAAGAGCTCGGGGCGCTGGTGAAACTGCCGGGTATCGGTAAGAAAACCGCTGAACGCCTGATTGTTGAAATGAAAGACCGCTTTAAAGGCTTACATGGCGATCTGTTCACACCGGCGGCCGATCTGGTGCTGACGTCACCTGCGGGTCCGGTAACGGATGACGCCGAGCAGGAAGCGGTTGCTGCGCTGGTGGCGCTGGGCTATAAACCACAGGAAGCCAGCCGCATGGTGAGTAAAATTGCCCGCTCTGATGCCAGCAGTGAAACCCTGATTCGTGAAGCGCTCCGCGCTGCATTGTGAGGTAAAGGATGATTGAAGCAGACCGCCTGATTTCAGCTGCCAGCGCGATACCTGAAGACATTGTGGATCGTGCGATCCGCCCCAAGTTGCTCGATGAGTATATCGGTCAGCCTCAGGTCCGTTCGCAAATGGAGATTTTTATCCAGGCGGCGAAGTTGCGCGGTGATGCCCTCGACCACCTGCTGATCTTTGGTCCTCCGGGTCTTGGAAAAACCACGCTTGCCAATATTGTCGCCAATGAAATGGGCGTAAACCTGCGTACCACCTCCGGCCCGGTGCTGGAAAAAGCGGGCGATTTGGCGGCAATGCTGACGAACCTCGAGCCGCACGACGTGCTGTTTATCGATGAGATCCATCGCTTATCGCCGGTCGTGGAAGAAATATTGTATCCGGCGATGGAAGACTATCAGCTGGATATCATGATCGGCGAAGGACCTGCTGCACGTTCGATCAAGATTGATCTGCCGCCGTTTACGCTGATTGGCGCGACAACCCGTGCCGGGTCGTTAACCTCTCCTCTGCGTGACCGTTTTGGTATCGTGCAGCGACTGGAGTTTTATCAGGTTGCCGATCTTCAGCATATTGTAGGGCGCAGTGCGCGTTATATGGGGCTGGAGATGAGTGAAGAGGGTGCGCTGGAAGTTGCTCGCCGTGCGCGCGGAACGCCGCGTATTGCCAACCGTCTGCTGCGTCGCGTGCGTGACTTCGCCGAGGTGAAGCATGATGGCACTATCTCGGCAGACATTGCCGCCCAGGCGCTGGATATGCTCAATGTGGACGCTGAAGGGTTCGATTACATGGACCGTAAGCTGCTGCTGGCGGTGATCGATAAATTCTTCGGTGGGCCGGTAGGGCTGGATAACCTGGCCGCCGCTATTGGTGAAGAGCGTGAAACGATTGAGGACGTGCTGGAGCCATATTTGATTCAGCAGGGCTTCCTGCAGCGTACGCCGCGCGGACGTATGGCGACGGTGCGCGCCTGGAATCATTTTGGTATTACGCCGCCGCAAATGCCTTAAGTTTTTTATGCCGGATGGCAGCTTGCCTAATCAGGCCTACCTGTGAACGTAGGCCTGATACGCGAAGCGCCATCAGGCAACACACTCTTAGCTCGCTTGCTTTTTCATCATGCTGAAAATAAACATCAGCGCGGCACACAGCACCACGGAGGGCCCTGCTGGCGTATCATAGAACGCCGAGAACGTCAGGCCGCCCGTCACCGCTATCATCCCCACGCCCACGGCAACACCGGCCATCTGCTCAGGCGTACGCGCAAAACGGCGTGCGGTGGCAGCAGGAATAATCAGCAGCGACGTAATAATGAGCGCGCCAACAAACTTCATCGCCACACCAATCGTTAACGCAGTGACCAGCATCAGCAACAGCTTCACGCGTTGCAGCTTCACGCCATCGACAAAGGCGAGATCCGGGCTGATGGTCATTGACAGCAGGTTGCGCCATTGCCAGAAGAGAATGGCTAGCACAATGACAACACCAATGGCGATGGAGATCAGATCTTCCGGCGTCACGGCAAGCAGGTCACCGAACAGATAGGCCATCAAATCCACACGGATATTCGACATCAGGCTGACGACCACCAGGCCCAGTGACAGAGCGCTGTGCGCCATAATGCCGAGCAAGGTGTCTATGGCGAGGTGAGGGCGCTTCTCCAGCCACACCAGACCCGCTGCCAGCATCAGAGTGACTGCGATAACCGCATAGAACGGGTTTACATCTAACAGCAGACCAAAGGCCACACCCAGCAGTGACGCGTGCGCCAGCGTGTCGCCAAAATAAGACATCCGACGCCAGACCACAAACGATCCCAGCGGGCCAGCGGCGCAGGCCAGCATGATCCCGGCTAACCAACCGGGTAATAACAATTCAATCATGAGTGACCATTTCCCCGGCGTAATACGATACGACCCTGTAAATCATGGCGATGATTATGATTGTGACGGTAAATTCCGAGTTGCTCGGCACCGCGTTGCCCGAACATAGAGATAAATTCCGGGTGCATAGAGACAACTTCCGGCGTGCCGGAGCAGCAAATATGGTGGTTGAGGCACAGCACTTCGTCGGTCTTCGCCATCACCAGATGCAAATCATGCGAGACCATCAATACGGCGCAATCGAGTTCACGGCGAAGCTGGTCGATAAGGTCATACAATGCGACCTGACCATTGACATCCACACCCTGAGTGGGTTCATCCAGCACCAGCAGCTGTGGTTTATTCAGCAATGCGCGAGCCAGCAGGACGCGCTGCGTTTCCCCGCCGGACAGTTTTTGCATCGGCGCATCCATCAGATGTCCGGCCTGAACGCGCTTGAGCGCCGGGAGAATATCGTCCTTCTTTGTATCCGGACGTAAGCGCAAAAAGCGGCTGACCGTCAGGGGCAGCGTGGTATCGAGATACAGTTTTTGCGGGACATAGCCTATCCGCAGCTGTCCGTTACGCTTGATAACGCCTGCATCTGCTGCTACCAGCCCGAGGACAACGCGCACCAGCGTAGACTTCCCGGCACCGTTCGGACCAAGAAGCGTTAAAATTTTGCCGGGCCGTAGTTCAAGCGAAACGTCAGAAAGGACGCGGCGTTGACCATAAGAGACCGAGACATTTTCCAGTGAAACCAAAGTCGTCATATCAATTTTAGTCTTGCAGAAGTTATATAATGTTATAATATCACATTTCTTACATTCATTACGATGATTGGTCGCATTATGTTACATAAAAATACGCTTCTTTTCGCAGCATTATCCGCTGCTCTTTGGGGGAGTGCAACACAGGCAGCAAATGCTGCCGTCGTTGCCTCGCTTAAGCCGTTAGGGTTTATCGCTTCAGCGATTGCTGATGGGGTTACGGATACCGAGGTTCTCCTGCCTGATGGCGCATCCGAACATGATTACTCATTGCGTCCGTCAGACGTAAAACGCTTACAGGGCGCGGACTTAGTTGTTTGGATTGGCCCCGAGATGGAAGCGTTTATGGAAAAATCTGTCAAGAATATTCCTAACGCGAAACAGGTAACGATTGCGCAACTCAATGACGTGAAGCCGTTGCTCATGAAAGGGGGCGACGATGATGATGACGATCATGGACACAATGACGCCCACGGTGAAAAAAGTGACGAACATCACCATCATGGCGACTACAACATGCATCTTTGGCTTTCCCCAGAGATAGCGCGGGCCTCAGCGGTTGCAATCCATGAAAAATTAGTGGAACTTATGCCGCAAAGTCGAGCCAAACTTGACGCCAACCTGAAGGATTTTGAGGCACAATTAGCCGCAACCGATAAGCAGGTAGGTAACGAGCTCGCACCGCTCAAGGGGAAAGGGTATTTCGTTTTTCATGACGCCTACGGCTACTACGAAAAACATTACGGACTAACACCGCTTGGTCACTTTACCGTGAACCCTGAGATTCAACCTGGTGCGCAGCGTTTACATGAAATAAGAACACAGTTGGTTGAGCAAAAAGCAACCTGCGTTTTTGCTGAGCCACAGTTCAGGCCAGCGGTCGTTGAAGCCGTTGCGAGAGGGACATCCGTTCGAATGGGAACGTTGGATCCCCTCGGAACAAACATCAAACTGGGTAAAACAAGCTATTCTGCGTTTCTGAACCAATTAGCCAACCAGTATGCGAGCTGCCTGAAAGGAGATTAATGAGGAAGTGAATACGTGCAACAGATAGCCCGCTCTGTCGCTCTGGCATTTAATAATCTGCCCCGACCCCATCGCGTTATGCTGGGGTCGCTGACCGTTCTTACATTGGCCGTCGCCGTTTGGCGGCCTTACGTTTACCATCCCGATGCTGCACCGATTGTCAAAACCATCGAACTTGAAAAAAGCGAGATTCGTTCGCTGTTGCCTGAGGCCAGTGAACCTATCGATCAAGCTGCTCAGGAAGATGAAGCGATTCCTCAGGATGAACTGGATGACAAAACCTCCGGTGAGGTGGGCGTTCACGAATATGTAGTCTCGACCGGTGATACGCTGAGCAGCATCCTGAATCAGTATGGTATCGACATGGGCGATATCAGCCAGCTTGCCGCCTCGGACAAAGAGTTGCGTAACCTGAAGATTGGCCAACAGCTTTCCTGGACGCTGACCTCTGACGGTGATTTGCAGCGCCTGACCTGGGAAGTTTCTCGCCGTGAAACCCGCACGTACGATCGTACTGCGACGGGCTTCAAAATGAGCAGTGAAATGCAGCAGGGCGACTGGGTTAACAGCCGTATCAAGGGCACCGTCGGCGGCAGTTTCGTCGCCAGCGCCAAAGAGGCCGGGCTGACCAGTTCTGAAATCAGTGCGGTGATTAAGGCTATGCAGTGGCAGATGGACTTCCGCAAACTGAAAAAAGGCGATGAGTTCTCGGTGCTGATGTCTCGCGAGATGTTGGACGGCAAGCGTGAGCAAAGCCAACTGCTGGGCGTTCGTTTGCGCTCTGAAGGTAAAGACTATTATGCGATTCGTGCCGAAGACGGTAAGTTCTATGACCGTAACGGTACCGGGTTGGCGAAAGGGTTTATGCGTTTCCCGACCGCGAAACAGTTCCGCATCTCGTCTAACTTTAATCCGCGTCGCCTGAATCCGGTAACCGGACGTGTGGCACCGCACAAAGGCGTCGACTTCGCGATGCCGCAGGGTACGCCGGTATTGTCGGTAGGTGATGGTGAAGTCGTTGTTGCGAAGCGCAGCGGCGCTGCAGGCTACTATGTCGCGGTGCGTCATGGTCGTACCTACACCACCCGCTACATGCACCTGCGTAAACTGTTAGTCAAACCAGGACAAAAAGTAAAACGCGGCGATCGTATTGCGCTGTCAGGTAACACCGGACGTTCAACTGGACCACACTTGCATTATGAAGTCTGGGTTAACCAGCAGGCCGTGAACCCGTTAACGGCGAAGCTGCCGCGTACAGAAGGGCTGACCGGCTCGGATCGTACCGAGTACCTGGCGCAGGTGAAAGAGGTTCTGCCTCAGTTGCGCTTCGATTAATCAGCATACTGACAAAGCCGGTACGTGATGCGTGCCGGCTTTTTTATTTTGTACGGGGCACGACGCGCCGCTACACTATCAACAGATTTATTTTTCGCGGTACCAGACACTGGAAGAGCATGGAAACGAAAAAAAAGAATATTGAATACATCCCTGAATTTCATAAATCATTCCGCCATCCGCGCTACTGGGGTGCCTGGCTGGGTGTGGCGGCGATAGCAGGGATTGCGTTAACGCCCGCATCGTTTCGCGATCCTTTGCTGGCGAAGCTGGGACGTCTTGCCGGACGGTTGGGGAAAAGTTCGCGCCGCAGAGCGCTGATTAATTTATCCCTGTGTTTTCCAGAGCGCAGCGAAGCCGAGCGCGAAGCCATCGTCGATGAGATGTTTGCAACGGCTCCGCAGGCGATGGTGATGATGGCAGAGCTTGCCCTGCGTGGCCCGGAGAAAATCCAAAACCGGGTTGACTGGCAAGGTCTGGAGATCATAGAAGAGATGCGCCGCAACGAGGAAAAGGTCATTTTTCTCGTCCCGCACGGTTGGGGCGTAGACATTCCAGCCATGCTGATGGCCTCGCAGGGCCAGAAAATGGCCGCGATGTTCCATAACCAGGGTAATCCTGTTTTTGATTACGTCTGGAACACGGTACGCCGTCGTTTTGGTGGCCGTTTGCATGCGCGTAATGATGGCATCAAACCCTTTATTCAGTCCGTGCGTCAGGGCTATTGGGGATACTATTTGCCGGATCAGGATCATGGTCCCGAGCACAGCGAATTTGTTGATTTTTTTGCCACCTACAAAGCAACATTGCCGGCGATTGGTCGCCTGATGAAGGTTTGCCATGCGCGTGTTGTGCCGCTGTTCCCGGTGTATGACGGGAAAACACATCGCCTGACGATTCAGGTCCGCCCGCCGATGGATGACATCCTGACCGCAGATGACCACACCATTGCCAGACGCATGAATGAAGAGGTGGAGATTTTTGTCGCGCCGCACCTCGAGCAGTACACCTGGATTTTAAAACTGCTGAAAACCCGCAAACCCGGTGAGATTGAGCCGTATAAACGTAAAGATCTCTACCCGAAGAAATAAAAAGAAGAAATAAAAAAAGCCTCTCACTTGAGAGGCTTTCTTTATCAGGTACCACCTGTAGGCCTGATGAGCAAAGCAACATCAGGCATTGAGCGAGGTTATTATTCTACGGTCAGAATACGCGTGGTGTTGGTGGAGCCAATGGTGCTCATGACGTCGCCCTGGGTGACAATCACCAGATCGCCAGAAACCAGATAGCCTTTATCACGCAGCAGGTTCACCGCTTCGCTGGCGGCAACCACACCGTCGGTTTCGCTGTCAAAGTGAACCGGAGTAACGCCGCGGTACAGGGAGGTCAGGTTCAGCGTACGCTCATGACGCGACATGGCGAAAATCGGCAGGCCGGAGCTGATACGGGACGTCATCAGCGCGGTACGACCGGATTCTGTCATCGCGATGATGGCGGTGACCCCTTTCAGGTGGTTCGCTGCATACATTGCGGACATGGCAATCGCTTCTTCAACGTTATCAAACTGCACGTCGAGGCGGTGTTTGGAGACATTAATGCTCGGGATTTTTTCCGCGCCCAGGCAGACACGCGCCATGGCGGCAACGGTTTCAGCCGGATACTGGCCTGCGGCGGTTTCTGCCGACAGCATAACGGCGTCGGTGCCGTCGAGTACGGCGTTCGCCACGTCCATCACTTCTGCACGGGTCGGCATCGGGTTGGTGATCATTGACTCCATCATCTGCGTGGCGGTAATAACCGCACGGTTCAGCTGACGCGCACGACGGATCAGGGCTTTCTGAATACCGACCAGCTCTGGATCGCCAATTTCAACGCCCAGGTCGCCACGAGCAACCATCACTACGTCAGATGCCAGGATGATATCATCCATCGCATTCTGGTCGCACACGGCTTCTGCACGCTCCACCTTGGCAACAATTTTCGCATCGCAGCCTGCATCGCGCGCCAGACGGCGGGCATAGTTCAGATCTTCGCCGCAGCGCGGGAAGGAGACGGCCAGATAGTCAACGCTGATTTGCGCCGCGGTGATGATGTCAGCTTTGTCTTTTTCGGTCAGTGCTTCTGCAGAGAGACCGCCGCCCAGTTTGTTGATGCCTTTGTTATTGGAAAGCGGGCCACCGACGGTCACTTCGGTGAAGACCTTCATGCCCTGAACTTCCAGTACTTTGAGCTGTACGCGACCGTCATCCAGCAGCAGGATGTCGCCCGGCACTACGTCAGCAGGTAGGCCTTTATAGTCAATACCGACTTTTTCTTTATCGCCTTCGCCTTTACCCAGGTTGGCATCTAACAGGAACTTGTCGCCAATATTGAGGAATACTTTGCCTTCTTTGAAGGTTGATACGCGGATTTTAGGTCCCTGCAGGTCACCCAAAATAGCGACATGACGTCCCAGTTTGGCGGCAATCTCACGGACTTTATCCGCCCGCAGTTTGTGATCTTCTGGAGAGCCGTGCGAAAAGTTCATACGTACAACGTTTGCGCCCGCGGCGATAATTTTTTCAAGGTTGTTATCGCGGTCAGTTGCTGGGCCTAACGTGGTAACGATTTTGGTTCTGCGAAGCCTTCTGGACATGTAATACTCCGTTGACTGAAACAACTAGGTGTTGCGTGTGAACATTGATCCGGCCGTTCTGAAACATAACGGTAGAAATGAACGACCCGGATGATAAAAGGGTAGAACATCGTTATTGCTTTTAGCGGTCATCACTCTTGATGAGTAATTCTTTATCAAAACGCGATTCCTTGAGCGCTTCCTTGACACGCTTCAAGTTATCTCTAAATTTTGCACCACGGCGCAAAGTAAATCCCGTAGCCAGCACATCTATCACGGTCAGTTGAGCAAGTCGAGAGACCATAGGCATATAAATGTCAGTATCTTCCGGTACATCCAGGGTAATTGCCAGCGTGGCTTCACGCGCCAGCGGCGTTCCGGGGGAAGTAAGGGCGATCACCATGGCATCGTTTTCCCGCGCCAGCTGCGCCAGTTCAACCAGACTCTTTGTTCTGCCGGTATGTGAAATAAGGACAATGACGTCGTCATCGCTACAATTCATACAGCTCATACGTTGCAGTACAATATCGTCGGAATAGATAACCGGTACGTTAAAGCGGAAAAATTTATTCATGGCGTCGTGCGCCACGGCAGCGGACGAACCCAGACCGAAAAAGGCGATTTTCTTTGCCTGGGTTAATAAATCTACCGCCCGATTGACCGCCGCGTTATCCAGCGACTGACGGACGTGGTCCAGGCTTGCCATGGCAGATTCGAAGATTTTCCCGGTGTAGGACTCGACGCTATCATCCTCATCGACATTACGATTAACATACGGGGTACCATTAGCCAGACTTTGTGCCAAATGCAGTTTAAAATCAGGGAAGCCTCGTGTGTCCATGCTGCGACAGAAGCGATTCACGGTCGGCTCACTGACGTTGGCTTCCAGAGCCAGCGTGGCAATACTTGAATGGATAGCCCTGTCAGGTGAGGTCAGAATAACATCGGCGACCTTACGTTCTGACTTGCTCAGATGTTCCAGTTTTAACTGGATTTTTTCCAGCATATTCATGATGTGAGTAGACTCATCGGCCATGGGCAAAAACGATTTCAGCGATATGGGGAAATCGAGCGGTAACTCTGGTAGATATTACCCCTGTGAACCCACATTCGGGGCAAAATGGACAGAAAAGTTGTTGTTTTTTTTCAATACATGATCGGAGTCGGGTTTTCTTACGCCTTCATGGTCACGTAAAAAAGCGACTTTTTTATCCATTTTGCGGCGGTAAACGTCAATAACGCCGCTGTTCACGGTAACAGCACGGCTGGATAAGCGTTTACGGTTCACGGAATCACGTAAAAGCAGTACAGTGCACTGTAATAAAATTACATTCAGTGTCGGGCATGAATACCCGACACTCAACTGAGGAGAATGACATGGCGGTAACGCAAACAGCCCAGGCATGTGACCTGGTCATTTTCGGCGCGAAGGGCGACCTTGCACGTCGAAAATTGCTGCCTTCCCTGTATCAGCTGGAAAAAGCCGGCCAGATTAACCCGGACACCCGCATTATTGGAGTTGGCCGCGCTGACTGGGACAAAGCAGCCTATACCAAGGTTGTACGCGAAGCGCTCGAAACTTTCATGAAAGAAAAAATCGATGAAAGTTTGTGGGAAACCCTCAGTGGTCGTCTGGAGTTTTGTAACCTGGACGTCAATGATACCGCTGCCTTTAGCCGTCTGGGCGACATGCTGGATCAAAAAGCACGCACCACGATTAACTACTTTGCCATGCCGCCAAGCACGTTTGGCGCGATCTGCAAAGGCTTAGGGGAAGCGAAATTGAACGCTAAACCGGCGCGCGTGGTGATGGAAAAGCCGCTGGGAACGTCGCTGGCAACCTCCCGCGAAATTAACGACCAGGTCGGTCAATATTTTGAAGAATGTCAGGTTTACCGTATTGACCACTATCTGGGCAAAGAAACGGTACTAAACCTGCTGGCACTGCGCTTTGCCAACTCCCTGTTTGTGAACAACTGGGATAACCGCACCATCGATCACGTCGAAATTACCGTGGCGGAAGAGGTGGGTATCGAAGGCCGTTGGGGTTATTTTGACCAGGCCGGTCAGATGCGCGACATGATCCAGAACCACTTGCTGCAAATTCTGTGCATGATCGCCATGTCGCCGCCGTCTGATCTGAGCGCCGACAGCATCCGTGATGAGAAAGTGAAGGTCCTGAAATCACTGCGCCGTATCGATCGTACGAACGTGCGTGAAAAAACGGTGCGTGGTCAGTACACCACCGGTTTTGCACAAGGTAAAAAAGTACCGGGGTACCTGGAAGAAGAGGGTGCGAACAAGAGCAGCAACACCGAAACCTTTGTCGCTATCCGTGTGGATATCGACAACTGGCGCTGGGCGGGCGTGCCGTTTTACCTGCGTACCGGTAAGCGTCTGCCGACCAAATGCTCTGAAGTGGTGGTGTACTTCAAAACGCCTGAACTTAACCTGTTTAAAGAATCCTGGCAGGATCTGCCGCAGAACAAGCTGACCATCCGTTTGCAGCCGGACGAAGGTGTCGATATCCAGGTGCTTAACAAAGTGCCGGGTCTGGACCACAAGCATAATCTGCAGATAACCAAGCTGGATCTGAGCTATTCCGAAACCTTCAATCAAACGCACCTGGCAGATGCCTACGAGCGCTTGCTGTTGGAAACTATGCGCGGCATTCAGGCGCTGTTCGTGCGCCGTGATGAAGTCGAAGAAGCATGGAAGTGGGTGGACTCCATCACCGAAGCCTGGGCGATGGACAACGACGCACCGAAGCCGTATCAGGCTGGGACCTGGGGACCGGTTGCCTCGGTGGCCATGATCACCCGTGACGGTCGTTCCTGGAACGAATTCGAGTAAAATTCCATCTAGCCATTAGGTGTTATTTTACCGGTAACATGATCTAACACAGATTGTAGAATAATTTTTGCACTTTTAAGCCTCGCGTGGATTCACCCGCGGGGCTTTTTTTATTACACTGCCTGAAACGATTTTGCCCCTGAGCTACGGCCAGCAAGCTATTCAGCATGGTGTTACCTTGCTGAAACGCATTGTTAATCCTGATGCTCTGACAGATAAATTTTAGGAGCCTCTATGAATCCGAATTTGTTACGCGTAACACAACGCATCGTTGAACGTTCTCAAAAGACGCGTTCTGCCTACCTCGCCCGTATCGAACAGGCCAAGACGAACACCGTTCATCGTTCGCAGCTGGCGTGCGGGAATCTGGCCCACGGTTTTGCCGCCTGTCAGCCAGAAGATAAAGCATCTCTGAAAAGCATGCTGCGTAACAATATCGCGATCATTACCTCCTATAACGACATGCTTTCTGCGCATCAGCCGTATGAGCATTATCCGGATATCATTCGCAAAGCCTTGCATGCAGCCAATGCGGTAGGCCAGGTTGCGGGTGGCGTGCCGGCGATGTGTGATGGCGTCACTCAGGGACAGGACGGGATGGAGCTTTCCCTGCTGAGCCGCGAAGTGATTGCAATGTCGGCGGCTATTGGCTTGTCTCACAACATGTTCGATGGCGCGCTGTTCCTAGGCGTGTGTGACAAAATTGTCCCGGGGCTGGTGATGGCGGCGCTGTCGTTTGGTCATCTGCCGTCCATCTTTATCCCTTCAGGCCCGATGGCGAGTGGTCTGGCGAACAAAGAAAAAGTCCGTATCCGCCAGCTCTATGCCGAAGGCAAAGTTGACCGTATGGCGCTACTGGAATCCGAAGCCGCGTCTTATCACGCGCCGGGAACCTGTACTTTCTACGGTACCGCAAACACCAACCAGATGGTGGTGGAGTTTATGGGCATGCAGTTGCCGGGCTCCTCTTTCGTGCATCCTGATGCCCCCCTGCGTGAAGCGCTGACCGCGGCGGCGGCGCGTCAGGTCACACGCCTGACCGGTAACGGCAACGAGTGGATGCCTATAGGTAAAATGATTGATGAAAAAGTGGTGGTGAACGGTATTGTGGCCCTGCTGGCGACCGGGGGGTCAACCAACCATACGATGCACCTGGTGGCGATGGCGCGCGCGGCAGGCATTCTCATCAACTGGGATGACTTCTCCGATCTGTCCGATATCGTGCCGCTGATGGCGCGTCTGTACCCTAACGGTCCGGCTGATATTAACCACTTCCAGGCCGCGGGCGGTGTACCGGTGTTGATGCGTGAGCTGCTCAATGCGGGTCTGCTGCATGAAGATGTCAACACCGTCGCGGGCTTCGGCTTGTCGCGTTATACCCAGGAACCGTGGCTGAACAACGGCGAACTGGACTGGCGCGAAGGGGCTGAGAAGTCGCTGGATAGCAGCGTGATTGCTACCTTTGATCAGCCGTTCTCGCATCATGGCGGTACCAAAGTGCTGAGCGGCAACCTGGGGCGCGCGGTGATGAAAACGTCTGCGGTACCGGTTGAAAACCAGATCATCGAAGCCCCGGCAATTGTCTTTGAGAGTCAGCATGATGTGTTACCGGCCTTTGATGCGGGCCTGCTTGACCGTGACTGCGTGGTGGTCGTTCGCCATCAGGGGCCAAAAGCGAACGGCATGCCAGAATTACATAAACTCATGCCGCCTCTTGGTGTATTATTGGACCGTTGTTTCAAAATTGCGTTAGTTACCGATGGACGACTTTCAGGTGCTTCAGGTAAAGTGCCTTCAGCAATCCATGTAACACCGGAAGCTTATGATGGCGGGCTACTGGCAAAAGTACGCGATGGCGACATCATTCGAGTGAATGGACAGACAGGTGAATTGACGCTGCTGGTCGATGAAGAGGAACTTGCCTCTCGTCAGCCCCACATTCCTGACCTCAGCGTATCGCGGGTAGGAACAGGGCGTGAGATGTTCAGTGCGTTGCGCGAAAAGCTGTCCGGTGCGGAGCAGGGCGCAACCTGTATCGATTTTTAAGACTCATTTTGTAATCAGGCGAGAGAAGAAACTCTGATGAAAAACTGGAAGACAAGTGCAGAAGCAATCCTGACCACTGGCCCGGTTGTACCGGTTATCGTGGTGAATAAACTGGAACACGCGGTGCCGATGGCAAAAGCGCTGGTTGCAGGGGGTGTTCGTGTTCTGGAAGTGACCTTACGTACCGCATGTGCGATGGATGCCATTCGTGCTATCGCCAAAGAAGTGCCGGATGCGATCGTCGGTGCAGGTACCGTACTGAACCCGCAGCAGCTCGCGGAAGTGACGGAAGCTGGTGCGCAGTTTGCTATTAGCCCAGGACTGACCGAGCCTCTGCTGAAAGCGGCAACCGAAGGGACGATTCCTCTGATCCCAGGCATCAGCACCGTTTCTGAACTGATGCTGGGCATGGATTACGGCTTGAAAGAATTCAAATTCTTCCCGGCTGAAGCGAACGGCGGGACAAAAGCGCTGCAGGCGATTGCGGGTCCGTTCTCCCAGGTGCGTTTCTGCCCAACCGGCGGTATTTCTCCGGCCAACTACCGTGACTATCTGGCGCTGAAAAGCGTACTGTGTATCGGCGGCTCCTGGCTGGTTCCGGCGGATGCGCTGGAAGCGGGTGACTACGATCGCATTACCAAACTGGCCCGCGAAGCGGTCGAAGGCGCGAAGCAGTAAATCGTTAAATGCCCGATGGTGCGACTGGAACGCACCATCGGGTTTGTTCACGCCGGGAAATCCCCCTGCTGGCGCGCGACCAGCGTCAGGATTGAGTACAGCGCCACAGCTTGCTGATGCTGATTGAAAATCTCCACTGACCATTCCACTACGCCTGTGGCCTTCTCATCAGCGCTGCGCTGGCGTTTCACCGTTTTACGTTTGCAGGTCAGGCGTACCTGGATAGTATCGCCCGGTTTTACCGGCTCGATAAAGCGCAGGTTTTCCATGCCGTAGTTGGCGATAACCGGGCCGACGCCCGCGTCAACAAACAGCCCGGCGGCGGCAGAAATCAGGAAGTAACCGTGCACCACGCGCTCGCCAAAAATCGACTCCGCGGCGGCAATTTTGTCCATGTGAGCGTAGAAGTGATCGCCGCTCAGGCAGGCAAAGTTGACGATATCCGCTTCGGTCAACGTGCGACGCGGGGTGAGCAGGCTGTCACCGGGCTGGATCTCTTCAAAGTATTTGCGGAACGGGTGGATGCGGTCTTCTGCCACCTGCGCGCCGCGCACCCATTGCTGGCCGATGGCGGCAAGCATCGTCGGGCTGCCCTGAATCGCGGTGCGCTGCATGTAGTGTTTTACCGCCCGCAGGCCGCCGAGTTCTTCGCCGCCGCCCGCACGTCCCGGGCCGCCGTGTACCAGCTGCGGCAGCGGGGAACCGTGGCCGGTGGATTCGACGGAAGATTCTTCGTTCAGCACCTGAATACGCCCGTGCGCCCGTGCGGCACCGAGAATAAACTGGCGAGCCAAATCACCATCTGCCGTCACTAATGTTCCCGCCAGGCTACCTTCACCGGCTCGCGCTAGCGCCATCGCATGCTCGCTATTCTGATACGGCATCAGCGTCGCCACCGGGCCAAATGCTTCAATCGCGTGTACCGCCGACACCTCATCTGGCTGCGGGCAGAACAGCAGCGTCGGCGGGAAGAAGGCCCCGGCGGCGTTGAGATCGGTTTTGCCGCCTAGTAACACTTCACATCCGGCGTCCACCAGACGGTTGACGTTATCCTGCACGTCCTGACGCTGCTCGCTGTTGACCAGCGCGCCCATCTTCACGCCTTCCTGCGCCGGGTCGCCGACCACCACTTTTTGCAGACGCGCAATCAGCGCCTCGCTCACCGCTTTCACCTGCGCCTGCGGCACGATAATCCGGCGAATAGCGGTACATTTTTGCCCGGCTTTGGTGGTTATCTCGCGCACTACTTCACGGATAAACAGCGCAAATTCCGGCTGTTCCGGCGTCACATCGTCGCCCAGCACGCAGCAGTTCAGCGAGTCCGCTTCCATGGTGAAGGGGACAGACTTCACCACCAGATTCGGATGCACGCGCAGCTGTTGCCCGGTTTTTGCCGAGCCGGTAAAAGTCACCACGTCCTGATGGTCAAGCTGGTCGAGCAGGTCGCCGGCGCCGCCGCAAATCAGGTTGATCGCGCCTTCCGGCACCAGCCCGCTATCGACAATCGCTTTGACCATCGCCTGGGTTAGCTGCGCGGTGGCGGTGGCCGGTTTGATGATCGCGGGCATCCCGGCAAGCCAGGTGGGGGCCAGCTTTTCTAACATGCCCCAGCACGGGAAGTTAAAGGCGTTGATATGCACCGCCACGCCGGATTTTGAGGTCAGCACGTGACGCGCGGCAAAGCCGCCTTGTTTGGACAGCGGGATCAGCTCATCTTCCGGCCACAGGGTATCGTCCGGCAGTTCACGGCTGCCCAGCCCGGCATAGGTGAAGAGGGTGCCGATACCGCCTTCAATATCCACCCAGCTATCCGCACGCGTCGCGCCGGTCTCGGCGGAGATGGCATAGAAATCGGCCTTCAGCTCCAGCAGATGTTTCGCCACCGCTTTTAACATCGCGCTGCGTTCAATAAAGGTCATCGCCTGTAACGCTTTGCCGCCGTGCTCGATGGCGAAGCGACGCGCCTGCGCCATATCCAGCCCCTCGCTTGTGACTTCCCACAGCGCTTCGCCGCTGATGGCGTGATGAATAGTGCGGGTGCGGCCCCGGCCGGTCTGCCAGGCACCGGATAAATAGCTGGCTAACTGCTGCATGGTTATTCTCCAGATATGTTACGTAATCTCGCTATAAATAGTTCTTTTCTGAATCATAAAATGCAAGCCTGATTTTAATAATTTGTTAACAATGCGATCGAGGACACTATCTCTGATAGTGATACAAGCCTGTTTATAAACGGATTGCTAAAACCCTTTGCGGTACTCATCACAAAATTCACAAACAAAATTTGTGGTTTTATTTAACTAAGATGTAACTTTTATAAAACAAAGTGATTCGCAAAAATTAATTTATTGAATTTATCGGAATCATAAGGTGATGACGTGACAGAAGAACATAGCTTTGACCGGCGCATCGCGCAGGATACAGCCATCGAACCGCAGGACTGGATGCCGGATGCCTACCGCAAAACGCTGATTCGCCAGATTGGTCAGCATGCGCATTCGGAAATTGTTGGCATGCTGCCGGAAGGTAACTGGGTAACCCGCGCCCCAACGCTTCGCCGCAAAGCGATTCTGCTGGCGAAAGTGCAGGATGAAGCCGGACATGGCCTGTACCTCTACAGCGCCGCCGAAACCCTCGGCTGTGCTCGTGAAGATCTGTATCAGAAGATGCTCGACGGGCAGATGAAGTACTCCTCCATTTTTAACTATCCAACCCTGACCTGGGCGGATATCGGCGTCATCGGTTGGTTGGTCGACGGCGCTGCGATCGTCAATCAGGTGGCGCTGTGTCGCACCTCCTACGGCCCGTATGCCAGGGCGATGGTCAAAATCTGCAAAGAAGAGAGCTTCCACCAGCGTCAGGGTTTTGAAGCCTGCATGGCGCTGGCGGCAGGAAGCGAAGAACAGCGTCAAATGTTGCAAGACGCCATCAACCGCTTCTGGTGGCCAGCGTTGATGATGTTCGGCCCGAGCGATGACAACTCGCCGAACAGCGCCCGCAGCATGGCGTGGAAAATCAAACTGCACTCCAACGACGAATTGCGTCAGCGCTTTGTCGACAACACCGTCCCACAGGTGGAAATCCTCGGTATGCAAGTGCCGGACGCTGACCTGCAACTCGACGCAGCCACCGGTCACTACCGCTACGGCGAAATTGACTGGCAGGAACTTAACGAAGTCATCAACGGGCGTGGCATCTGTAACCACGAGCGTCTGGGCGCAAAACGCAAAGCCTGGGAAGAGGGGGCGTGGGTGCGCGAAGCCGCGCTGGCGCATGCCGAAAAACAGCAGGCCCGCAGCGCCGCCTAAGGAGAATAAAGATGAGCAAAACATACTGGCCGTTATACGAAGTGTTTGTCCGCAGCAAACAAGGTTTGTCTCACCGCCACGTCGGTAGCCTGCACGCCGCCGATGACCAGATGGCGCTGGAAAACGCCCGTGATGCCTACACCCGTCGCAGCGAAGGTTGTTCGATTTGGGTAGTGAAGGCGAGCGAAATCGTCGCCTCGCAGCCGGAAGAACGCGGTGCGTTTTTCGACCCGGCAGAGAGCAAAGTCTACCGTCATCCGACGTTCTACACCGTGCCAGACGGCATGGAACATATGTGAGGCAACGATGAATAAGCTGAATCCCGTTGCCACCTATGCCCTGCGTCTGGGCGATAACGGCCTGGTGCTGGCCCAGCGTTTAGGCGCGTGGTGCGGTCATGCGCCGGAGCTGGAGATTGACCTGGCGCTGGCAAACATTGGCCTCGACCTGCTGGGTCAGGCGCGTAATTTCCTCAGCTATGCCGCCGAACTCAACGGCAGCGGCGACGAAGACACGCTGGCCTTTGGTCGCGATGAACGCCAGTTCCGCAATCTGCTGCTGGTTGAACAGCCTAACGGCAACTTTGCCGACACCCTCGCCCGTCAGTTCTTTATCGACGTCTGGCACGTGGCGCTGTTCAGCCGCCTGGTCAACAGCCGTGACGCGCAGCTTGCCGCTATCGCCGCCAAAGGGCTGAAAGAAGTGCGCTATCACCAGCGTTTTAGTCGCGGCTGGCTGGAGCGTTTGGGTAGCGGCACCGAACACTCGGCAAACCTGATGCAGCAAGCGGTGGACAGCCTGTGGCGCTTCACCGGCGAGCTGTTCCAGGCCGATGAGCTGGAGATCGCTTTAATTGCGCAGGGGATCGCCGTCGATCCGCGTGAACTACAGGCCGAATGGCAGGCGACGGTACACACCGCGCTGCTCGATTCTGGTTTGCAGATCCCGCAAGAAGCGGCGTTCCGTAGCGGCGGGAAACAGGGGCTGCACAGTGAACATCTGGGGCCGATGCTGGCAGAGATGCAGTACTTGCAACGTGCTTACCCCGGTCAGCAGTGGTAAACGGAGGTCGCTATGCAACGTCTTGCCACCATCGCGCCCGCTGAGGTGCACAGCATTTGGGGATTGCTAAGCGCCATCCCCGACCCGGAAGTCCCGGTGCTGACCATTACCGACCTCGGCATGGTCCGCAGTGTAGATCGTCACGGCGACGGCTGGGTGATTGGCTTCACGCCAACCTATTCCGGCTGCCCGGCAACCGAACATCTGCTCGGTGAAATCCGCGCGCTGATGACCGAGCACGGCTACACGCCGGTACACATTGTGTTGCAGCTTGACCCACCGTGGACCACCGACTGGATGAACCCGGACGCCCGCGAGCGCTTGCGTCAGTACGGTATCAGCCCGCCGCAGGCCCACGCCTGCCACGCCGACGAGATGCCGAAGGATGTGCTCTGTCCACGCTGCAGTAGCACCCACAGCTCGCTGATTAGCGAATTCGGTTCCACGGCCTGCAAAGCGCTGTACCGCTGCGAAAGCTGCCGTGAACCTTTTGATTACTTTAAATGTATTTGAGGTCGCGATGACAACATTTCATTCGCTTACCGTGGCAAACGTTGAGCCGGAAACCCGCGATGCGGTGACCATCACCTTTGCCATTCCTGACGCGCTGCGTAGCGCCTACGCCTTCCGTCCGGGCCAGCATCTGACGCTGAAAACTCGCCTTGGTGGCGAAGAGTTGCGTCGCTGCTACTCCATCTGCCGCAGTCGCTCACCGGCAGAAATCAGCGTGGCGGTGAAAGCCATCGACGGTGGCCGTTTTTCACGCTTCGCCCAGAGCGATATCCAGCAGGGCATGGAATTTGAGGTGATGGTGCCGCAGGGTCACTTTGGCTACCAGCCACAGGCTGGGCGTAACGCTAACTATCTGGCGATTGCCGCCGGATCCGGCATCACGCCGATGATGGCGATAATTGAAGCCACGCTGACGATTGAACCTGATAGTTGCTTCACCCTGATTTACGGCAACCGCAGCAGCCACAGCATGATGTTCCGCCAGGCGCTGGCTGACCTTAAAGACCGCTATCCGCAGCGTTTACAGGTGATTCATCTGTTCAGCCAGGAGTCGATGGACAGCGACCTGTTACAGGGGCGCATCGACGGCGACAAACTGCGCGCGCTGTCTGAGCATCTGCTCGATTTCAGCCGCTTTGACGCCGCTTTTATCTGCGGCCCGTCGGCGATGATGGACGACGCTGAAACCACGCTGCGTGCGCTGGGAATGCCGGAAAAAGCCATTCACCTAGAGCGTTTCAATACGCCGGGCACCAGCGTTAAACGCGCCACCGGCGTACAGGCAGAAGGGCGCACCGTGACGTTGCGTCAGGACGGTCGCGAGCGTCTGATTTCACTCTCTGCGGAAGATGACAGCATTCTCGATGCCGCGCTGCGACAGGGCGCCGACCTGCCGTTCGCCTGCAAAGGCGGCGTCTGCGCCACCTGCAAATGCAAAGTGGTGCGCGGCGAAGTGGCGATGGCCGCCAACTACAGCCTCGAAGCCGACGAACTGGCAGCGGGTTACGTGCTGAGCTGTCAGGCGCTGCCGACCAGCGGCGATGTGGTGGTCGACTTTGATGCGCGGGGGATGGCATGAGCGAACTGCTGATAACCCGTCACGACCGTGTTTTACAGCTGACGCTGAACCGTCCGCAGGCGCGTAATGCGCTGAATAACGCGCTGCTGACTCAGCTTGCCGAGGCGCTGGAAAGTGCGGCGGCGGATGAGAGCGTTAGCGTCTGCGTGATAAGCGGCAACCCGCGCTACTTTGCCGCCGGTGCCGATCTCAACGAAATGGCAGAAAAAGATCTGCCCGCCACCTTCGACGATATTCGCCCGCGCTTATGGGCGCGTATCGATGCTTTTAACAAGCCGCTGATTGCGGTGGTCAACGGCTATGCGCTGGGCGCGGGCTGTGAGCTGGCGCTGCTGTGCGACCTGGTGATTGCCGGGGATAACGCCCGCTTTGGGCTGCCAGAAATCACCCTCGGCACCATGCCGGGGGCGGGTGGGACTCAGCGTTTGATTCGTAGCGTCGGGAAAGCGCTGGCCAGCCGCATGGTGCTCAGCGGTGAAAGCATTGACGCCCTGCGGGCACAGCAGGCGGGGCTGGTCAGCGATATCCACCCAGCCAACCTTTCTGACGAATACGCACTGAAGCTGGCGGCGACGATTGCCCGCCACTCGCCGCTGGCGCTGCGTGCCGCCAAACAGTCGTTACGTCTGGCGCAGGAGGTCAGTTTGCAGGCCGGGCTAACCCAGGAGCGCCAGCTGTTTACCGTGCTGAGCGCCACCGAAGACCGTCGCGAAGGCATCAATGCCTTTTTAGAAAAACGCACCCCAGCCTTCAAAGGACGTTAACCGTGGACGCATTCATTCTTAGCGATATCGACCAGGGCGTGATGACCATCACCCTGAACCGCCCGGACCGACTCAACAGCTTTAACGACGCCATGCACCAGCAGTTGTCCGAATGCCTGAAGCAGGCTGAACGCGACGAGACCATTCGCTGCCTGCTGATTACCGGTGCCGGGCGCGGTTTTTGTGCCGGACAGGATCTGAACGATCGTAACGTTGACCCAAGCGGCCCCGCACCGGATTTAGGCATGTCGGTGGAGCGTTTTTATAACCCGCTGGTGCGCCGCTTAGCTGCGTTGCCGAAACCGGTGATTTGCGCGGTCAACGGCGTAGCGGCAGGTGCCGGTGCCACGCTGGCGCTGGGCTGCGATATCGTGCTGGCGGCGCGTTCTGCCAAATTTATGATGGCTTTCAGCAAGCTAGGCCTGGTACCGGACTGCGGCGGAAGCTGGGTAATACCGCGCGTCACCACCCGCGCCCGCGCTATGGGATTGATGCTGCTGGGCGACAGCTTGAGCGCAGAACAAGCCGCGCAGTGGGGCATGATCTGGCAGCTGGTGGATGACGCAGAGCTTAAAGACACCAGCCTGACGCTGGCGCGCCATCTGGCTTCCCAGCCCACCTACGGTTTGGGGCTCATCAAGAAAGCGTTGCAACTGGCGGAAACGAATACCCTGGATGAACAGCTTGACGTCGAGCGCGATTTCCAGCGCCTTGCCGGGCGCAGCGATGACTACCGCGAGGGCGTCAGCGCCTTCCTCGGCAAACGTCCTCCACAGTTCAGCGGGAAATAAGCCATGACGCAAACACTCCACACCGTTGCCGTGATTGGCGGCGGCACCATGGGCGCAGGCATCGTTGAAGTGGCTGCCAGCGTCGGGCATTCGGTACTGCTGTATGACATTTCCGCCGACGCGATTACTCGCGCCATCGACGGTATTGCCCAGCGTCTGGATTCCCGCGTCAGTCGCGGAAAAATCAGCGCCGAGCAAGCACAGATGCTGCTGGCTCGCATTACTCCGGCGACTGAACTGAATCAACTTGCGGATGCGCAACTGGTGATTGAAGCCGCGTCCGAGCGTCTGGAGATCAAACAGGCGCTGTTCAGCCAGTTGGCGGAGATCTGCTCTCCGTCGACGCTGCTGACCAGCAATACCTCGTCGATTTCCATTACCACCATTGCCGCTGGCATTAAACACCCCGAGCGCTTAGCCGGGCTGCATTTCTTTAACCCGGCACCGGTGATGAAGCTGGTCGAAGTGGTCAGCGGTCTGGCGACCTCAGCCGAAGTGGTTGAGCAACTGTGCCAGTGCGTAAGCGCCTGGGGTAAACAGCCGGTGCGCTGCCGTTCAACGCCGGGCTTTATCGTCAACCGCGTGGCGCGTCCGTTTTATGCCGAAGCCTGGCGGGCGCTGGAAGAGCAGGTGGCGACGCCTGACGTGATTGACGCCGCATTACGTGACGGCGGCGGGTTCCCGATGGGGCCGCTGGCGCTGACCGACCTTATCGGCCAGGACGTCAATTTTGCGGTGACCTGTTCGGTGTTTAACGCCTTCTGGCAGGACCGACGTTTTCTGCCGTCGCTGCTGCAACAGGAGCTGGCTATTGCCGGGCGTCTGGGTAAGAAGAGCGGTCACGGCGTTTATCGCTGGCCTATTGAAGCACCGCCGGAACAGGCGCTGGCTGTGGTGTCAGCGGAATATGCTGCAAAGAGCGTTAAGCGTGACGTTGTCACTGAATTAGACGATGTGCTGCTGCTGGAAACCACGGGTGAAACCGCGCTGGCCTTAAGTGTGCAGCACAACCGCCCGGTGGTGGTATACGACTACGCGGCGGGCGACACGGTAGTGCTGGCAAGTGCTGCCACCAATTCACAAGCCGCCACCGACAAAGCGGTTTATTTCTTCCAGCAGCAGGGCAAAAAGGTACTGCGCATTGGCGATTATCCGGGCCTGCTGGTGTGGCGCACGGTGGCGATGCTGGCGAACGAAGCGCTGGACGCGCTGCAAAAAGGCGTTGCCAGCGCAGAGGATATTGATACCGCCATGCGTCTGGGCGTCAACTACCCGCGCGGCCCGATTGGCTGGGGTGAATCACTGGGATGGGGGCGCGTCCTGCGTCTGCTGGAGAACCTGCAACAGCATTACGGCGAAGAACGCTATCGCCCGAGTGCGCTGCTGCGCGAAAAAGCGCTACTGGAGATGCGTCATGAGTAATGAAGCCTGGCGCAACGCCCGAGCCATGTATGAGAACGACACCTGTGCCAAAACGCTGGGTATCAAGATTATCGAAATGGACGAAGGCTACGCGCAGATGACCATGGCGGTGTCACCGAATATGTTGAACGGCCATCAAACCTGCCACGGTGGACAACTGTTTTCGCTGGCAGATACCGCATTCGCCTACGCCTGCAACAGCCAGGGGCTGGCGGCGGTGGCGTCTGCCGCCAGTATCGATTTCCTGCGTCCAGCCTTTGTTGGTGAACTGCTGACCGCCACCGCGCGGGTGAAGCAGCAGGGCAAGCTAACCGGCGTCTATGACATTGAAATTACCAATCAGCAGCAAAAAATCGTGGCCCTGTTTCGCGGCAAATCGCACCGCATCGGCGGCACTATCACAGGAGAAGTCTAATGCGTGACGCGTTTATTTGTGACGGCATTCGTACCCCGATTGGTCGCTACGGCGGTACGCTGGCGGGCGTGCGCGCCGACGATCTGGCGGCCATTCCGCTGCGGGAATTACTCAACCGGAATCCGAAGTTGGATGCCAGCGCCATCGACGATGTGATCTTCGGCTGCGCCAATCAGGCGGGGGAAGATAACCGTAACGTGGCGCATATGGCGACGCTGCTGGCGGGTTATCCGCACTCTGTGGCGGGCACCACCATCAACCGATTGTGTGGTTCCGGGCTGGACGCGATTGGCTTTGCCGCTCGGGCGATTAAAGCCGGTGATGCGGATCTGCTGATTGCCGGTGGCGTGGAATCCATGTCCCGTGCGCCGTTTGTGATGGGCAAAGCCACCTCGCCGTTTCAGCGTCAGGCGGAGATGTTTGACACCACCATCGGCTGGCGTTTTGTGAACCCGCTCATGCAGCAACAATTTGGAACTGACAGCATGCCGGAAACGGCGGAGAATGTAGCTGAATTGTTAAATATCAGCCGCGAAGATCAGGACGCCTTTGCTTATCGCAGCCAGCAGCGCACGGCACAAGCTCAGCGCAACGGCATTCTGGCGCAGGAAATTGTGCCAGTGCAGATTATCGGCAAGAAGGGCGCGGTCAGCGCGGTGCGTGATGATGAACATCCGCGTGCGGAAACCACCCTCGAACAACTCTCTTCACTGAAAACCCCGTTCCGTAAAGGCGGCGTAATTACCGCCGGGAACGCCTCCGGCGTGAACGACGGTGCGGCGGCGATGATTATTGCCAGTGAACAGCAGGTAAAGGCGCAGGGGCTGACGCCGCGAGCACGCATCGTAGCGATGGCGACGGTGGGTGTGGAGCCGAAGTTTATGGGGCTGGGGCCGGTACCGGCAGTGCGTAAAGTGCTGGAGCGTGCCGGGCTGAATATTAACGATATGGATGTGATTGAGCTGAACGAAGCCTTTGCCGCTCAGGCGCTGGGCGTGATGCGCCAGCTCGGTCTGGCGGATGACGCTGAACACGTGAATCCCAACGGTGGCGCCATCGCCTTAGGCCACCCGTTGGGAATGAGCGGCGTGCGCTTAGCGCTGGCGGCAACGCTGGAACTGGAACGACGCAATGGACGCTATGCGCTGTGTACGATGTGTATTGGCGTGGGCCAGGGCATTGCCCTGATCCTCGAGCGAGTGTGAGCTAATTGACCTGCGGATACCCTACAAAATGACAACAACATTAGATCCGATTGAAACTGCATCGCGTGACGAATTACAGGCTCTGCAAACCGAACGTCTGAAGTGGACGTTAAAACACGCCTATGAAAATGTGCCGATGTATCGCCGTAAGTTCGATGCGGCGGGCGTTCATCCGGATGATTTCCGTGAGCTGAGTGACCTAAGCAAGTTTCCCTGCACCACCAAGCAGGACCTACGTGATAACTATCCGTTCGACACCTTCGCGGTGCCGATGGAGCAGGTGGTGCGTATCCATGCGTCGTCCGGCACCACCGGCAAACCGACCGTCGTCGGCTATACGCAAAACGACATCGACACCTGGGCCAATATCGTGGCGCGCTCTCTGCGTGCGGCGGGCGGCACGGCGAAAGACAAAATCCACGTGGCCTACGGCTATGGCCTGTTTACCGGCGGCCTGGGCGCACATTACGGCGCGGAACGTTTAGGGGCCACGGTGATCCCGATGTCCGGCGGGCAAACCGAGAAACAGGCGCAGCTGATTCGTGATTTCAAGCCTGACATGATCATGGTGACGCCGTCTTACTGCCTGAACCTGATTGAAGAACTCGAACGCCAGATGGGCGGCGACGCGCGCGGCTGCTCGCTGCGTACCGGCGTCTTTGGTGCCGAGCCGTGGACGGCGGGAATGCGCGCCGAAATTGAACGTCGCCTCGGCATTACCGCGCTGGATATTTACGGCCTGTCCGAAGTGATGGGGCCGGGCGTGGCGATGGAGTGCATTGAAACCGGCGATGGCCCGACTATCTGGGAAGACCATTTCTTCCCAGAAGTGGTCAACCCGGAAGACGGCACGCCGCTGGCCGACGGCGAGCACGGCGAACTGCTGTTCACCACCCTGACCAAAGAAGCGCTGCCGGTGATCCGCTATCGCACCCGCGACCTGACGCGCCTGCTGCCGGGCACCGCCCGCACCATGCGCCGGATGGATCGCATCAGCGGGCGCAGCGATGACATGCTGATTATTCGCGGCGTTAACGTCTTCCCATCGCAACTAGAAGAAGAGATCCTCAAAATTGAACATCTGGCGCCGCATTACCAGCTGGAAGTGGATCGTCGCGGGCATCTTGATTCACTTTCCGTGCGCGTGGAGCTAAAAGAGAGCGGTCTGGCGCTGGACCATGAGCAGCGCTGTCAGATTTGCCACCATCTGCGTCACCGTATTAAGTCGATGGTTGGAATTTCTACCGACGTCAGCATCGTTAACTGCGGCAGCATTCCACGCTCCGAAGGCAAAGCGTGCCGCGTGTTTGATTTGCGTAAAGTCGCAGCAAACGGTTAAGACTCGTAGGCCTGATAAGCGCAGCGCCATCAGGCGAAAGCGCACAGATTGCCGGATGGCGGCGTTGCCTTATCCGGCCTACCAATTCCCGCCGTTTCGCGGAATTATTCCTGTGCTATGATTCAAAAAGGATATAAATAACAACAGAATGAATCATATGGACAAACTCGACAGCTTTATTCAGCAGGCGGTGACCGCGATGCCCATTAGCGGCACCTCGCTTATCGCTTCGTTATACGGTGACTGCTTATCCCAGCGCGGCGGCGAAGTGTGGCTCGGCAGCGTGGCGGCACTGCTTGAAGGACTCGGCTTTGGTGAACGCTTTGTGCGCACCGCGCTGTTTCGCCTTAATAAAGAAGAGTGGCTGGACGTGGTGCGCATTGGCCGCCGCAGCTTCTACCGCCTGAGTGATAAAGGCCTGCGCCTGACACGACGCGCCGAAAGCAAAATTTATCGCGCCAGTGCCCCGGAATGGGACGGCACCTGGCTGTTGTTACTTTCTGAAGGGCTAGAAAAAAATACCCTTAATGAAGTCAAAAAGCAGCTGATTTGGCAGGGGTTCGGCGTCCTTGCGCCAAGCCTGCTGGCCTCGCCGTCGCAAAAGCTGGCGGATGTGCAGTCGCTACTACACGAAGCGGGGGTGGCGGAAAATGTGATTGTATTTGAAGCACATTCACCGCTGGCCATTTCCCGCGCTGCGCTGCGTGAGCGTGTGGAAGAGTGCTGGCAGTTGACCGAACAAAACGCCATGTACGAGGCGTTTATCACATTGTTCCGCCCGCTGTTGCCGCTGCTGCGTGACGCCGATGCGGGTGAGCTGACGCCGGAACGCTGCTTCCAGATCCGTCTGCTGCTGATCCATTTCTATCGTCGGGTGGTACTGAAAGATCCGCTGTTACCAGAGGAACTGCTGCCCGCCCACTGGCTGGGTCAGACCGCACGCCAGTTGTGTATCAATATCTATCAACGCGTCGCGCCCGGTGCTCAGGCTTTTGTCAGTGAAAAAGGCGAAAGTTCAGTGGGCGAACTGCCCGCGCCGGGGCCGCTCTATTATCAACGCTTTGGTGGATTAGCCGAGGCGTAACAGGAGAAGCCATGCCGATTTACCAGATGGACGGAATGATCCCCGTCGTACCTAACGAAAGCTATGTTCATCCAACCGCCGTACTGATTGGCGATGTGATCCTCGGCAAAGGGGTTTACGTGGGTCCTAACGCTAGCCTGCGCGGCGATTTTGGTCGTATCGTGGTGAAAGATGGTGCGAACATTCAGGATAACTGCGTAATGCACGGTTTCCCGGGGCAGGACACGGTGGTGGAAGAAGACGGGCATATCGGCCACGGTGCCATTCTGCACGGTTGCGTAATTGGTCGTAATGCGCTGGTCGGTATGAGCGCAGTAATTATCGACGGGGCGACCATTGGTGAAAACAGTATTGTCGGCGCGTCGGCGTTTGTGAAAGCCCGGGCTGAGATGCCCGCCAACCATCTGATTGTCGGTAGTCCGGCAAAAGCGATTCGCACCCTAACCGAGCAAGAACTGACGTGGAAGAAGCAGGGCACCCGTGAATATCAGATACTAGTGGAACGCTGTCAGCACACGCTTTCTGAAGTGCAACCGCTGACCGAAGCGGAGCCCGACCGTAAGCGGCTGGAGTTTGATGAAGATCTGAAGCCGAAATCAGCGAGTTAGCTCGGGGCAAGCGGGCGTCGGGTTACCGGCGTTGTCATCGGGGAGACAACGCCGGGCACAATGTTCTTATCAGAACTGATAGCTGGCGGTGACGCTGACGTTACGCGGTTCACCATAGACGATAGAGCCGTCAATGTTGGTGTCGTAAGTCTTATCGAACAGGTTGTTCAGGTTGCCCTGCAGGGAGAAGTTTTTTGTCACCTGGTAACGGGTGAATAAATCTACCAATGCGTAGCTACCCTGTTCGGCACGGAACGTCCCGTACGGCGTCACGGTATCGCTGTAAACGCGATTCTGCCAGTTAACACCACCGCCGACGGTCAGCTCCGGTATCGCTGGCAGACGATAACGGGTGAACAGTTTCACCGTAGTACGTGGCAGGTTTGGGTTCACCGCCTTGCCTTCGTTATCTTCAGCAACGTAGCGCGTTGCGCCAAACGTCATCTGCCAGTTATCGGTGATTGCACCGTTCACTTCGAATTCAACCCCTTTGCTGACTGTACCATTGCTCGACTTATAGGCCGTTTCGCCATTGCTGCCGGCAATTGGCGTACCGGTAGACTGTGCCAGGTTATCCTGCTCGATACGGAATACCGCAAGGGTGGTGGTCAGGCGACTGTTCATCCAGTCCGACTTTAACCCCATCTCATAGTTGTTACCGGTGATCGGGGAGAGGTATTTACCCGAACTGTCACGTTTGTTCTGTGGCTGGAAGATAGAGGTATAGCTGGCGTAAGTTGACCAGTTATCATCAATGTCATACACCAGACCGGCATACGGTGTGGTGTGATTTTTTTCCATGCTGTAGGTCAGGGTGTCGATACGCCAGTTGGTATAACGCGCGCCGAGGATCAAGTGCAGCGGGTCGGCCAGCGAAACACGCGTCGCCGCGTAGAGCGATTTCATGTGGGTGGTATCGTCCTGGGCCAGCGATTGTGGACGCCAGTTAGTCTCAGGAATATTACCGTCGAAGTTATTGAAATTCCCCACTTCGTTCGGATACACGTTATCCCAGGCATTGACATAACGGTTGTTTTGTTTGCTGTAGCTGCCGCCGAGCATCAGGTTATGTTGACGACCAAACAGGTCGTAGCCACCGTCGGCGAACAGATCAACCGCATCGATCTTACGCTTGCCGCTGTTCCACCCCGTACCGCCGACGTTGTCGAAGCCAGGTCCATAATTAGCATAAGGGCCGACCAGCATACCGGTGTTTTTGTCGACATAGGCATCGATGTACATTGTTTTGCTGTCGAACTTAACCTCAGAGTGGGTAGCGTTCAGGGTTGTCTGCCAGGTATCGGCAAAACGCTGTTTCAGCGTGACAAAGACTTTGTTGATGTCTTTGTCATTGTAGGCCCAGTCCGGAGCCGTGCTGCGCGAACGATCATAGCTGTTTTTGCTGCCGTCGGTATTCCAGCGCGGCAGGCCACCCCAGGTTGGGCTGTTAACGTCAATACGCTGGTATTCATAACCGGCAGACAGGCTGGTGGTGTCACCCAGATCCGCATCGACAATCCCGGAGAAGAACATTTTTTCGCTGTTGTAGCGGTCAAGCCAGGAGTCGTTATTCTGATATCCGGCGACGATGCGGGCGCGCACATTGCCATCTTCGGTTAACGGACTCTGTAAATCAGTGACATAGCGCTGTTTATTCCAGCTGCCGTATTCTGCCGACACATTACCGGTGAACTCGCGGCTGGTGGCGTGTTTACGAATCATGTTAATGGAGGCCGAAGGATTGCCCGTTCCGGTCATCAAACCGTTCGCTCCGCGCACCACTTCTACGCGTTCAAACAAGGCGGTGTCGGAAAGTGCATCGCCGAGGTTCCAGCGGGATTCAAAATAGGTCGGGATCCCGTCGACCATATAGTTATCAATCTCAAATCCGCGGGAAAAATAGCTGTTACGATCGGAGTCAGCCTGGCTTTTACTGATACCGAGCGTATTGTCCATCACATCACCGAGAGTCTGTAACTGCTGATCTTCCATGCGCTGCTGGCTAACGATAGTGACCGACTGAGGTATATCGCGCTGGGTCATCTGCATTTTTGTGCCCGCTGTCGTCGACTTCACGCTGTAATCCTGTTCTTCGCCGGATGCCGAGTCTGCGGTGGCTGAACCATCAACGATCACCGTATCTTCGTTGGCGGCGAAGCCTGAAGCGGGAATAAAAGCCATGGCAATACAGACAGCAAGCAAGGAAGGGGCGAGTGCGGGTTGACGCTGAGAATCCCGGTTGTATGTTGTGAAAGACATCAATAAGTCCTTGATAATTATTAACATTAAGTTCTAATCACCGTTGCGGGTGATGAACCCTTTTGTTGTTAACTATTAAATTTGTATGTAAATGCAAATGCGAAATATACGCATTCATATTCAACGTGTAAACAGATGCTACAGAGATAAATGAAATATTGTTTCAGTACTATGTCTGAGCAATAGCGGCGGTAAATGGTTATAAGAACAGCGAAGGGGGAGCTTTTTGCTTAAAAAATCGGGGGTTAAAGTTGAAAGAGCGTGAGTAACTCGCTCATACTCTATACTCGCAGAGTCGCTCGGCGTAGCATGGCACAACGCATGGGCTGTTAATGAAAAAGGAAAACGTCGTGGCAGAAGAAACTATATTCAGCAAAATTATTCGTCGTGAAATTCCCTCAGACATCGTGTATCAGGACGAACTGGTAACCGCGTTTCGTGATATTTCACCTCAGGCACCCACGCATATCCTGATCATTCCCAACGTTCTGATCCCAACCGTTAACGATGTAACGGCAGAACATGAACAGGCGCTGGGCCGAATGATCACCGTGGCGGCCAAAATCGCCGAGCAGGAAGGTATTGCCGAAGATGGCTACCGTTTGATCATGAATACCAATCGCCACGGTGGACAAGAGGTGTATCACATCCACATGCATCTGCTAGGGGGCCGTGTGTTGGGGCCAATGCTTGCACATAAAGGTCTATGATAATGACCAGAGGATGCATCGCGCTGACGCTGGGCTTACTGTTGCTGGCTGGCTGTCGTTCACACCCCGAAATTCCGGTCAGTGATGAACAGTCTCTGGTGATGGAATCAACAATACTGGCCGCCGGTATAACAGCAGAACAACCTGCGTTAACCACGTCTGATATTCAGCCTTCGGCATCCTCACGACTCTATAACGAAAGGCAAGAACCCGTCACCGTTCATTATCGGTTTTACTGGTATGACGCCAGAGGGCTGGAAATGCACCCTCTGGAGGCACCACGTAGCGTTACGATTCCGGCACGTTCGTCGGTGACATTGTATGGCAGCGCCAATTTTCTGGGGGCGCACAAGGTTAGACTTTATCTTTATTTGTAAGAGGTGAATCTTGATGATCAAATTGAATCGCTACGCCGTGGTTGCTGCGCTGGCGATATTTCTCTCTGGCTGTGTGGCGCAACGTGAGCCTGCACCGGTAGATGAAGTAAAACCGGTACCGGAACAGCCCGCGCAGCCGCAACAGCCTGTGCCGGTTGTACCTACAGTGCCGACCATTCCGCAGCAGCCGGGTCCGATTGAACATGAGGATCAAACGGCGCAGCCCGCTCCGCGAGTACGTCATTATGACTGGAACGGGGCGATGCAGCCGATGGTGGGCAAAATGCTGCAGGCGGATGGCGTAAAAGCCGGGGGCGTTCTGCTGGTCGACAGCGTGAACAACCGCACTAACGGTTCACTTAATGCAGGGGAAGCCACCGAGACGCTGCGCAATGCGCTGGCGAATAACGGGAAATTTACCCTGGTTTCGGCGCAGCAACTGGCGATAGCGAAGCAGCAACTCGGTTTATCACCGCACGACAGCTTAGGCACGCGCAGCAAAGCGATTGGCATTGCCCGTAACGTCGGTGCCCAGTATGTGCTGTATTCCAGCGCATCCGGTAACGTCAATACGCCATCACTGCAAATGCAATTAATGCTGGTACAAACGGGTGAGATAATCTGGTCAGGTAAAGGTGCCGTTCAGCAACAATAAGCCATTGACGCGCGATGAGGTGTTGTCGCGCTATTTCCCGCGGTATCGTCCCGTCGCAGCTGGTAAGCTTGGCTTGAGCGGCGGGAGCTGCGTCATTGAACATCATTCCCATCGCCTCGTACTGCGCCGTCATCACGATCCTGACGCGCCAGAGTCGCATTTTTTACGCCACTATCATGCGCTAAAACGCCTGCCGGACAGTCTGGCTCCTGAACCTCGTTTTTATACGCGTGGGTGGATGGCCATCGACTATTTTCACGGTAGAGTCGATTCCAGATTACCGGAAGCCGACGAACTCGCGCGCTTACTGTATCATCTTCACCAACAACCCCATTTTGGCTGGCGAGTGAGTCTGCTGCCGTTGCTGGAACAGTACTGGCAGTGTTGTGATCCGACGCGTCGCACATCGTGCTGGTTACGTGTGCTAAAGCGTCTGAGAAAACGACGGGAGCCTCATCCCTTGCGTTTGGGGCCTTTGCATATGGATGTCCACGGCGACAACATTGTGCATACGGCGTCAGGTCTGCGGTTGATTGACTGGGAGTATGCCGGGGACGGCGATATCGCCCTCGAGCTGGCGGCAGTGTGGGTCGCTGACGAGTCGCAACATCGCGAGTTGGTTAACGCCTATGCCCGCCATGCGCATATTGACCCAAACGTTTTGTGGCGGCAGATCAGACAGTGGCAACCCTGGATACTGATGCTGAAGGCGGGGTGGTTTGAGTATCGCTGGCAACAGACTGGCGATCGACAATTTATCAGGCTGGCCGATGACACCTGGCGGCAGCTAACCATGAAAGGATAAGGAGAGCAGTGTGGGTCCAGTAATGTTGGATGTTGAAGGGTATGAGCTGGACGCGGAAGAGCGTGAGATTTTGGCGCACCCGTTGGTGGGTGGTTTGATCCTCTTTACCCGCAATTACCACGACCCGGAACAGTTACGTGAATTAGTGCGTCAGATCCGCGCGGCGTCACGTAATCATCTGGTGGTGGCGGTGGATCAAGAAGGCGGGCGCGTGCAGCGTTTTCGCGAAGGTTTTACCCGCCTGCCAGCGGCACAATCCTTTGCCGCACTGCACGGTCTGGAAGAGGGTGGAAAGCTGGCTGAAAACGCCGGATGGCTGATGGCCAGCGAGATGATTGCGATGGACATCGATATCAGTTTTGCCCCCGTTTTGGATGTCGGCCATATCAGTGCCGCGATTGGCGAGCGCTCGTATCATGCCGATCCGCTAAAAGCGCTGGCGATGGCGACGCGCTTTATCGACGGTATGCACGCGGCAGGCATGAAAACCACCGGGAAACATTTCCCTGGACATGGGGCAGTGACGGCGGATTCACACAAAGAAACGCCCACCGATCCGCGACCGGAAGCTGAAATTCGCGCTAACGATATGTCGGTGTTCCAGGCGCTTATTACGGAAAACAAACTCGACGCGATCATGCCTGCGCACGTTATTTATAGCGAAGTAGACTCCCGCCCGGCGAGTGGTTCATCGCACTGGCTAAAAACGGTCCTGCGTCAGGAGCTTGGTTTTGACGGTGTGATTTTCTCTGACGATCTGTCGATGGAAGGTGCGGCAATCATGGGGAGCTATGCAGAGCGAGGCCAGGCATCGCTGGATGCAGGTTGCGATATGATCCTGGTCTGCAATAATCGTAAAGGGGCAGTCAGTGTGTTAGATAATCTGTCGCCGATCAATGCAGAGCGTGTTACACGTTTGTATCATAAAGGTTCATTTTCGCGTCAGGAACTGATGGACTCGGATCGCTGGAAAACAATCAGCGTCCAGCTCAACCAGCTTCATGAACGCTGGCAGGAAGAGAAAGCAGGTCATTAACGCAAGTTTGCGAGGATGCGATGATTATCTATTTACACGGTTTTGACTCTAACAGTCCGGGCAACCACGAGAAAGTGTTGCAATTACAGTTTATTGACCCGGATGTCAGGCTGATTAGCTACAGTACACGGCATCCTAAACATGATATGCAGCATCTGCTGAAAGAAGTAGATAAAATGTTGCAGCTTAATGTCGACGACCGACCGCTGATTTGCGGTGTGGGTCTGGGCGGCTACTGGGCAGAAAGGATTGGTTTTCTGTGTGATATTCGCCAGGTGGTGTTTAACCCTAACTTGTTCCCGAATGAGAACATGGAAGGAAAAATCGACAGGCCGGAAGAGTACGCTGACATCGCCACAAAATGTGTGACCAATTTCCGTGAGAAGAATCGCGACCGGTGTCTGGTCATTCTGTCACGGCATGATGAAGCGCTGAATAGCCAGCGTTCTTCCGAAGAGCTGCATCACTACTATGAAATTGTATGGGACGAAGATCAGACCCATAAATTTAAAAATATCTCCCCACATTTGCAGCGAATCAAAGCCTTTAAGACGTTAGGTTAGTCACTCACCCACGTTTAACAAAGCCAGCCTGCGGGCTGGTTTTTTTATCTTTAAAATTCCAGTTGTCTATCTTTTCAGCATCAAAACTTGATGCACATCAAATTTGGTATGACCAATGCACCGTTCGTGTTATTCTCAGTCTCGAAGGGCATTTTCATTATCGTAACGTGTTGTTAATTAAAGGCTATGCCTATAACGTTTAATTAACAATTGGTTAATAAAATTTAAGGGGGTCACGTTGACTACACCATTGAAAAGGATCGTGATTGTCGGCGGCGGTGCTGGCGGACTGGAAATGGCGACGCAGCTCGGTAAAAAGCTGGGGCGCAAGAAGAAGGCCAAAATCACGCTGGTAGACAGAAATCACAGCCATCTATGGAAACCGTTGCTGCACGAAGTGGCAACCGGATCGCTGGATGAGGGTGTTGATGCACTGAGCTATCTGGCGCATGCCCGTAACCACGGCTTTGAATTCCAGCTGGGTTCGGTTATGGATATCGATCGCGAAGCGAAGACTATTACTATCGCTGAGCTGCGCGATGAGAAAGGTGAACTGCTGGTTCCTGAGCGCAAAGTGGCGTATGACACGCTGGTAATGGCGTTGGGCAGTACCTCCAATGATTTCAACACGCCGGGTGTCAAAGATCATTGCATCTTCCTTGATAACCCGCATCAGGCTCGCCGTTTCCATCAGGAAATGCTGAACTTGTTCCTGAAGTATTCGGCGAATTTGGGCGCCAACGGCAAAGTGAATATCGCTATTGTCGGTGGTGGTGCGACGGGCGTTGAGCTGTCGGCTGAACTGCATAATGCGGTGAAACAGCTGCACAGCTACGGCTACAAAGGGTTAACCAACGAAGCGCTGAACGTGACGCTGGTGGAAGCCGGTGAGCGTATTCTGCCTGCGTTGCCGCCACGTATTTCCAGCGCGGCTCATAATGAGCTGACCAAGCTGGGCGTGCGTGTGCTGACGCAGACGCTGGTGACCAGCGCTGATGAAGGCGGTCTGCACACCAAAGACGGCGAGTATATTGAAGCCGATCTGATGGTCTGGGCGGCAGGTATCAAAGCGCCAGACTTTATGAAGGATATTGGCGGTCTGGAAACGAACCGTATTAATCAGCTGGTGGTTGAACCGACTCTGCAGACGTCGCGCGACCCTGACGTGTACGCGATTGGTGACTGTGCCTCCTGCGCGCGTCCGGAAGGGGGCTTTGTCCCGCCGCGCGCCCAGGCTGCACACCAGATGGCATCGTGCGCAATGAGCAACATTCTGGCGCAGATGAATGGCAAGCCGCTGAAGGCGTATCAGTATAAAGATCACGGCTCGCTGGTTTCACTGTCTAACTTCTCTACCGTTGGTAGCCTGATGGGCAACCTGACGCGCGGTTCGATGATGGTGGAAGGGCGCATTGCGCGCTTTGTTTACATCTCGCTGTACCGTATGCACCAGATTGCGCTGCACGGCTATTTCAAAACCGGCCTGATGATGCTGGTGGGTAGCATCAACCGTGTAATTCGCCCGCGCCTGAAACTGCACTAATATCGATGTGTGATGCCGGATGACGCTGTTCATCCGGCCCCTTCCTTAAGAGTTCTCTGAATCCTGCTGCTTTGTTTCCTTGTTCCGCTATTTTCATCCGTAATCTGATTGGCATTTTTCATCTCCTGTTGCAAAGTTGTTGCTAATAGCAAAAAAGGAGGAAGTCCCGTGAATAAATCAATGTTGGCGGGTATAGGGATTGGCGTAGCTGCTGCGCTGGGTGTGGCAGCGGTGGCCAGTCTTAACGTGTTTGAGCGTGGCCCACAATATGCACATGTTGTCTCTGCGACCCCGATTAAAGAAACGTAAGCGTGCAGCGAGAACCGTATTGACG